>NZ_JADMUH010000040.1 GCF_015546995.1 Streptococcus infantis
CGTACACAAAGATCCGTCGATATCCGAATGGGGAAACCCGTCATCTGTAATAGGATGGCATCCATGGATGAATCCATAGTCCATGAGAGAGGTACCCGGAGAACTGAAACATCTAAGTACCCGGAGGAAAAGAAAACAAAAGTGATTTCCTGAGTAGCGGCGAGCGAAAGGGAAGGAGCCCAAACCATCTCTAGAGATGGGGTTGTAGGACCACGATATGGCAAGAGCATTGTTAGGAGAACGGCATTGAAAGGCCGACCGTAGGGGGTGCAAGTCCCGTATCCGAAAACGATGTGAAGCCTAGTGGGATCCTGAGTACGGCGAGACACGAGAAATCTTGTCGGAAGCAGGCGGGACCATCCGTCAAGGCTAAATATAAACAAGTGACCGATAGCGAACCAGTACCGTGAGGGAAAGGTGAAAAGAACCGCGGGAGCGGAGTGAAAGAGAACCTGAAACCGTATGCCTACAAGAAGTCAGAGCCCGTTAAAGGGTGATGGCGTGCCTTTTGTAGAATGAACCGGCGAGTTATGTTATCGTGCGAGGTTAAGCAGGAGATGCGGAGCCGAAGCGAAAGCGAGTCTTAATAGGGCGAGAGTACGATGACATAGACCCGAAACCGTGTGATCTAGCCATGACCAGGTTGAAGTTCAGGTGAAACTGAATGGAGGACCGAACCGACCCCCGTTGAAAAGTTGGCGGATGAGTTGTGGCTAGGGGAGAAATTCCAATCGAACACGGATATAGCTGGTTCTCCCCGAAATAGCTTTAGGGCTAGCGTCGAGGCTTAGTCATGTGGAGGTAGAGCACTGAATGTACGATGGCCCCATCCCGGGGTACTGAGTATAATCAAACTCCGAATGCCATAAGATATGCCCGGCAGTCAGACCGTGGGTGATAAGGTCCATGGTCAAAAGGGAAACAGCCCAGACCGCCAGTTAAGGTCCCAAAATGCATGCTGAGTGGAAAAGGATGTGGGGATGCACAGACAACTAGGAGGTTGGCTCAGAAGCAGCCACCCTTCAAAGAGTGCGTAACAGCTCACTAGTCGAGTGACCCTGCGCCGAAAATGTACCGGGGCTAAGCATGCTACCGAAGCTGCGGATTTGTAGGAATACAAGTGGTAGGGGAGCGTTCTATGCAGCGTGGAAGCCATATCGTGAGGAGTGGTGGAGCGCATAGAAGTGAGAATGCCGGTGTGAGTAGCGAGATGTAGGTGAGAATCCTACACACCGATAGCCCAAGGATTCCAGGGGAAGGTTCGTCCGCCCTGGGTAAGTCGGGACCTAACGCGAGGCCGAAAGGCGTAGTGGATGGAAAACAGGCAGATATTCCTGTACCCGCGATGGAAATGAAGGAATGACGGAGAAGGTAAGTATGACCCACTAAATGGATTGTGGGCGAAGCGTATAGCAGGATGGCAGTGAAATGCGTCATCAGGATGTAAAGCGTGAAAGGTAAGGGAACGCCCAAGGGCAAGTACTGAAGCATATGTAGCCAGCTTCCAGGAAAAGTTTCTAGTATATTCCATAGCGGCCCGTACCAAAACCGACACAGGTGGGCAAGGAGAGGATCCTGAGGTGAGCGAGAGAACTGTTGCCAAGGAACTCGGCAAAATGACTCCGTAAGTTAGCGAGAAGGAGTGCTTATGAAAGTAAGCCGCAGTGAAGAGGCCCAAGCGACTGTTTAACTAAAACACAGCTCTCTGCAAAGTCGCAAGACGAAGTATAGGGGGTGACGCCTGCCCGGTGCTGGAAGGTTAAGAGGATTTGTCAGTAGCGATACGAAGCAATGAATTGAAGCCCCAGTGAACGGCGGCCGTAACTATAACGGTCCTAAGGTAGCGAAATTCCTTGTCAGGTAAGTTCTGACCCGCACGAAAGGCGTAACGATTTGGGCGCTGTCTCGGCAGCAGACTCGGTGAAATCTTAGTACCTGTGAAAATGCAGGTTACCCGCAACTAGACGGAAAGACCCCATGGAGCTTTACTGCAGCCTGATATTGAGTTTCGATCAGAGATGTACAGGATAGGTGGGAGACAAAGAGACATGCACGCCAGTGTATGAGGAGTCGCTGTTGGGATACCACTCTTGTCTGATTGGAATTCTAACCTGCATCCCTAAGCGGGATGAGGGACCGTGTCAGGTGGGCAGTTTGACTGGGGCGGTCGCCTCCCAAAGAGTAACGGAGGCGCCCAAAGGTACGCTCAGATTGGATGGAAATCAATCGACGAGTGCAAATGCAGAAGCGTGCTTGACTGCGAGACAAACAGGTCGAGCAGGGACGAAAGTCGGGATTAGTGATCCGGCGGTGCCGAATGGAAGGGCCGTCGCTCAACGGATAAAAGCTACCCTGGGGATAACAGGCTGATCTCGCCCAAGAGTTCACATCGACGGCGAGGTTTGG
>NZ_JADMUH010000041.1 GCF_015546995.1 Streptococcus infantis
CCTAGCCTCTCAATTGTCTTTGGATTGTCGAGCAAGACGCAGTGGTTGAGTGGGCTCTACTACGCTGATTTCATCAGATTTTACAGTCCTACTCAACTGTGCGGAGGTGGGACAACGAAATCGAATTCTAACGAATTAACGATTTCTGTCCCACTCTCTTTTTTGATGTTTCTGTTTTTACATTTGAACAATTCTACGATAGCTTCTTGAAGTAATCATAAAGATAAGTACGTAGATGAGGGCAAAGATACCACAAATAGAAAGTGTTACACTTAACATCATAGCTGTATCTACTACCCCAATGACCTTAAGAATCAAACTTAACATATGATAGGCAAAAGCCAAGTGTAGGAAAGCAAAGATTACAGGGAGGAAGAAAACAGTCAAGACCTGCTTGTTAATGGTTTGTTTGATTTGTTTTTGATCCAAGCCCACTTTTTGTAGGATGACAAAGCGTTCACGATCCTCATAACCTTCTGAGATTTGTTTATAGTAGATAACGAGTACAGTTCCAATCATAAAGATGATAGAGAGGAAAATACCAATAAAGAGAACTCCTCCAAAGAGAGCATTCATTTGGGCAATTGCGTCACTTGCAGTGCCTCCACCATAAACCATGCCGTCTTCATTTTTGAGATTATGACTAAAATTATTTACAAACTCCTCAAAATCATCAGATAGCTTTAACTGTTCCTCTAGACTAGCTGTTACATCCATACCACCGTAGAGCTGTGTGTATACAGCTGAATCCTGGTACTGTTCCAAAAAACTTTGAATATCAGCTACTACAAGATAGTTATAATCCGATACCAATAGTACATAGGGATTAGAAACATGATTGGCAATAAAATCCTGCTGGATTGCTTCCTTGATTGTATAGTTCTGATTGTTCAGACTAAATGCTTTCTGATCTTTAAGTTGGTCGTTTCGAGCCCATAGCCCTACTTCATCTCCAGTGAGGTTCAATTTCTGACCAGTCATCTTTTCGTAATCTTTTTGGTCGAAAACTAAGAAGACCGTCTTAGGCATGACATTGTTTTGCCCTTTTTCAAAGATGGTTAATTTGGTCCCCTCTTGACTCGAAAGACCGAAACTTGCATAACTGAGGACGTCCTTATTGCTGATGGTTAGGTTCTTTTCGCTAGCGTATTGAGTCAAAAGCTTGTCTAAATCTTCAACTTCTACATGTTGTCCCTTAACATCAAAATCGTGAGGATACATGAGTTTTTTCATATTCTCAGATCCGTTGTAGATACTAGTAGCTGCTGACATAGTAACTAAAACCATGGTTGAAAGGATGGCAATGGTTGCTAATCCGACAGCATTTTTCTTCATACGAAAGATAAGGTTAGAAACAGAGATGAGGTTATTGGGTTGGTAGTAATATCTCTTATTTTTCTTGAGCAACTGTAAGAAAACTGTAATACCAGCATTGAATAAGAGATAGGTCCCTACAATAACTAACATAACCGCAATAAAGAAAGTAGCGACAGCTTTGAAAGCATCTGTTACGCTTAGTGCTAGGTAGTAACCACTTCCCAGAGCCATTAGCCCTACAAGTGTCTGAAGAACTAGGAAACGCCCCTTCTTCTCACCCTTCGCTTTTTCTCTAGAAAGCTGGAGAGCATCCATACGGATAATGCGTACAGCGTTCAGGAAAACGATGACTAAAAAGATAAAACCGAATACCAGAAGGATTGAAAGCACTACGGACCATTGGAAAGTTGCAACTAACTCTACCTTCATCTTTGCAAGTTTAAGTAGCAAAGCGAAAATCAGATTATCAAAGAGGGCACCAATCCCAATTCCGGCAGTGACTGTTACTAGCCCAAATATCAAGAGTTCCTTAAAGGTCATACCAATCAAGTGGCGTTTTTCTAAGCCCAGCATGCCATATACACCCAGTTCTTTGGAGCGATTTTTCATGACAAAACTGTTGGCATAAAGAACGATAATGGCAGATGCAAGTGTCACAACGACAAGCCCTAGTTGTAGGGTAAATTGTATAGCAGATGCACCACGTAAATCCACAATTTTAGGATTAAAGGCTAGGGAGTAAAAGAGATAGCTAATTGTGACTGCCAAAATGACAGACAAAGCAAACGGATAATAGAGTTTGCGGTTTTTGATTAAGTTGGATATGGCCAACTTATTGGTTAATCGAAACATACTAGTTCACCTCACTTGCCATAACAGTCAAGGTGT
>NZ_JADMUH010000042.1 GCF_015546995.1 Streptococcus infantis
CTCCGCCAGTAGGACTCGAACCTACGACATCATGATTAACAGTCATGCGCTACTACCAACTGAGCTATGGCGGATAATATAGTCCGTACGGGATTCGAACCCGTGTTACCGCCGTGAAAAGGCGGTGTCTTAACCCCTTGACCAACGGACCATCTATCTGTAGCAGATATAACCATTATATCAATTTCTTACTAATTGTCAATCACTTTTTAGATTTTTTCTCCAGAATATCTCTTAATTTCCGAACCTTGAGACGGGTAATCGGACAACGATGATCTTCATAAAAAACCACTTCTAAATTTTTTCGATCAATTTCCCTAATATTTCCTACATTGACAAGAAATGACTTATGAGCGGAATAAAATCTTTGCGTATCTTTGTCTTTTTCTTGAATATCCGCCATAGTCCCATAAAATTCTTTGGCAAAATTCTTACCAATAATCCTTAACTTATGAGATACTCCTGTTGTTTCAATATACAAAATATCATGGTAGGGAATTTTCAAATCATTTCCCTTGTAGTTATAGTCAAAATAATCCACAACATCTTTATTTTCAAGTAACATATTCTTGGTATATAAGATACTCTGTTCAATACGTTTCTTAAATAATTCATCATTGATATCTTTGTCAACAAAATCCAAGGCTGATACTTGATATTTGTAAGTTAAGGTAGCAAATTCTGATCTACTAGTGATAAATACGATAATTGCATAGGGATTGTGGTGACGAATAAACTGTGCGACTTCAAATCCTTTTTTCTCAACTCCATGAATATCAATATCTAGAAAATAAAGTTGGTTTAATTCATCATTTTCGATATATTCCTTAAATTCTCGTTCTTTACCTGTTGTTTTATAAGAAATAGGAATATTTAATTCCTTTGAAATTTCATCCAAGGTTCTTTCTAATCTGACTTGATGTTGAATAACATCTTCTAAAATTAATACTTTCATTCAAACTCTCTCTTAAATCTAATAATCTGTCTAAACGTACTATCTTCCATCTCTGTTTCTAAAATGATATTTTCATACTTACCTAAAATTTCTTTAACATTATTAAGTCCTATTCCTCTATTTCTCCCTTTAGTAGAAAAACCTAGTTCAAACAAATCTTCTGAAGGTGTCATGGTAATTTTACACGAATTTTGAATCACGATAACTGTTTCCAAATCCATCTTAATCACTGCAACTTCCATTTGTTTCAAATAACTTTCTGCAGCACCTTCAACAGCATTGTTCAACAAAACACTCATCATACGAACAAGATCAAGTAAATCGATTGACAATTTTGTGATAGTGTCCTTTACTTCTAGTGTAAACTCTACGTTCTTATTTCGTGCATATACAATAGATTGCGCAATTAAACTTCTTAAAGCTGAATCTTCTATGTTGTTTAAATCAAAGTATGTATACTTATCTGAACGTAATTTTTGATTAGCTTTAACTAGAACTTCATTGTAAACTCTGTCAATTTCCTGTAAATCTCTACTGTCAATAGCCATTTGCATACTGACAAGCATACCTGCATAATCATGACGAAATCCACGGATTTCATTGTACAAACCAACAATTTCATCTGTATAAGTCTGTAAATGTTCTTGTTCAAATTTTTTCTGTTTTAGGGCTATTTCTTTTTCAACTCCTACCTTATGAGAATTCATTGCGAAGAAGATTAGCAGTAAACAAATAAAGACAATTGTTGCTAAAATACTACCAAAACTGTTAAAATGCGTATGAGTGCTCACCATATCTGAAATGAATGATAGAACATGTAAAGCAAAGAAAGCAAGTATAACTTTCTTAAGAAATGGATAGAGGTAGTCTTTGTCAAAATAATTAAGTTCAAGGTGAAAATAAGTAATAATTTTTTTTATAGCAAAATAAGTTAGTAATAATACTACTAAAAAGAAGAAATTTTCATATTTTGTTACAAAAGAATCACCTGTTATGGAAGATAAAGTTACTGATAAAAAAGTATGAGTGCTATGATATAATAAAGATAATAGTAGACTGATAAAAATAGCCTTGTACTTATCATACTTTTTTATTCCTATTAGATAAACATATATAATAAAGGGA
>NZ_JADMUH010000043.1 GCF_015546995.1 Streptococcus infantis
ACGTAATCGTAAAGATCATGAAAGTCCATTTGAAAAATTCAAGAATGCGTTTAAATAGTAAGAAGAAAGATACAAACAAATTACGGGGCTCTAAATTAACGTGGGGTTGAGCGAAAAAAGGCTCTAAATTATTGTGGGGTTTCAAAAAAGAAGTAATAAGGTTCGGGAATGAACAAATTACTTCTTTTTTATATGTCAAACATTGTATGCATGATAGTTATTTTTTATAGGTACCGCGTTTCTTTCCGTTCATTCTGATTGGAAGCTGTGCATCAGAGAGGCAAGGCAGTGCATCTCTGTTCATGCAGTACATACAACGGTTACGGAAGCGCGCGAAATTCACATATCCATTACCCGTTTTCTTGATCAGTTTTACAATAGAGTTACGAGATTCCATGATGCCATTCGACAACCGTCTTCCATCTACGAGAATAAAAGAATTGATGATTTCTTCTTTCCAGTTATTCAACATTTTATGGATTACTACTATTTCAGGAATATGAGATTTTCGTATCAATGACATCATCTCATTGAAATCTTTTTCTGCATTACTGAAATCGCTGTATGTATTGAAGAGAAGGTATCTATCTTTGATCTGATAGGCTTCCTTTAATTCTGGGGATATAGCCAATATGCGGTCAAGCAGCTGCGGATAATTGATATATTGATTTAACCGTTTATTGAACCTGCGCTTACCTTCTCGTACTTCTTTTTCAAGAAGAAGCCAGTTGAAATTCTTCAGCAGATAATATTCTACAGTGTTTGACTTATATCCTTTCATAATACGGACCCTGACTGCATTTAGGGAATCATTGATATTTTTAACAACATGGAAAGAGTCTACAGCAATTTTGGCTTTAGGAAAACGGAAATGAACAACATCTCTATATGGCTGATACATATCCATAATGAAGTATTGGACATTTGATCTTTCACCTGTAGGAATCCTTTCAAAGTAATTGAGAAGAGAATACTTTTTTCTCTCAGGAAGCATATCAATCAGCTGATGAGATTTGAAATCAAGAAGAAGGCAGACATACTTACTATGATTATCCTTCAAAGCATAGACTTCATCGATACATATGATTTTAGGAAAAGTTCTACGCTTTATACGGACATAAAGATCGAAGATTTCCTGAGCCTTAGTTGGAGAAATATAATTATGCCGTGCAACGCTGGAGAAAGTAGAATTTGACTCTTTCAGCTCATTCAGCACATTAAGAACAGTAAGGCTGCTTATAGTATGCCCGGAAGGCAGGAAGGGATTTGATTCAAAAAAAGTTCTGACACATACAGCGCACACAAAGCGTCTGGCACGATAGCGTATCAGACAAGAACGGCTGTTCAGCGCAGAATGGGTAATAGATTTAGTTCTATAGTCTTTAATATGTGTGGAATAAGAACCACAAGAAGGACAGCTAAACTTTTTAGATACGAGAGTAATGTCGATAATCAAAGAACCGTTTTCACTTTGAGAAGAGGAAGAGGATAAAACATCTTCTTGAGGTATATTCAATAAATCTGTTATAATATCCATAGTGGAAAACCACTCCTTTCGTTAAGAATAATGTTTGACAATGATATTCTACAACGAAAGGTTTTTTTGTGAAATGAACAAAAGAACCCACCCCACAATAGTTTAAAGGTAAGCTCTCTGTAAACCCCATGATAATTTAGAGGCAGGTTTTATCCCCACGATAATTTAAATATCCGATAAAAACGTGAATGGTATACAACACCTTTTTCTTTACCGTAAAATTCAGAGGGCT
>NZ_JADMUH010000044.1 GCF_015546995.1 Streptococcus infantis
TGGGATTTTAAGATAATATGAAGGCTGTGATAACGGATGTTCTCGAGAGTGTAAAATAAACTGTGTAAGTTAAGAGCGTACGACTTAACGATACACAGTTTTTATATGCTTATGATACAATAAAAGAAAGTAGAGGAAATAACATATGGCAAGAATAAAAAGAGATCCAAAAACAGTAGCACTCGCGCAAGAAATCGCAAAACAATTTGATCCACAATCAGCAGAAGATGCAGATGAAGCACTCAAAGAACTTTTTGGTCCGATATTTGAATCGTTGCTCCAAGGTGAGATGAGTCATCATTTAGGATATGAGAATAATAATAAAGAATATAAACAAACGCAGAATCGTAGAAATGGATATGGTCAAAAAACTGTTCATACTACAAAGGGAGATATCACGATAGATACACCAAGAGACCGTGATGGCTCTTTTGAGCCACAGCTGATATCAAAACGACAAAGAGATGTTTCAGGAATAGAAGATAAAGTATTGGCGATGTATGCACGAGGAATGAGTCAACGTGATATATCAAAAACAATAGAAGATATCTATGGATTTTCAATTTCTCATGAAATGGTATCCGATATTACAGATGCCATATTACCAGAACTAGAAGAATGGCGAAATAGACCATTAAAGAAGTGCTATGCCTTCTTGTTCGTAGATTGTATGTATGTGACATTGCGTAGTGGCTATGAGGCGAAAGAATGCGCTGTATACACGATATTAGGCTACGATTTGAATGGGCATAAAGATATCCTTGGATTATGGCTTAGTGAAAGCGAGAGTAAGAATTATTGGATGCAGATATTTGATGAATTGAAAGCACGAGGGATAGAAGATGTTTTCTTTATGTCGATGGATGGAGTTAGTGGACTGGAAGAAGGAGCCAAAGCAATATTTCCTAAGATCATTGTTCAAAGATGTATCGTACATCTGATCCGCAATTCCATTAAATACGTCCCTAGTAAGGATTATAAAAAGTTCACACAAGAATTAAAGAAAGTATATGGGGCACCAAATTTAAAAGCGGCAGCGGCAGCCTTTGAATCTTTTTGTCGAACATGGGAACAGTATCCTGGAGCTATTGAAGTATGGAAAAGGAACTTCAAATTTGTAGAACAATTATATGATTATGGAAGTGATGTACGACGTATTATGTATACCACTAACGCGATAGAGTCGATCAATTCAAGTTTTCGCAAAGTAACGAAAAAAGGCGCCTTTCCAAATGAAAACGCCTTATTCAAATTATTATACTTACGCTGTACAGAGCTAGAAAAGAAATGGAATAACGGAACCATTCGCGATTGGTCAAAAGTGTTGAATCAACTTATGGTTAATGAAATTTTTACATCTCGTATTGAAAAATATCTTAAATAGATGTCTTAATCAATTTTACTTACACACTTTTCTTGACAAACCTGCTACCTTCCTTAATTTAAAAATTTTACACATTGTTATCGACGAGCCTAATAGATGTTTAATTATTTTTTTATGGTGCACACTTTTCGTGACAAACCCTAAATAGTTAAATTTTAGATTTTTTG
>NZ_JADMUH010000004.1:0-16354 GCF_015546995.1 Streptococcus infantis
AAAAAATAACATTAGGATAATAAGTAAGTCTACGGCTGTCCCAGAATACAGGATTATTGAAGTAACAACATTTTGAATCATAAAATACCTCATTCAAATATATTTTTGAATGTATTCTAACATTAAGCTTTGTAGATGTCAACTTAAAATCCACCAATTAATAATTGCATGTCAATATTTGTATTGTGAAACTAGTTTCAGAAATATATAGTCTTAAAGTATGTCCACTGCCAATGGTTTTTTCAATATTTAAAAGGAGAGAACCAATTTGGTCCTCTCCAGGGTATAATTTTCCACCAACCCACTACAGTTGACAAAGAGCCGTTATTCTCAAATGAGACAACTCCTTTTAGTTTTTATAACCTCAGCTTCTCGGTCTCTTACCTACTTTTAATAGAAAGACTACGAAGGACGATTCTTAAAGTAGTCAGATTGTGCAATATCGAAAGATTAGATGGGCTTAACCAATTTAACAACCCAAATCCAATTAAACTTCCATTTATTACAACTGTTTCTTGAATATTTCTTTGAATTAATTTCTGCAACGATTCAGATAAAGAATTCAATTCCTCGAAGAAATCTAAACGATTATCTAATAATAAAATATCACTCATCTGCTTAGAAATATCAGCACTTTCATTCATCACAACCCCAATATCTGCAAGCGTCAAGGCAGCAGAGTCGTTTAACCCGTCTCCAACCATCAAAATAGTTCGGCCAGCTTTCTGTAATTCCTGAACCAACTGAAACTTACCATCTGGTTTTAAATCAGTATAAACGTTGTCAAATGGCAGATCTTTAACCAACTCTTCTGTTCTAGCCAACGTATCACCAGTTGCCAGAATCAGTTTTTTCCCTTGGCGCTTTAGCTTTTTCAATGCAACTTTCGCCTCGCTTCTCAAGGGAGTGTGGATACAAAACATCCCAATTAATTCTTTCTTATAAGCCAAAAACAATAAATTGTAATGAGTCTTATATTGCTCAATCAAGGCCAGCTGCTCAGAACTAATTCTTACCTGTTCGTCTTGCATTAGTACATAATTTCCAATGACAACCGATTGACCATCAATTTGCGATTTAATCCCTTTGCTTGCAATATACTGAAGCTTGCCATGCATTTCTTCGTGTTCAATGCCTTCAATTTCAGCTTGTTTAACAATTGCATTGGCAATAGGATGATAGATATGTTCCTCCAAACATGCACTTATTCTTAAAATATCTTTCTCAGTATAATCTCCGAAAGGAAGAACCTTTTCAACCAAAGGATAACTCGTCGTGATGGTACCCGTTTTATCAAACAAGAAAGTATCCACTTCCAGATATTTTTCTAATACATCACCATCTTTAATAACCATTTCTCGATTTAGACCTTCCTTTATGGCCGTAAGGTAGGCTACAGGTGTGGATATTTTTAGAGCACATGAAAAATCCACCAATAAAAAGGAAATGGCTTTTGAAAACGAACCTGTTAACAGATAAGTCAAACCAGCACCTAAGAAGTTATATTTTACAACCTTGTCTGCCATCCTAATAAAATGACGTTGTTTTGTCTTCTTACTCTCTTCAGATTTTTTCATCAGATTGATGAGTTGCAAAATACGACTGTTTATCTGATTATCAGTCACACGAATTCTTAACTCTCCTGTTTCCAAAACAGTATTCGCACATACAGAATCTCCCTCTTTCTTTTCAACAGGGAAGCTCTCTCCAGTCAAGGAACTCTCATTGACCATGCCTAATCCTGAAACCACTTGGCCGTCAAACAAGATTTCATTCCCTTGGGAGACAACTAATACATCACCTACTTGAACATCAGAACTCTTGATGCTGATGACCATGTCTCCCCGCACTAAGAAAACATCACTTTCTTTAGCAAGAAGGCTTTGTTCCAAATCTGTTGCTGTTTTTTTTAAAGACCACTGATCCAGATGATTACCCAAATCAAGCATAAACATGATGTTGCTAGCTGTCTTGGATTGGTTCATAAACAAGGACAACAAAATGGCCGAACAATCCAAGACCTCCATGGTTAGTTCCTTGCGCGCTAAAGTTTGATAGGCTTCTTTGACATAACCCAAAGCCTGATAACAAGTCCAAATATAACGAATAGGGTAGGGTACAAAACTTCGAAACAGCAAACGCTTAATCGCTGCACCCGATACAATTGAATAAGCACTCTCTTCTCTACGAATGGGAAGAGTCATCAAGTCCGAAACTTTCCCCTTGTCAATTTTTTTTAAAAAGGCCTCTGCATTTTCTAATACAGAGAAGCCTTCTTTCATACGTAGAGTAAAGTGCTGCTGATCCATATAAAACTGAATAGAGTCGATCCCTTTTTCATCTTTAGCCAAGGAACGAAGATAATCTTGAATATCCAAGGTCAGTGAAAACGAGGACGATAATCGGATATGTTGATATCCTCTGTGTAGCACTTTAAAAGACATATTATTCACCTGTCAGGCTATCTAATTGTTCTTCTTTCTTTTCCTGTTCGTATAAATATTTAGCGTCTTGTAAAACATCATCACCGTGTTGTTTTACAACAGAAACAGATGCATCCAGTCCATCTTTCAATTTGTAAGCTTTAGCCAAGGCCTTAGAATAGCCTTTCTTAGCTTCTTTACTTGCTAAGACTTTCAAGCCAAGCGTCCCAAATGCTACCCCTCCTAAGAAGAGAGATGATTTTTTCGCAACTTTTGCGACGTTTAATACTTCTTTTAACATGTTTATTTCCTCCTTGTAACTATTGTAGCGAAAAATGACAGCAAAAGCAATTGCTGATATCTGATATATAGATAAAATTCTCTATACTGATATTTAATTATATTATGATGAAAACAATATACTTTATTTTTTGATACTGTAAATAATTATGTGTAAACACTTAAGTAGAGTTACGGAGTGTTAATTAAATAAGCTTTCAAGTGTATCAGAACATTGACCAAACCCTTTATGGATTCGTTGACTTTGCTTGAAATTATAATCTTCAAACAACGTAACTAAGTAACGTTCCAGAGCCTCCTCATTAGGAAAAAGAACCTTCTTTTTCGTTTGATGTTTGATTTCTTTGTTAAGAGACTCAATGAGGTTTGTCGAATACATGCTGTGCCAAATCTGGTAGGGAAACTGATAAAAAGTTAAAAGATTATCCGTCTTCTCCAGACTTTCCATGACTTTCCTATACTTTGGTTTCCATTCGGCGAGAAAGTCCTCTAAAGCTTGTCCTGCCATTTCTAAATTTTCAGCACGATAAATCATTATAAATTGCCCCAGAATAACCGCTCTATCTGCTCGTTTCACTTTACTAGCTAGATTTCGACTAATATGAATTAAGCAACATTGTTGTTTAGCTAATGGGTGAGCCTGACTGATAATCTGCTCAAGCCCCTTAAAGCCATCTGTAACTACAAGAGAAATCTGTTGGATTCCTTGGTTTTGAAGCTTGTCTAACAGGGTGGACCAAGAAGCATTGTTTTCTTGAGGCAACTGTGCATAGCATATCTCTATGCGACTAAAGTCGCTAGAGCTATCCTAATTGCGCACCGCCAGTTCTCATAGAAAAAAACACCTTGCAAGATGCAAAGTGTTTTCGTTTGTATTCTGCTGTCCAGTAACGAATTAACGTTTACTAAATTGTGATGCTTTACGGGCCTTTTTCAAGCCTGGTTTGGAAAGTATGAATTTCAGTTGGACTAAAAACAGCGTAATATCAAGACTTTTCTCCGCTTTTATAAAAGCTTTTTTCCAATCAAATTCAACTAATTTTATCCGAATGGTGTGGATTTTACCCCCAAAATTACAGAGAATGGAGCTGATAAACACTAAACGTTCACACCATTAGTTAAATGATTTTTTGTTCATCATTTTTCTTAGATGATAGAACTTCTAATTTATTTCTTATTCAAGCAAAAACAACCTGCTATAAGTAAGAAAGAGGAAGATACAAGAAAAACACGGCGTAAAAACCGATTCAGTTCATTGTCCTCAATCCTTGTCTGCTTCATTTTCTTTTACGAGATCGTTTTGTGAATCTTTTTCAGAGAGTTTTTGATCAATATACTTGTCAATGTTTTCATAAAATTCCTTGGTCGCTTCACTATCTAATGTTGGCGAGTTCTGAACTTGATTCACTTTCAATTGAACAGATTGAATACCGTAAGAGGCTTGTTTTTGGTGGAGTGTTTCTAATTCTTCTTCTGAAATCGGATCTCCAACAACCGTCAAGACCAATTCATTGTTACTTGACTTGTAGACTTGATTAATAACCGTATAATTGGCGAACTCTTTTCCTACAAACTGTTTGATCCCTTCTTTGCGCGCTTGTTCTATTGTCAGAGTAACTGCCGAATAGCTAGCTGGAAGAATCAACAATACAATCAAAGATATCAAGCCAATTCTCATTTTAATGCTCAGCTCTTTAAATGAAGTTAAAGGAGATTTTCTCATCAAAATTCTTGTTCCAACAATGTTGGCTAGCATGATAAAGACACAGTTGATCAAGAAAAGATAGAGAGCCCCCAATAAAAATCGTACATTCCCATTAGCTAAACCATATCCTGCAGTGCAGATAGGTGGCATCAGAGCTGTTGCGATGGCTACTCCTGGTACGATATTGTTTGCTTCTTTTTTCCTTGAACCAATGAAACCTGCTATCCCACCCGCGATAGCAATGAGAACATCCCAAATGGTTGGAGAGGTTCGTGCAATCAACTCGCTACTTGCATAAGACAAGGGAGAAATCCAGAAATACAGAGTCGAGACAAGCAAACTGACCAACACTTGAGTCAATAAAACCTCTAGAGATTGCTTGATTAAACGCGTATCAAAAATAGCTAAACCGAATCCCAGTCCAACAATCGGTGTCATGAGAGGTGAAATTAACATGGCTCCAATAATAACAGCTGTTGAATTCATATTTAGACCGATAGAGGCAATAAAAATTGCACACATCAAAATCGCTGTATCTCTCAATCGAACATGAAGGTCATCGTATAATTTCTCACGGTATTCCCGTGTTGAATAATTGGCAGTCATTTGTCCTCTCCTCTTTCCTTATTTAAATCGGTATAATAATTAATAATAACAGCTGATAAACAGCCAAAAAATATGAGCCCATAAATCGTCAAGAAGACACTGGTAATCCTTCCAATCAAGGTCACAGCTAGGAGATCCCCGTAGCCGACAGTCGTCGAAGTCACAAAAGCATACCAAAGACCGTCTCCGTAATTTGTGATAGCAGGTTCAACTAGGAAAAGCACGCCTCCTGACCCAAAAACAAAGGTCACAAAACTCAGAGCAAACCGAGTAAAACCCGTAACCTGTATAATATGCCATAACATTTTTAAACGTCTCATTTGTTCTCCTTATTCATACTAGCTCCTGACCGAGCCGTTTTTTCCAATAATCAAAGTGAAGATAGGACATGATCTCCATCAGAGAAAGATAGACAAACTGATAGATCTGATTTAAGCTGATTATCAACTGATATTGTTTGAAAAATGACTGGAAGAAAGACCAGATATGACTGTCTTGAATCAGTCCCTTCTTAATATCAGACAGGATATTAGCTAAAGCTCCCAAGGACTGAAACGGTAAATCCTTGACATTTATATAGATCCGGTCCACCACATCATTCAGACTGGTATCTTGGATGGCATGAAATTCTCCAAAGAGAACTCCTGCCGCTCCAAGAGTAGAAACAAATTCCACCAAATAATTTCTGAGGAAATTTTCTCAACCTTTTCCCATAATGTGTTTAGTGCCATCCATAACGATCCCAACCAGAAAAAGGAAAGAAAACAAGCAAAGAAATTTTGCCGTAAATCCCAAAAAGCTTCAAGACTTGGTGTTGTTGGTTTTTCTAACTCTAAAACCAAGATGGTCATAATAATTGCTAGAACAGCATCTGTCAATACAATTAATCTGTCTTTCTTCATCGGATTGCATCCCCTTTCTTTTTTGTAACATTCTATCTTATCGCATAATATTGGATATTCTTTCATAATCCGACTACAAACAAAAATAAACCAAAAAGTATGTCCCTATTATACTATATTTAACTCTAGAAGTATTCATCCATCTAATTAATAAATATATCATATTTCACAATAAGTGAATACTATCAAAGATTCATCCCCTTTCACTTCATCATGTAGTGTTGCTTAGATTTATCAAAAACAACCAAATTTGTATTAATTTCAAGTATCACCTAGTTACAAAAATTTGGGGTGAACAGAAAAAGCATCCCGTATTTTTGATACGAAATGCTTTCAATAAGTTTAAATAAGTTTTAACGTTTACTAAATTGTGATGCTTTACGAGCTTTTTTCAAGCCTGGTTTCTTACGCTCAACTTTACGTGAGTCACGTGTAAGAAGTCCTGCGCGTTTCAATGAATCACGGAAGTCTGGGTCTACTTGAAGAAGGGCACGAGCGATACCGTGACGGATAGCTCCTGCTTGACCAGCGTAACCACCACCTACAACGTTAACGAAAACGTCGTATGAACCTGCAGTTGAAGTAACTGCGAATGGTTGGTTGATTACAAGACGAAGGTCAGCGTGTGGGATGTACTCTTCAACATCTTTTTTGTTAACAGTGATTTTACCAGTTCCTGGAACAAGGCGAACGCGTGCAACAGCGTTTTTACGACGTCCAGTACCTGCATATTGTGCTTGTGACATACTTTATTGTTCCTTTCCTTAGATAAGTCCTGAAATATCAAGAACTTCTGGTTGTTGTGCAGCGTGAGTGTGCTCAGCTCCAACGAATACTTTCAATTTCATACCTTGAGCGCGGCCAAGAGTATTGTGTGGAAGCATACCTTTAACTGATTTCTCGATCAAACGTACTGCATTTTTAGAACGAAGTTCACCAGCAGAGATTTGTTTCAATCCACCTGGGTGGTTTGAGTGAGTGTAGTAGATCTTATCAGTTGCTTTTTTACCAGTCAATTTAACTTTTTCAGCATTGATAACGATTACGAAGTCACCTGTATCAGTGTGTGGTGTGAATGTTGGTTTATTTTTTCCGCGAAGTACGCTAGCAACAACTGCTGAAAGGCGTCCAAGAGGTACATCAGTTGCGTCAACAACGTACCATTTGCGTTCTACTTGGCCTGGTTTAGCCATGAATGTAGTTTTGTTCATGATTTCTCCTATATGAATGTCGTTTTTGTTTACAGGGCGGATGTTCCGGTCCGCAAGTTATTTGAAAGGTTCCGGGGCCTTACAAATGGGGTAAACAATACCGCCTACTATTGTATCAAAATTCTAAGATAAAAGTCAAGTGGTTGGAAAAATATTTTTTATTTCTGCCAGATTTTCAATCTTCTTTCGCCCTTCTCCTGGAGGATTGTCTGAAAAGCTTTGGATGACAAGTAAATAGCACAAGTCAGAAACAGAGTTACAACAATATAATTGACCAAAAGACCATGATCTCCTACCAATGGTGGTTTTGTCAGAAAGCCGTAATCACCCCCCGTTACTACATTGACAAGAAAAATCAAAGCGTTAAGGGAAGATGTGATAACTAGGATTCGTTTGAAATCCAATAAACTGGCATCGTAGTCCTTCAAGAGATAAATCAAGGAATTTCCAAAGAGGGCTAAGTGTCCGAAAACAAAAGATAGGATGGCAATGTGGGGGAAGGGATAGGGATCTGGCACTGGATAAATAAAAGCTGCCAAAGTTCCAAAAGTTCCCAATACAGCAAAATACTGTTTGACTCTAGAGACACCCGGGGTCAAAAGCACTACAAACATAGCCAAACGGCAATGATAAAAGGGAAGACTTTCTGTTAAAGGCATCTGATTAACCAAATACCATCCGTAGAGCAGGATTAGCTGTACCGCCTGTAAAATCTGGAAAAATCGTTGACAGACTTTCTTCTCCCCATAACGATAAGCAAGAAATACAGTCAATGCTAATAATGTAAATAGACTTCCATACCAAAGAAGATCAAATTGGGGTGGCTCCGTCGGCTGGGTGGTAAATAAAGCATCCCAAACATTCATATAATTTTCCTCATTTTCATATAAGCCAATCTCTTACTGATTTTTATAGAGCCTAGCTTACATTTATTTCTTATATTTTTGTGTTCCAAAGTAGCTATTCTTCAAGATAAATCACCTCTTGAGAATGTTTTCTTATCAGAGACCATTAGTCTTCTTGCAAACTTTCTACTAGCTTAGCTAGATTCATAGAGTTGGAACCTTTAAGCAAAATTTGGTCATGTGCACCAAGACTTTCCTTGACCTGCTTGACCATGGCTTCAAATTGGTCTTCCTCAGCTGTTTTCTTGAAGTAGTAAACATGGCCGATGGGGAACATTTGACTGGCTAATTGGGCTAGGGCAGCGATATCTTCACCGTAGAAAATAACGGTATCAAGGACATCTGGTGACAGGCTCAAAATCATTTGATTATGAAGTTGAACAGACTGGTCTCCAAGTTCTTTCATGTCCGCCAGAACTGCGATTTTCTTACCACCTTCATTAGCTGGGATAGCAGAGAAAGTTTCTAAAATCAACTTCATGGCTGTTGGGTTGGCATTGTAGACATCTGATAAGATGTCTGCACCGTTGTCTGCTTTTTTCCACTCGGTACGATTTCGGGTCAACTCTAGATTTTGGAAGGCTTGACCAATCTGCTCCTCAGACACTCCTTCTTGTAGGGCAACGTAAGAAGCAATCATAGCATTGGTCGCATTGTACTTACCTGTTACTGGTAAATCAAGGGATTTCTCCAAGAAATTAGCCTTGAAAGTCAAGCTATCCTTGCGCTCAATTAAGTCTGTAATTTCGAGTTCTGCACCCGGACCAAAACGAACTACTTTTTGGTCAGCAGGTAGATAATCCTCTACAATGGGATCAGCTGGCGCCAAAAGTAAGCTACCTTTCTCCATTCCATCAGCAATCTGTAATTTACCTTTGGCAATCTCAGAACGGTCCTTGAAGAAGGCTAAATGAGCTTCTCCAACCAAGGTTACAATAGCTGTCTTTGGATGAGCGAGTTCAGATAAAAGATGGATATCTCCTAGGTGATCCTGCCCCATTTCTAAGACCAGCTTTTCAGTATTATCTGGCATATGGAGAACCGTATAAGGGAGGCCAATCTCGTTATTATAGTTCCCTTGCGTTTTGTAGGTTTTGTAGTTTGTAGAAAGCAAATGGGCCAACATATCCTTGGTCGTTGTCTTCCCATTTGAACCTGTAACAGCAAAGACATCGACACCAGTCTTTTGAAGGTAATAGGCCGCAAGAGCTTGAAAGGCTGTCAAAACATCCTCTACTAAAATGTAAGGATGACCTGCTACTGCCTTCTCTGACAGGGTTACAGCAGCACCGTTTTCAAAAGCCGTCTCAATAAAGTCATGACCATCACGCGCCCCCTTGAGTGGCACAAATAGATCCCCAGCTCCAATCAAGCGACTATCAAACTCTGCCTTGACTAACGGGTTATCCGCATAGCTTGTCACATCATTTTTTGCACCGACAACACGCGCAACTTCGTGAATCGTAAGTTTCATGTTTACTCCTTTAAAAAGGGGCAGGGAGTCTTGCCCCGCCCTTATAGCTATCTTTATAATAGATGCGCTTCACGCTTGTTAAAGCTTTCTTTAGCAAGCTCAACCAAACGCTCGATTAGTTCTGGATAGCTAATCCCCATATTGTCCCAGAGCAAGGGATACATAGACCACTGGGTAAATCCTGGCATGGTATTGAGCTCATTTAGGAAAACTTCTCCCTTATCTGTATAGAAGAAATCACAACGTGAGAGACCAAGCCCGCCAATAGCACGGAAGGCAGCTTCTGCATTTCTACGCATGACTGCTACTACATTATCACTGATCTTGGCTGGAATATCCATAGTAATCTTGTTATCAATGTATTTTGCTTCGTAGTCATAGAAGGCTACGTCCTTGACAACTTCACCAGGTAGAGTGCTCTTGACATCATAGTTTCCTAAAAGTCCAACTTCGATTTCACGCGCATTGACACCTTGCTCTACCAAGACACGACTATCATATTTAAAGGCGAGTTCGAGAGCTTGATGGAGTTCCTCTTTATTTTCAGACTTAGAAATACCAACACTAGAACCCATATTAGATGGTTTGGTAAAGACTGGATACCTTAATTTTTCTTCAACTTCTGCGATCTTAGAAGCTAAGTCGTCCCCTTCAACAATGGCTACGTAAGGGACTTGGGCAATCCCAGCAGATTCCAAGACACGTTTAGTCGTGATTTTGTCCATAGCCAGGCTTGAAGACAAGATGTTGCAACCGACATAAGGCATTTTCAAGACTTCTAGGAAACCTTGAACGGAACCGTCTTCTCCCATAGGTCCATGAAGAACTGGAAAAACAACTGCGCCTTCTTCGTAGATGGCACTTGGAGCAATTTTCTTGTTCCAATCAATCGTTTCATTGGTCATGAGACGTTCATCTTGGCCAGGAGTTTGGGTAAATTCTTGGGTTTTGATGAAATCACCAGACTGGCTGATAAAGAAAGTTTGGACTTCAAAACGGTCATAGTTAACCGCACGCATGACACTCTCAGCTGACAATACAGACACTTCACGCTCTGCACTGCGCCCACCATATAATAGAATAATTGTTTGTTTCATATGATTGTCCTATTTCTACTAGAATACTCGCTTTTTAGTATATCACATTTGTTTATTTTTTTAAACTTGAATAGCACAAAAGAGACTGGATTAAAAATAAATCTAGTCTCTTGATTTCTTAAAGTCTTATCTGCTAACTAATTGCCTGTTCTATATCCTTACAGACTAAAGTTCTGTACGATTTTCAATGGCTCTTAGGAGCGTTACTTCGTCCGCATATTCGATATCTGCTCCTACTGCTAGACCTCGTGCTAGACGAGTAACCTTAATCCCCGCGGGTTTGAGAAGCCGAGAGATATACATGGAAGTCGCCTCACCATCTGCTGTTGCATTGGTAGCTACGATGACCTCTGAAACCTCACTGGCCATAAGACGAGTCATAAGACTCTTAAGGTTGATATCATCCGGACTAATTCCATTCATGGGTGAAATCAACCCATGCAATACATGGTATAACCCATGGTATTCCTGAATATTTTCCATAGCAGCTACATCTCGACTATCCTCTAGGACGAGGATAGTTGTTTGGTCCCGACTTGGATCTGTGCAGATAGAACAGGGATCTTCATCGGTTAAACGTCCACAGATAGAACAATAGGTCAACTCTCTTTTAGCTGAAAGGAGATTTTTAGCAAATTCGTTGACGTCATCATCCGGCATTCCAATAGTATAAAAGGCTAGACGGGTTGCTGTCTTGATCCCAATACCCGGAAGTTTAGAATAACTGTCAATCAACTTAGCAATAGGTGTTGGATAAAGCATGGCTTCCTTTCTAATTCATTGGATGGTGTTGGTTGTATAGATTGATAATGTCGCGAGCAATTGCTGGCCCAACATTTTTGGTTAAATTGGTATTATGAGGAAAGACTACTGCAACTGCAATTTGAGGATTTTCTGTTGGAGCATAGGCCACGGCATTGGTATTATTAGCTTCTTTTTGACCACCAGCTACATAGCTTTCAGCTGTACCGGTTTTACCACTGATAGAAACAGTGGCACCATCTGAAAACGCCCGTCCTGTCGTTAGGGGACTAGTTCCATGCGATACTTGGTAAAATCCTTGGTGCAAGATTGCCATATCTGATTCAGAAATATTGACCTTGTTGATTTCCTTGGTATTTATTGCTTGGATTAATTCCCCAAGGCCACCCTTATCATTGTTGTCGTATATTCCCTCGACAATATGTGGAGCTAGACGAACACCATTGTTAGCAATAGTTGCAACGTACTGGGCTAATTGCATCGGTGTGTAGTTATCAAACTGGCCAAAAGCATTAGTTAAATAATTAGCCAAGTCAAATTTTTGGGGGATAAATCCTGTCGATTCATCTGGCAAGTCAATCTCAGTAGAAACTCCTAGTCCATACTCTCCAAAGGTAGCACGAAGTTTACCCATAGCAGATTCAAGATTGTTGGTTCCCACTGTCATATTCGGCTGATAAGTTTGCCCCATGATTCCAAGAGCAGTTTGGACCATGTAAGCATTGGATGAATACTCCAAGGCTTCAACGGCTGTAATCGGGAAAGAACCGTAATAAGGAGTATACCAGGAATTGATAGGGGCAGAACCTTGGAAGACGATTGGTTGGTCTGTCAAGGTTTGGTTGCCTGACAAGACCCCATTTTCCCAACCAGAACTGATGGTTGCCGCCTTAACGACAGACCCTGGTACAAAAACATTGGTCACTGTTCCTAGTGAGTCTGGTGTCAACTCCCCAGTCTCTACATTGTGCTTCATTCCTGACATGGCTAATACAGCACCTGTCTTAGGATTAAGGGCTACTGCATAGACACCTTCTGAGTATTTAGCACCACCATTTGCAAGTTCAGAATTAAAATAACTCTTTAAGAGGCTGTCTACGCTATCTTGGAAGGCCAAATCAATGGTTAATTTGATGTTTTTTCCCTTGCTACCTTCTTCTATATTCTCTACGCTCTCCATGTCTCCATGCTTGTCCAAATGGATTTCCTTGACGGTCCGTTTCCCTTGCAAGACTTCTTCGTATTGTTTTTCAAGATAGGAAGTCCCGACGCGATCATTGAGCGAATAACCTTTTTTCAAATACGCATCCACTTCTTCTGCTGGAAGACCTGATTTTTCACTAGAAACAGTTCCGACAATAGATGAAAGAGAAGTTTCTAAGACCTTTCGATCCCATGAGGTAGAGATAGAAATACCTGGCAATTCCTTTGAAGCAGAAGCAATTACAGCTACCTGTGTATCACTCAAAGGATCTGTTTGAATATTTCCTGTAGCAAAATTTCCTACTGAATTGAGTTGGCTAAAGAGGTAGATTGCCTTCTTTTCATCCTCGGAATAGTCCATCTGATTAGCTGCAATACTATTAGCAGCGTTGTTATAGAGTTCAGATTCAGAAAGTTGATTGCCATCTGAATCATACCGTTTATCTTTTGGAAGAGCTTCAACTGTTTTCTTATAAGCTTCGGCATCCGCCAAGTAGTAGTCTGCCATTTGTCGGTCCGTCAACTCTGGAGAAGTGACTGTGACATAAGTCAACAATTTTTTAGAAATATCCTTCAAATCAGCCGCAGTCATCTTGTTACTTCGTGTGAATGAAACAACTTGTTTAACGGTGTTTTGGACTAAAGGTTTTCCTGTTGCATCATAAATTTCTCCACGAGCGGAACCCATGGTTACTCGAGTTTGGCTAGCAGAAGCGAGTTTGTTTTCATAAAAATCCTTATGAAGAACTTGCATATAAAGCAAACGACCAATAATTGCTAAAAAGAGCAAAATGACGATTGCAAATAACAAATTAAGCCGTATCGGTATCGAGTGGCTATTGAATTTTCTCATACACATCAATCTCATTTCTAATCAAAATCACACTCTTCATTGTACCATAATTTAGGTAGAAAATTATGGAAAAAGAAAAGACTTTTCCTTTTTGGTCCAAAAAGTATTTTCTATGATATAATGGAGGTAAGCGCTATTTTATTTGTTAGATTTGCCAAAGTAATTTTTGGCAAATAGCTATAAAAGGAGTTCCATGAATAAGCAAGATATCTCTACGATTATCGACCTTCACTTTGAAGAGATGACCGATTTAGAGCAAGAAATTGCCCGCTATTTTCTGCAGGCAGATACCATAAATGATGACTTATCCTCTCAACAAGTCACACAAAAACTTCATATTTCCCAGGCAGCACTCACTCGTTTTGCCAAGAAGTGTGGTTTTAAGGGCTATCGAGAATTCATCTTCAAATATCAGCAACAAAAAGACACTCTTTCTGCTCCTCAACAGGATATGAATCCTTTGACTCAACGAGTTCTCAGAAGCTATGCAAATGTGCGAGAAATTTCTCAAGGATTGATTGACGATAAGCAGTTGGAACGTGTAGCTCAGATGATTGAACAATCAGAACGAGTGTATTTTTTCGGAACTGGGAGTTCTGGTCTAGTCGCACGTGAGATGAAGCTACGTTTTATGAGATTGGGTGTCGTCTGTGAAGCCTTAACAGATCCAGACGGTTTTGCCTGGACGACTAGTATCATTGATGAAAAATGTTTGGTCTTTGGTTTTTCCCTCTCAGGAACAACACCGTCCATCATCGATAGTTTATTAGATGCCCAGGATATGGGAGCTAAGACAGTTCTATTTACAAGTTCACCGAATAAGGATACTCAAGCATTTACAGAAACCATTTTGGTCGCAAGCCAAAACCAAGCATCTTATATTCAACGAATTTCTGCTCAGATTCCAATGCTGATTATCATTGATTTACTCTACGCTTATTTCCTAGAGATTGATCGTGAAAGTAAAGAAAAAATCTTTAATAGCTATTGGGAGAATAATAGATTGAATGGTTATCGCAGAAACACAAGAAATAGAAAGCCCTGAAATTGGAAACAATTCAGGGTTTTCTATTTAAAATATTTTTCCCCACAAAAAGGAGTCCACTATGGGACTCCCTTTTTTAGTGTTTAAAACACTTTCTTTGATTTAGTCTCTGCTAATCCTTCATATCTTTTTTGAAGAAGAATAGCATCATTCCTGAAACAAGAGTGAGGGCAGGCAAGAGAGCTGAACTTACTTCTTCTCCTGTTGCTGGTAACTGTTTGCTAGCAGAATCTGCTACAGTTCCCTTCGCTTCTGCTAAAGGCTTATCTTCTCCCATAGGTTGTGGAGCAGGAGTTTCTACATTTGCTGGTGCACTTGGTTGAGCTGCATCCTTGTACACTACCGCATAGACACCTAGGTGTGGAGCTACAAATTCAAGTGCTGAACCCTTCTGTTCAAACTTCACTTCCTGCAATTCTTGATTTGCATTCATAGCATAGACATTGGCTACATCAGACGCCACAGCAACTTGAATAAGGGCTGCACCTTTCAATTTAACAGGTTCGCCTTTCTCATTCTTCAATTGAATTTGATAAGCATCGAAACGGCGACCTTCCAAGACCTGGTCAGCAACCTTATCGACCTCTAGAACAGAACCACCATTGAGGTCCCCTTCTCGAGCAATCAGTTTCAAGTTTGTTGAAGAATCTTTCAAGACCTTCAATGTGCTATCAGTTGATGGACTTTCTTCCTTAGTTCCAACTTCGACGATGCGATCTTGGGCTTCCTCACGTTCAACCTTAACAACCTTACGGTTGTCACCATCGACTTCTACATAAGTCGTTACTTGTCCGTCTTTTCCTTCAGAAACAACTTGTTCCTTACCTTTAGCTAAATTAGCATTCTCACGGCGAACAGTCTTGAAGGCGATTGGTTCTTTCTCTACTTTTAGATTTGGTAGGTTAAAGTCCAGATTCATAACGCCTTCTGTCGGCATAGCAGTTCCTTCTTGAGTACCTACTTCAACGATGCGGTCTTGAGCTTCCTCACGTTCAACCTTAACAACCTTACGATCGCTGCCGTCAACTTCTACATAAGTCGTTACTTGTCCGTCTTTTCCTTCAGAAACGACTTGTTCCTTACCTTTAGCCAAGAGAGAATTTTCACGACGAATAGTGTTGAAGGCAATCGGATCTGTCGTTACTTCAAGGATTGGTTGAGTTACACTCAATTCTTTAACACCTTCAGTTGGAAGATTTGAATGTTTCACTTCCTCTTCTGGCTGTGTTGGTTCTTCTGGTCTCGCAGGCTCTTCTGGCTTACTTGGCTCCTCTGGTCTCGCAGGCTCCTCTGGTCTCGCAGGCTCTTCTGGTCTTGCAGGCTCTTCTGGAGCTGGTTCCTCTTTTGGTGTCGCCTGAAGATTGTTGATAGATGTCAAAGCGTCTTGCAAGGCCTTATCTACTGCATCCTGAGTTTTGGCTTCTTCAATAGCAGCTAAGGCTTGTTCTGCTAGTTCAACTAGTTTCTTCTTAGCTTCCTTGTCATCACCCAACTCAGCTGTTTTACTTTTAATGGCTTCGGACAAGCTTGCCATAGCTTTATCGTAGTCAAGCTTAGGCTCTACTGGTTTGCTTGGTTCTTCTGGCTTGCTTGGCTCCTCTGGTTTTGCTGGTTCCTCTGGAGCTGGTTCCTCTTTTGGTGTCGCCTGAAGATTGTTGATAGATGTCAAAGCGTCTTGCAAGGCCTTATCTACTGCATCCTGAGTTTTGGCTTCTTCAATAGCAGCTAAGGCTTGTTCTGCTAGTTCAACTAGTTTCTTCTTAGCTTCCTTGTCATCACCCAACTCAGCTGTTTTACTTTTAATGGCTTCGGACAAGCTTGCCATAGCTTTATCGTAGTCAAGCTTAGGCTCTACTGGTTTGCTTGGC
>NZ_JADMUH010000004.1:16449-105276 GCF_015546995.1 Streptococcus infantis
CAGCTGTTTTACTTTTAATGGCTTCGGACAAGCTTGCCATAGCTTTATCGTAGTCAAGCTTAGGCTCTACTGGTTTGCTTGGCTCCTCTGGTTTTGCTGGTTCTTCTGGCTTGCTTGGTTCCTCTGGTTGTGTTGGTTCTTCTGGAGCTGGATCCTCTTTTGGAGTTGCTTGAAGCTTATTGATGGATACCAACGCATCTTGCAAGGCTTTTTCAACAGCATCTTGAGTCTTAGCTTCTTGGATAGCCACAAGAGCTTGTTCTCCAAGTTCAACTAGTTTTTCCTGAGCAGCTACATCATCGGCAAGTTCTGTTGCTTTTTTCTCGATAGCTTCAGTCAAATCTGCAATCGCCTTATGGTAGTCAACTTTAGACTCTTCTGGTTTTGATGGCTCCTCTGGCTGTGCCGGTTCTTCTGGAGCTGGATCCTCTTTTGGAGTCGCTTGAAGCTGATTGATAGATGCCAAAGCTGCTTGCAAGGCCTTATCTACTGCATCCTGAGTCTTAGCTTCTTGGATGGCTGCCAAGGCTTGCTCTGTTAATGCAACTAGCTTCTTCTTAGCTTCCTTGTCATCACCGAGCTCAGCTGTTTTTCTTTCAATCGCTTCTGTCAGACTTGCCATAGCCTTGTCATAGTTTGGTTCTTCTGGCTGTTCTGGTGTTGGTGTATCATCTGTGCCATAATTTTCTTCCTTATCAAGGATCGTTTGCAAAGCTGCTGCTGTCTTAAGAACTTCTTGTGCATTGGCTTCACTTGCTGAAAGTTGCTCAGATAATTTATCCAAGTTTGACTTGAAGGCTTGACGTGCCTCTGGAGTATTCTTCAAGCTTGTCTGGTCAAACTTAACCAACTCATCCTTCCAGCTCTTCATGGCTTGGATTAACTCTGCTTTGGTATAAAGAGCACTATCTTCACCATGAGTGATGAACTGGTCAACTTGGATACCAATATTTCTCGTAGTATCATTACGTTTTGGATCCAATTGTAAGGTTACAGCATGCCAACCTTCTTCGAGTCCAGTCAAACGAACAAGAGTCTGACCACCTTGACGAGTAGTGGCTGTACCACTGAAGTACTTCTTGCCGTTGTATTCAGACGCATTCCCTAGACCATCTTGATACTCGACTTTTCTACCGTCTAGCGTTACTCTGTAGATACCATGTCCTGGATCCACATATCCTTTGATTTCAAGACCTGTTCCGTAGAAGTAAGCTGTTACGCTGGCATTTTTCTTCTGATCTTCTGTCAAACGGCCAAATGATGCCCAAGACTCAGTGTTTTGGTATTTACCTGATGAATTGGTTTCATGGTGCCAACCTGGGCTATAGTCAAGCTGAGTTGCTTGATCGTCATAGCTTGCCTGGTCTTTTTGGAGTAATTCTGCCTTCATCACTCGAATCGTAGCTTCTGAAGCAAAACCAAGAAGGGCATTGTCAGAAACGCTGGTCATTTTCACTTTGAAGTCAAAGATTGAATCTGCTTGTTCTGTAAAGTCGATAGTTGGAATCGTGATTGTTTTCTCTGTTTCACCATCTTGGAAGGTCAAATCAGCTGTTGTATCCTTGTAAACTTTACCATGAACTCCTGTTCCTGGCTCTGTTACAACATGGACTGTTGCTGCTCCTTTGCTACCACCAACACGTTTAATCGTTACAGTAACCGGTTGACCTTTTTGAACTTCATAGGTTGTTTCTTTCATCTCAAACATACCCTTACCGGCATTGTTGAGCGTGTAGATACCTTCAGTTGCAATAGGCTCACCAGTCTTATCGACCAGTTTGATAGTATGTTCACCAGGAGCTAAGTCATCCGTTTCATAGACCATCTGACTGCGTTTACGGCTTGCATTCTTGGTTTGTACATCTGCAACCTTTTGACCATCCACGTAAATAGACATTTCACCGTGGTTTGGATCGACGGTAGAAACGACATACGCTTTCGTTCCAGTAAAGCGGTAGGTAACGCTAGCATCTTTCTTGTTGGTCCACATAGATGTTCCACGGATACCTTCAGATTCGTCATACCAAGTTGTATTTTCTTTATCGGCTGTTGTGTTTGAATGATAATCTAATCCTAGAGGGTAGCCGTCTGTTTTCTCGATACTGCTTGGTGTCTTATAAACAGAGAAGTTTGTCAAAATTGGAGTCGCTTGTGCACCAGTAATAGTCACACGAATCTTTTGTGCTTCTACTGGTTGACCTTGGATAAGACGACGATAACCAACAGTCGAACCTTCACCATATGGAACCCAACGACCATTGAGCTCAACTTCAACCTTGAATCCAGAGATACGCTGACCTTTAGCGATGTCTTCTTTGAGTTCGACTACGTCAAAGCGTCTCTTTTTACCAAGATCGACTGTAAACTCACCTGTCTTAGCATCATTTGCTAGTGCCCAGCTAGTATCATCCTTACCATCTGTCAAGTGACTTGCTTGATACAAATGATTCTTACGAGTAGAACTTGCAGTTACAGTTGCACCCTTAGCAAAGTCAGTCGCATACATTTGATCCAATGTTGCTCGGAATTCTTTCAAGCGGGCGACATCTGCATCTGCGAATCTACCTTCTTTATTTGGTGGAATATTGAGTAGAAGTGGCGTTCCACGACCAACAGACTTGAAGTAAATATCCATCAAATCTTTGATTGATTTTGGTTGTTGATTATCATGGTAGAACCAACCTGAACGGATAGAAACGTCTGCTTCACCGACTGAGTACATATCTCCTTCTGGATCCCCATGATTGAGATAATCATTCTTCACATCGTCGGTGATTTTAGCTTTCTTGACTTTATGCCAAACTGGATCTCCAGCGATACCACGTTCATTACCGATCCAACGGACGCTTGTCGGTTGAGCTGAGAAGATAGCGATATCTCCTTCAGCTTCCTTGATGTACTTGAACCATTCATCAAAGGTGTAAGTTACTTTTTGAGCTCCGCTACCACGCGCACCGTCCATCCATACTTCGATAAATTTACCTTTGTTTCCGTATTTAGGATTTCCAAGGATTTCCTTGAGTTGGTTGAGATAGTATTCGTTGTACTCTTTTTCAGTTGCAACATGATATTTAGGGTTGTTGGCGTCCCATGGTGATAGGTAAACACCCATATTCATGTCATACTTAGTCGCTGATTTAGAGATTTCTTCGAGAAGGTCCCCCTTACCATCTTTCCATGGACTCGCAGCTACCGTGTGGTCTGTGTATTTAGATGGATAAATAACAAATCCGTCATGGTGTTTCACAACCATAATGGTTCGTTTGAATCCAGCATCCTTCAAAGTCTTAATCCACTGGTCTGTATCAAGGTTCGTCGGGTTAAAGTTTTGAGGATTTTCTCTACCGTTCCCCCACTCAGAGTTAGTATAGGTATTCATACCATAGTGGATGAAGGCAGCTAATTCTTCCTTGTGATAATCCAATTGAGCCTTGCTAGGCAGTGGACCGTAAGCAGCAATTTCTGTTTCTTCATCTTTTGGATCAGCTACTGGAGTTACAGGAGTCGCTGGTTTTGGATCTTCAATCTTTTCATATTCAAAAATAACTTCATTCACCCCTTTATGCTTGATAGTCGCTTCTTGGCTCGCATTTACTGGACGATAGCCTGCAATTTCTTTGGCTTGGAATCTATGAACAAAGGAAACATCGTATTCCTTACCTTCGTTATTGTCCACATCAGCTGTTGCCAACTCTTTATCAGAGTCTTTCAAGCGATAGTGAACTTCAAAAGAACCTTTATTCACTTTATAAACTACCTTGATGACGCGTGTTCCTGCAGGAGCCTTGCTTACCACACTATGATCTTCATCCCAAGCGTCTTTCAATTGTTTATTGACTGGAGAATCTCCAATTGAAACGATCTCATATTTTTCTTTATTCTTCTTGTAGAAATCTGTTTTTTCGATTTCCGATTTGTAGTTATAGTTGAATTGAGCACCCACTTCTGCCTTATCTACAAACGTATCGTTTTCTTTGACTGGGTTATCATTTTGGTCCACATGTTCGATAACTACTCGGCTATAATCAACGCCTTCAACTAATGTTGCTAGACCACTGTTGTCAAAGGCATACTTGTTTCCGCCAATGACAGCTGTTGTATTTCTGAGCAATTGTCCCTTCGAATCAAAGTAATAGCGATTATCGTTATCACCTTGGTACCAGCCTTCTTTGACACCGTACTTGTCAATGATTTCTTTGACCCATGCTAGTTGTTCTGGAGACAAGACAAGGCCTCCACCGAAGCGGTCTTTTTCAGCAATGTTCATATTGTCAACAGTCCCACGTTGGTGAATACCGATAACTTTACCATCACCGTTGATGATACCGCCACCAGAAAGACCTGATACAGAAGTCAAACGATAAGTGACACCAACAGTTCCCTTATCATCATATTTTTCAGTACCTTTAACGACACCGTCAGCCTTATACAATTGACCAGGCACAATTGGTTCCTTCAATTCTGGTGAACTTGAGTCTGTAGGATAACCAATCGTACTAACAGGTTCTCCCGCTTTATACTCTCGATACTCTGCTAAAGGAGTAAAGGTTGCAGCCTTATTTGGGCTTGCAATCTGAAGTGGAATAGGGGCTACAACCAAGGCTAGGTCATTCTTGTAACCTTCACCAAACTTTTCTTTATTCCAAAAATGAATATCTTTTTCCTTAAACAAAATATCCTTTCCTGAAGTTGGTAAAGATCTTTCTTTTGGAGTATTAGAGCCGACATTGTAGTAGAACTTAGCGGTATCACCACCTAAGATATGACCAGCATTGGTTTCGGCATCCTTCTTCAAGAAATTATGAGCCACTGTCAACATGATATTTGGAGCTACAAAGATACCAGAACCTGAATTGAGGTAACGCTGAGTTCCACCGTCTGCTAGAGGTGATCTGAAAATTGTGTAAATCATGGTAGCTGATGTAGCAGGTTGACCCTCATAATTGATATGCTTAAGGTCTTGACCACCATTGATAATAGCTCTATTATCTTTCTCAACTTCAGTTGCATTTGATTCTTCAGCTTTTAAAATACTCTTCGTTTCTACTTTGGGGCTATCCTTTTCTGATACAATAGCTGAAGTATCCAATTTTTTCACTGGTGTATCAGGATAAGCACGGTCAGGAATCTCTGCCGGAAGTAAATCGCCAGCTTCTTCAGTAGTTTTAGTTTCTTCTATTACTTTTTCTGTAGCAGGAGCTACTTGTTCAGCTACATCTTCTTTAACAGGAGTCGCTACTTCTTTAGTTTCCTTAACTGTCTCTACTTTTTCTTTATCAACATCGATTACTTCTTTTGCTTGACCTTCCACTTCTAGTTTTGGCTCTGTCACAACTTCGTTAGCAGCAACATTTCCAGATGCAAAAAAAGCTAGTCCAACTGCCACAGAGGCTACACCAACCGTTAGTTTCCGAATACTGAATATTCGACTTCTTTCAAAAAAATACCGTTTCATCAAATTCTCCTAATGAACAAAAGCAGTCAGCTACTGCAAGAGCCCAGTTTCTCTGGTGACAATTTTATTTCTCAGTACCTACTTTAAAACTCTTCTTCCTCCCACTCTTATCTTCTGTTTAAATTCATTTAGAAATCGCTTACATTTTTTCTGAATAAAAAAATGACTTGATTTTACAAACGCTTTTTCGAGATTTCTCAGTATAATAAATATACTATATTATCTCAAGAAATGCAAGGGCTTTCAAAGTTTTATTAAAGTTTTACCTAACTTTTTCCCTGTCAAAAAACCCTAAATTGGCAAAGCCAATTTAGGACTGTTTGGTTCTAAAATGATAATATGCGCCGAGCATGCCAGCAGTATTCTGATGGTGGGCAAATTCAAGACGAGTCTTGTCTGCCAAACTTGGAACAAGTGCATCTTTCAAAGCCTTACGAATTTTAGGTTTCAGAATAGCTTCCTGCCCCATAATGCCACCACCTAGGATGACAACTTCTGGATTGGCTACATAACAAATATTGGCGAGCCCCTTTCCAAGGTAATCTACCATGCGGTCAATCCCCTTCATACAGAGTTTGTTGCCCTCGGTTGCTTCCTTGAAAATCCGGCGGCCATTCCACTGTTCTACCTGATCACCATGTGCATCAGCCACATACTTAACAAGTGCTGTTGTAGAGGCTAAATCTTGGAAGTCTCCATCTTGCATATGCAGGTAACCAACTTCACAGGCAGAATTACTAAAGCCATGGAAAACTTGCCCATCAATGATTAAGCAACCACCGATACCAGTTCCGATGGTCAAACATAGCGTTATTCCTGCACCTTTTCCGGAACCAGAAACAGCTTCTGCTAACCCCGCACAGTTAACATCATTCTCAATCTCACACGGAATTCCAAAACTTCCTTCAATTTCTTTTTTAAATTGAGTTCCAGCATAATTTGGAATCTGTGGACCAGCATAGAAAATCTCACCCTTATCAGGGTCAACCATTCCTGCAGAAGAAATGGCGACGCCCGACACTGGACCTTTTTCTAGATAGCCAGCTACGATATCTTTTGTTTTCTGTAAGATGTGTGGACCGCCCTTATGAGCCTCAGTCGCAACTTCGTGAGACTCTACCAGTTGTCCATCTTGGTCAATCAAACCGTATTTGATATTAGTGCCACCAATATCAATTGCAACGTAATTAGTCATAAAGCCTCCTATTGATTAGAGGAAACGCTCCTTAGTTTCACGAATCAATGCCGCAGCTGCTTCAACAACTGGACGATCTTCTTCGGTCACTGGTGTAAGTGGAGAACGAACTGATCCGATGTTAAGTCCTTCATTGATTTTCAAGACTTCTTTGATCACACAGTACATATTCCCGTGAGCTGCAGTCAATTTACCGATGATAGCGTTGATAGCATATTGCAATTCACGCGCTGTTTCTAGGTCTTTATCCGCAATCAATTGGTTCAGTTTCAAGAAGAGTTCTGGCATAGCACCATAGGTACCACCGATACCAGCTTTTGCTCCCATGAGACGTCCGCCTAGGAATTGTTCGTCTGGACCATTAAAGACAATATGATCTTCACCACCAAGGCTGACAAAAGTTTGGATATCTTGTACTGGCATTGAAGAGTTTTTAACACCGATAACACGTGGATTTTTCAACATTTCTGTGTAAAGACTTGGAGTCAAAGCAACACCTGCCAACTGAGGAATGTTGTAGATAACATAGTCTGTATTTGGTGCTGCAGCACTGATGTCGTTCCAGTATTTAGCAACTGAGTACTCAGGCAAACGGAAGTAAATTGGTGGGATTGTTGCGATAGCATCTACTCCCAAACTTTCTGCATGACGAGCCAGTTCAATACTATCTTTGGTATTATTACAAGCTACGTGAGCAATGATCGTTAATTTACCTTTGGCAACTGCCATAACTTCTTCTAAGATCAATTTACGGTCTTCTACACTTTGGTAGATACACTCACCTGAAGAACCATTAACGTAAAGTCCTTGAACACCTTTATCAATAAAGTATTGAACTAAAGCACGAGTACGTTCTGGGCTTACTTCACCCGCATCATCATAACATGCGTAGAAGGCAGGAATGACACCTTCATATTTTTTTAAATCTGACATAGATTTCTCCTAAAATTTCTTATTTTCTGCACCGGGCAGATGATTATTTACTATTTTAGTATACACCTTGTAAAAAGCGCTTTCAATACATCCAAGCCACTTAGATTTTAATTTCTATACATCTCCCGAAGCTTTTCTTGTTTGAAAGTAGTTTCATATTGTTTTCAATTCTCTTGATATTTAGCAAACAATTTTTCCATTAATCCTGCTTGGCAAAAGGCAAGAAGACCAAAGCCAAAAAGTAGAAATGCTGAACCACCAAGCACTAGAGTGAAGCCTGATAGATAAAGAAGCATAATGATTAACAAAATAATCGCAAGCATCAAGAAGAACCACACGAAGTTAAAGCTGACCAACAGCAATCCCTTTTGAAGAACTTCTTTCCAAGTCAAGTCATAGCGTGCAGCAATTGGATAGCTAGCCAACATAACTAGGGTTAAAAATATCAGAATTCCCAAACAGATAGCTTTAATAAGCTGAAAGGCAACACCAGTTTGACTCCAAAATAGTGATAAATCAACCACACTGATTAAAAAGATTCCTAATTCCAGCAAACCTAACTGAAAACCTAATTTCAAATTTTGCTTAAAGGCTCTAATATAGATTTTGAAAACAGGAATACGACGGCTACGCTTCACTTCAAAGATTGTCTGATAGAGACTGATTTTAGCTACTCCAATGGTCACAATAGGCAAACAAGACACAACAAAGAGTAGGTTAACCGTCACGATATCTAAAACCTTCTCGCAAAAACGCATCAGAAAGTTATCCGTATCGAATGCCGCTTTTATCAATCCAGATCCTTTATGTGCCATTGTTTCTCCTCCTAACTGACTAATCGATTAAAATTTTAAATAAATATTTGCGAACTTTATCTTCCATACCTGCATAACCGTTAGGCTGATGAGGTTCTCCTGGAAAGAAAACTGCGAAATTGTGATATCCCAACAAGAGTGGGTATTGTTCGTGACAATGAACAAAGCCAATATCACTAGCTTCATCAAATGCTACTGCCTCGTCCTTAACACGAGAACCGTAACTTGAATATTCATGTCCTTCAACTAACAAATGTAAGTCTGCATAGTTTTTATGATGCTCAAAGCGATCATTTTCTTCTTTGTTGAGAACATTTTCCTGTACAACTAAGAAGACCTTATCTCCATCAATGTCGTATTTACCCAATTCAAAAGTATCTTTACGATGCTCATAGAGATAATCAATAGCCTTGTCCAGATTTGGGTGAATTCCCTTGTAAAAGCTAATATTTTTTAAATCATCAAAAATCATAGTAATTTCCTTTACCTGATTGTTATCTTCAGACACAAAATGTCTAGCCAGTAAGTTTATAAGTGTCTAACAAAACTTCATGAAGTAACCAACTCCTTTCCATTTTGTAGACACTTATAATACTATATCGTTTTCAATAAATAGATTTTCCTATTCTCAATTAAAATTGAAGAGCAAACTAGGAAGCAATCCGCAGGCTGTACTTGAGTACAGCAAGGAGTCGCTGACGTGGTTTGAATTCAATTTTCGCAGAGTATTAACCTTTAACGGCTCCCATAGTAATACCTTGAGTGAAGGATTTTTGGAAGACAAGGAAGACTGTTACGATTGGCACAGCTGCAAGAGCAGCCCCTGCCATAATTAAACCATAGTTGGTTGCCATCTCAGCCTGCATAGTCGCAACCCCAAGTGAGATGGTCAAGTTGTTACGAGATGTCAACATAACCAACTGCATAAAGTAGTCATTCCATGTATTGATGAAGGTAAAGATTGCAAGAGCTGCAAATCCTGGTTTCACAATAGGGAAGGCTACGCTCCAGAAAGTACGAATCTCACCACATCCATCGATTTTAGCAGATTCGAGCAATTCTGTTGGAATGTTTTCACTGAACTGTTTCATGAGGAAGACCCCAAATGGCCATCCGATCAAAGGCAAGATAACCGCCCAAAGAGTGTCATGGATTCCCATGAAGTTGACGATACGTACCAATGGCACAAGGACAACTTGTTTTGGAAGAGCCATGGCAGCGATGAAGATTGCAAAGAGAATGCGTTGACCGTAGAAACGTTTCTTAGCCAATACATAACCTGCTAGGGATGAAGTTGCACAAACCAAGAACATAGTTACCAATGAAATGAAGACTGAGTTCCACATCCATTGCAAGGCTGGGTTTTGCACCATCAATTGTTGGAAGTTCTCCATTGTTGGAGCTTTAGGGAACCATTGTGGTGGAATCATAATGGTATCCGGTTGTGATTTGAATGCACCTGTCAAAATCCAGTAGAATGGAAAGATAAAGAGTACAGTCAATAAAAGCAAGAAGATGGTTGAAATAACAGTGAAGGCTGTTAAAGGTTTCTTTTGTGTAGATTGCATAGCTGTCTCCTTTCTATTAATATTCTACGTCGTTTCCAAGTACTTTAAATTGAACAAAGCTGACAATTGCGATCATAACTGCCAAGAATACACCAATAGTATTGGCATAGCCATACTCAGTCAATTGGAAGGCTTTCTCGTATAGGTAGTACATGAGAGTACTTGTTGAGTAGTTTGGACCACCTGAAGTCAAAAGCTGAATCAAAGCGAAACACTGGAATGAGTTGATTGTTGTAATGATTGCGATATAAAGAGTTGTTGGAAGGAGGCTTGGCCATTTAATCTTCCAGAAAACTTGTAACTCAGTTGCTCCGTCGACACGCGCCGCTTCAACAAGAGAGTTATCAATATTACCCATTGCAGCGATGTAAAGGATGATTGGCTGACCAACTGATGTTGTCAAAAGAATAATCATAATCGCCATCAAAGCCCAGTTTTTATCACCCAACCAAGAAATGTTTTGGCTAATGATATGGCTTGACTTAAGCACGAAATTCAAAATACCTGATAGAGGATCATAAATCCATTTCCATACAACCGTTACGGCAACACTACCTGTTACAACAGGAAGGAAGAATACGAAACGATAGAAGGATCTAGCAACTGCATTTTGTTGGTAAGTTTGTGATGCCACAAATAGTGAGAAGAGTACAACGACTGGTACAGATCCGATAACTAAGATTACGGTATTAATCAAAGATTTTGTAAAGACAGGGTCTTTAAACATGCGGATGTAGTTGTCCAATCCTACAAACTCAAAGCTAGTCATCGAGTAGTTAAAGAAACTAGTGATGAATCCCATGATCATTGGAGCTAGGACAAAGACGGTAAAGAAGATTAATACTGGTGCTAAGAAAGCATAAGAAACAATTGTTTCTCTCATGCGAATTTTATTGACTTTCACAGTCGGCACCTCACTTTCAAATAGTTTTTGTTTTTTTTGATTGTTGTCTGACATTGATGTAAAATCAAAATGAAATTTTTTCCAAGAAAAGCCTATGTAAGAACTTCATTTTAATTTTGACCTGTCAGTTCCTTACATTTTTTAAACAAAACTCCCCCTTTTCGTACACAGATGTGCACAGGGAAAAGGGGGTGATTTTACTTTTTATTTAGGGCTTATTATTTAGCTGCTTTTTTGATTGTTTCATTCGCTTTTTCAGTGAATGTCTTCAAAGCTGCAGCAGGTTGTTCGTCACCGTTAGACACTGATTGCAACATTGGGAACCATAGAGTTCTCATTTCAGCAAATCCGTCGATTGTGTTGTAGTATGGAGAGTAGTATTGAGTCCAACCACTGATTGTTTCCATACGTTTGTCGTCGTAAAGTTTTCCAAATGAAGTACGAACTGGGAAGGCACCTGTACGAACTACGTCTTTAGGACCCCACTCTTTATCATCTGCGATGAATTGGATGAATTTCTTAGCAGCAGCAACTTTCTTTTCATCCTTGTTGTTAAATACTGCAAATCCGTTTACAAGGTACTCAAGAGCTGGTTTGCCTGAATCAGATGGGAATGGTACTTCTACCACTTCAACTTTACTTGCTTCCAAGAGTTTAGCTTGGATACCGTTTTGAGCTGGTGCCCAAAGGATTGTGTATGATGTTTGACCGTTTGCAAAGTTTTGGATGTCTGCTCCACCGTCAAATTGTGAACCGTTGTTCAACAAACCATCTTTAATCCAGCTAGTTGCTTTTTCAAGACCTTTGACGAACTTAGGATCGTCAGTTGTGTATTTAGTAACTTCTTTGTCTGTTACAGAACCGCCGTATAGGTTAGCGATGAAGGCACGTGTTCCTTGGTCTCCCCCTTGACCAGAACTGAACAATGAACCTGGAGTGTATCCTTTGTCTTTAAGTGCTTTCAAGACTTTTTCAAAATCATCTGTTGTCCAACCTTCTTTAACAAGGTTAGCTACACCAGCATCTTCCAACATTTTCTTGTTCATAGCCATGTAGAATGGTGCAGAACTGATTGGATACATGTATGCTTTATCACCAGCTTTACTTGCTTGAATGATGTTTTCATTGTTAACATCTTTAACAAATTCATCTGTAAAGAGGTCATTCAACTCAGCTAATTTACCATTTTTACCGTAATTAATGATACGACCTGGTGCATCGAAAAGTACATCTGGAGCAGTTCCAGCTTCAATAGCTGTCGTGATTTTTTCTGGACCAGATTTGAAGTCGATTGTTTCTAGTTTAACTTTGATATCTGGGTTTGCTTTTTCGAAAGCTTCGATGATAGATTTTTCATAAGTTCCTACACCGTCACCAGATTTTTCTTGAGTGAAGACTGGGAAAGCCCACCAAGTGATTTCAGTTTGTCCTGCATCACTTGCAGCGTCTTTTTTAGCGTCTGATTTGCCACAAGCAGCAAGAGATAGGACAGCAGCACCCGCAAGTACTGTACAAGCTAGTTTTCTAAATTTCATTAGTATTCTCCTAAATGATGATAAGCGTATCCGAAACGGATAATGAGCATTGACAACTTTGTATACGTTTACATTTTGTTTTACTAATCAACCACTCTCCTCGTGTTTTAATTGTCTTATTTGAGACCCGCAACAAATCGTTCCGTGATCTCTTTTGGTCTAGTAATAGCGCCACCAACTACAATGCCTCGCACTCCGTAACCTAGGATTTGCTTAGCCTGTTCTGGTGTGTGAATCTTACCTTCTGCGATGACGTCTACTCCTGCATCACAAAGTTTCTTAATCAATTCAAAGTCTGGACCATCCACTTTCGGGCTGTAAGATGTGTAGCCTGACAAGGTTGTTCCAACAAAGTCAATTCCTGCTTCAACTGCTGTAAGCCCTTCTTCAAAGGTACTTGTGTCAGCCATCAAGAGTTGATTTGGGTATTTTTCTTTGATTTGACGGATGAATTCTTGAATTTCCAAGTCATCATGGCGTTCTCTCTTGGTACAATCAAGAGCAATCACCTCAATATCTAGAGCCGCTAGTTCATCAACTTCTTTCATAGTAGCAGTGATGAATGGTTCCTGTGGTGGATAATCACGTTTGATAATTCCGATAATCGGAAGATTTGTGACCTCTTTGATTTCCTTAATATCCCGAACACTATTTGCTCGGATACCGACTGCTCCACCCTGCTCAGCCGCTTTGACTAGCAAGGGCATTACACCTCCCGCTTCTGTATAAAGCGGTTCATGAGGAAGTGCCTGACAAGAAACGATGATTCCATCTTTAATCTGCTCAATCAAAGCTTCTTTACTGATCTGTGGCATCTACTTTCCTCCTTTTCTTTTTTCTTATGAGCCTATTATATATCATTTTTAAAGCGCTTTCAAGAACTTGTACTAGAATAGATTGAAGTTTCAAAACAATTTTATGAAACAGAATCTCCTGAAAGTAGTTTCAGGGAGAAATTCCCGCCTTTGAATCGCCTTCCATCCGCTTATTTTCACTAGAATCTTCGCTTTCTGCAAATAAAGAGCCTGTAACGAATGAACGTTACAGACCCTTCTAATATAAGTCTAAACCTTTTTTATAGAGACTTTTTAGATTCAATGTTGCCATTAATCTTCTTTTTTCTTAGCCATTCCAAACAAGCCGAGAAGCATTCCAACCATTCCTACAGATACTAGAGGAGTAGAAACCTCACTTCCTGTTGCAGGGAGGGTTGGTTGTTGTGGTTGAGCTGCTGGAGCTTGATATGTCTTGTCTTGCTGTGCTACTAAAGTGACAAGCGGTTTTTCTTCAACCTTATATTCCGGAAGTTCGTTTTTGGCTGCTTCGACTGCATTTACTCCGCCTGTGAATTCTGGAAGTTCATGCTTAAGGGCTTGAACTGCATTTGCTCCACCTGCAAATTCTGGAAGCTCATTTTTGAGCGCTTCAACTGCGTTTACTCCGCCTGTGAATTCTGGAAGCTCATGAACTGCAACTTCGACTGCATTAACACCACCTTCGAATTCTGGGATTTCCACCGTTGGCGCTGCTTCGTCACCGACTGTTGCACTAGGTTCAGTGTACTCAGGGAGCTCTGTTACAACCGCTTCGTCGTCATTGACACCACCTTCGAATTCTGGGACTTCTACTGTTGGTGCTGCTTCATCACCGACTGTTGCACTAGGTTCAGTATACTCAGGGAGCTCAGCCACAGCTGCTTCGTCGCCATTGACACCTCCTTCGAATTCTGGGATTTCTACTGTTGGTGCCGCTTCATCACCTGCAGTTCCAATAGCTTCAGTGTACTCAGGAAGTTCTGTTACAGCTGCTTCGTCGCCATTGACACCACCTGTAAATTCTGGGACTTCATGGATTGCCGGTTCGTCGCCATTAAAACCATTCGTAAGTTTAGTACCTACCACAGATACTGGCAAGTTATGCATACTTTCAATTGCACCCTCTTCAATAGCTGTAACTTTTTGACCAATATCTTCAGGAGCTATTGTAAATAGGAGAGTCTTCGTATCATACTGAGTCATGAAGGTTGCAGTCTTACCATTAGCTAATTTGAGAGTTGGAGCTTGATTTACCAAGACTTCTGAATCAAATTCCATAGCAATAATGCCTGGCCATTTTTCCATAGCCGTTGTAACTTTCACTTCTTTAGAAGCAAGTCTCTCTTTAGTTAGATAATCCCAGTTGAATTTCTTGAAGGATAGAGTATAAGGATTGCCACCCGCTTCATGATGTTCATACAAGAGACCAAATTCTTTTGGTCCAATTTGTTGAAGTGAGTTATAAGCATACTCACCTTCTTGAATCAGATGATGATGCAACCAAGTCAACTCGCCATCTTCTTCTACGCGAGCCACTCGAATGTAGCCATTCTTACGACCTGGTCCATTAGCATTGGCTAGAAGGATATACTCTTTACCATCTTGAACTGTGTGAGTTGCCGCCATTTGAACATAAACATCTGTGACATCTGAATAGCGTTTCACATCTTTTTCCCAAGTTGCTCCACCATCTTTACTTGTTGCGACCTGCAAATCTCCTGTCAATCCACGCATAAAGAGTTTCAATTGACCATTGTTCAACTGAACAACAGAAGCTTCTGTATTTTGAGCGTAGTAATTCTTCATGTTGCTTGAATCAACTACTGTGCCATCATGAAGTGTACGGTTGTCATTGACACCGCCACCCATATGCCAAGTCTTACCATGGTCATCTGAATAGATAATGCGAGATGATTGAGAACCGTCGAGGTGGTGGGTTCTGTTTGTCGTATAGACAGGGACAACAATCCGACCTTTATGAGGTCCATTCTGGAGGGTAATTCCCACTCCAGGTCCCACACCTAAGAATTTCATCCAATCAGCTTTGACCATTGGAGTAATATCTTGTGGTGCAGACCAAGTCTTCCCATCATCATCACTATAAGACATCCATAGGTAGCTGTCTTTAGCAATTCTAAATGGAGAAGTTTTATTGCTTGTAAAGTAGATATTTCCTAGTAACTGCTCACCTTGATAAAGGTCACCTTTATCGCTATATCCAGGCTTAACAGGATTTACAACAACTCGGTAATCCGTTGCCTGACCATCTGGTGTGTAGACAAGCCCATTTTCACGAATTGTATAGGCTCCATTTTCTCCTTCACGATATAGAATTTGATAAGTTTTTCCATCAATTTCCTTATAGGCAACTTCTCTTTCAGAAGACATTCCAAAGATTCCTTTACCTTCTGGGAACATATCGTAGACTGAGAAGATTCGTTTGGTTTCCGTATCTTGAACCAAGACCATGTCGATGTTTACTGGCGAACCGATGTTTGGATCCTTGGCTTTTGGATTGTCACGTAGATTTGTAAGAGTGATGCGATCGCTCCATGTTTGACCCTTATCTTCACTTCGTTTAACGACCATACCGATATCACCCCAGTCATAGTGGTGTAAGCGGCGTTCGTCAGATCCAGCAATCAAAGTTCCCTTATCAGTCTTGAGGAGGGCTGGAATACGATAGCTGTTGATACCATCTTGATTTGGCTGCCCATTTTTACCTGCCGTAAAGACATCTGTTTTTTTAGAAATTTCAGCCCCTTCTGGAAGTTCTTGCCCCAAGTCTCCTCTTTCAAATAATTGACTTCGTGTTCGAACTTCATCTTGTGTTAAGGCGCGGTCATAGACTGTTAAATTACGAACTTGTAGATTTGAGCCCCAAACTGTCTTGCTTCCTCGTTTGGTCGCTCCGATTTGAACGTGGTTCACATCTGGCATATCTTTGATGAATTTCCCAGATTTTAGACTTGTTCTGGATAAGACACCATTTACATATAGACGAACTCTTCCGGCAGGAACTTCAGTTGTTGGTTTTTCCACAGTAAAGGTAACTGAATTCCACTGACCAGGGCGAACCTTTAATGGCGCATCAGTGTATTTATCATAGAATTGTGTACCATTTGCATCACGTCCTTCGATAAGGGCTGTGTTATCAAAGACTGACATGGTAAAGTACTCATTTTCCTTGGTATCACTTGATACAGAGAAAAGATTGTAGAAACGTGGTGCCGATGCATCTGGTTTGAACTCCATATGCACTGTTGCATCTTGAAGTTTCTTGAGTTTCTCTAAATCACTTGTAAGATCATCTCGCTGATTATTTTCTGAGTTAATAGTAACATCATTTTTTTCTACGACAGTGTTAACATTTTCTAATTCTCTTGAGTAATAATCCCTAGCAATTGCTCCTTGGTTCTCAGTTTCTTCTGCATTTCCAGTTTCTGCAGCTGGAGTCTCTGCTGGAGTTTCAGTTTCTGTTGGTTTTTCAGAGCCCGGATTTGCTTGCAACTCCTCACGGTTAACTTCTGTTCCTTTATCTGTCGCTGTTGCCAACTTATCAGCAAGCTCCTTATCTAAGTTAGCTAGATTTCCTGTTTCTACTTCTTTTGGCAATTCTGGCAAAGCTTGTCCAGCTGTTTCACCACTAGTTGCTGGAGCTTCTTGAGCTAAAACTGGTGAAGCACCAAAAACAACTGCTCCAATGACTACTGATGCAGCTCCTACTGTAAACTTTCTAATTCCAAATCGTTGTTTCCGTTCAAAATCTCTCTGTGTCATAATTTTCCTTTCTTTTTTCAAAAATAAAGCGCTTTCTTTTTTAATTAAAATTTTTAGCCTCTAGGGCATCAATCATATAAAGAAACTGTATTATTGATGGGTTTCCCCATTCTTTTTCATCTGAAATGTGGTTGCCCTTATTTACTTCCTTCCAGTAAGCAACCATTCAACTCCTTTCGACTTGATGTTACACTTATTATATAATAAATCTTCCAAATTTTAGCCTTAGTAATCTATAATAGAATTTACTTTCAGATATATTTCTATGTTTCAAACTTTTTGAAACTACTTTCTGTACTCCTCAACAAATAAAGCCCTGTTTTAGCAAGGCTCTTTTTCATTTTTTTAATGACCTACATAGGTAAAGGGAATCTCACTACCACACAACCAGTTGTAAACCTGGTCATTGACATGGACATTCATAGCCTCATGTGCATATTCAGGCATGAAGCGATAACTCTTCTCACAAGTCAAACGATTATAGATGGCAAATTGAGTAATCGGATAGCAGACATCGTCATCAAGACCTGTAATCATTCTCACCTCACCTTTTATTCGATGGGCAAGGTTTTTCACATCGATATAACCAAGCGTCTCCATGATCTGTTCTTCTGTCTCATGGAAAGGATCATGAAACTTAAAGTAACGAAAAAGCTCGTCATAAGCTTCGCTGGTATTCCCAATTTCTAGCACTCGTCTAAAGTCTGACAAGAATGGATAGATTGCAACTGTTCGCTTGATACGTGGATTGAGACCAGCAGCCACTAAAGCCAAGGCTCCTCCTTGCGAAGCTCCATAACTAGCCAATTGCCCCTCATCTACTTGAGGGAGACTAGCTACAATCTCAATCAATTGATAAATATCTAGATAGACATCTTTATAGAAGAGTTGCTCTTTTCCTTCTACTGCGCCACGAATGATTTGACCCTTAACTGTATTTCCGAGAGGCGAACGCAAGCCGTCTTGAGAGTAACCAGATTGCCCACGGACATCCATCGATACAACCCCATAACCAGCGACCGTAAAGGCTAACATATCTGTCCAATCCCAGCAACGTCCCATATAACCATGGAAGTGGAAAATAACCGGTACTTTCTTATCTAATTTTGGTAAGACTACACGCGCATAGACAAGGCCATCACGTGTACCTTTAAAAGTAAGTTCATAGCATTTCACATTTGGAATATGAAAGTCATGTTCCTCTAGTTGGTAGTCTTGCAAGACCGAAACCTTGTCAATCTCACCATCCCAAAAAACATCAAAATCCTGTGGAACTTCATCTCTTCCTTTATATGTTTTCATTTCTTCTACTAATGCTGGATTTCTCATAGAATTCTCCTTTATTTTGTAACCGTTATCATAACTGTAGCACATATGGGGAAGCAATGCAAGAAAGAAAGGGAAACGGAAAGTGGATTTAATGTCCGATCCCAGCAAGAATCCCTCTGAAAGTAGTTTTAAAAAAATAAAAAAGAGCGATTTCGCTCTTTTCTTAGTATTTAGGAGAAGGTTGAGTTTCCTTTTGAAATGTCTTTTGGTAATTTACTTTAATAGTCATGAGAGAGTCCTCGTTTCTTTTGGATGACTCTAGTATAGATACTCACCCTAAAAGCAAACTTAACATTATCTTAGAAAAAGCTTAATCCAGATATTCTTTCTTCTCGAGATGTAAGGCAATCATGTGCCACTCTGGGTCCTCTCTCCAATTTGGGAGGGAGCTGATATAGCTAGCTACCTTTCTAGCTTCCTCAAGGATTGGGAAGTCTTCGATGATATCAGCTACATGGAACTCTGGTAGACCCGACTGTTTAGTTCCAAAAATTTCACCAGAACCCCGCATTTTCAAATCTTCTTCTGCAAGGACAAAACCATTGGTCGTTTCCGTCATGATACGCATGCGGTCTTTCCCAGAGTCAGTTTTTGGATTGGCCACTAGAACCGCATAGGACTGCTTGTCTCCACGACCGACACGACCTCTGAGCTGATGGAGCTGACTAAGTCCGAAACGGTCAGCGTCCATGATAATCATGACTGTCGCATTTGGCACATTGACCCCGACCTCGATAACCGTTGTAGAGACCAGGATATCTGTCTTTCTCTCTTTGAAATCCTGCATAATCTTGTCTTTTTCATCACTCTTCATTTTCCCATGTAAGAGAGCAACTTTTGCTTTTCCTTCAAAATGAGCCGTTAACTCTTCTGACAGAGCAATGGCATTTTTAAGATCCAAAGCTTCAGATTCTTCAATCAAAGGAGAGATAACATAGACTTGGGAGCCTTTCTGAATCTCACCCTCCAACCAAGTCAAGACCTGGAGCAACTGTTCATGTTTGATCCAGCGCGTTACGATGGGCTTACGCCCTGCTGGCATCTGGTCAATAATAGAAACATCCATATCCCCAAAGGCAGTGATGGCTAAGGTCCGTGGTATGGGAGTTGCCGTCATCATGAGGACATCTGGATTTTCACCTTTTTCCCGTAAAATACGCCTTTGCCCTACACCAAAGCGGTGTTGCTCATCGATGATGATCAAGCCGAGTCGGGCATAGTCCACGCCGTCTTGTATAAGAGCATGGGTTCCGATGATCACATCGGCTTCCCCCTTAGCAATGGTTTCCAAGACCTTGCGTTTTTCTGCAGCTTTCAATGACCCTGTTAGGAGAGCTAATTTCAAATCCGGAAAGAGACTCTCTAGGCTTTCAAAATGCTGCTCTGCAAGAATTTCTGTTGGAACCATGAGGGCAGCCTGATATCCTGCCGTTACAGCTGCATACATAGCAAGACCTGCAACCACTGTCTTCCCGCTACCGACATCCCCTTGTAAGAGCCGATTCATGTGATGGTCCGACTTCATATCTGTTAGAATTTCTTGCAGGCTTTTTTCTTGGGCTTGGGTCAAGGCAAAAGGCAATTTCTCTTTCACTGCAGTTAATGTTTTCTGAGACCAGTTCAAGACCAGACCACTTCCATGAACCTTATTTTCAGACTTGAGGGTCTGTAATTGCATTTGGAAATAAAAGAGTTCCTCAAATTTGATTCGACGGAGAGCCTGTTTGTATTCTGCCAAATCCTTGGGAAAATGCATGGCACGAACAGCCTGACTACGGGGCATTAGTTTGTATTTATCGAGCAGGGACTGGGGGATGTTTTCTTCTATCAAGAGGTCCAGTCCTTGATCAAAGGCTGTCTTGATGACTTTAACAAGTCCTGCTTGACTGACACCTTGTGCTAGACGATAGACCGGTTGGAGGTCATCCTCCACTTGGGCTAAAACCTTCATTCCTGTGAGGCTTGCCTTGGCACGGTCCCACTTGCCAAAGACAGCCAAGGTTGCTCCTAGTTCAATCTTGTCAGCTAGGTAGGGTTGGTTGAAGAAATTAACTGCAAAAACAACCTCTCCCTGTTTAAGGCTAAAGCGTAGGCGATTGCGCTTAAAACCATAATACTGAGCACTGGCTGGTGTCACTACCTGACCAGACAAAACAGCCTTTTCACCGTCTTCTAGCTCTAGCACCTGCTTAGTCTTAAAATCTTCATAACGGAAAGGGAAGTAGAGCAAGAGATCTTGCAAGTTTTCAATTCCTAGTTTGGCATATTTCTCTGCTGATTTAGGTCCCACTCCTGGTAAGACATGCAAGGGTTGATGTAAATTCATGCTCTTCTCCTTTCCTTCTATTTCTTAATAATATTCTCTTGGAATTCGATCACTGAGGAGACAAACTACCTCATAATTGATAGTTCCTCGGTAAACTGCTACATCTGTTGCAGTAATTTCTTTATCACCGTCTGAGCCAATTAAAGTTACCTTGGTACCCAATGGGTAAAGCTTAGGTAAGCGAATGGTGATTTGGTCCATGGATACACGCCCTACAATGGGACACAATTGGCCATCCACCAGAACTGAGAAATTCTGCATGTCTCGTGTCCAACCATCTGCATAACCGATTGGCAAAGTGGCAATGACTTGCTCACTGTCTGCCTGATAAGTCGCTCCGTACCCCATACAAGCTCCAACCTCTACTGTTTTGACATGAACGATGGCTGACTCCAAAGTTAAGGCTGGTTTTAGTTCATAAGGCAATTCCAAAACTTGACCACTTGGATTGAGACCATACATGGAATCCCCCATGCGAACAGCATTAAAAATCGTTTCCGCATGCCATAAAGTCGTTGCGGAGTTACTTGCATGAACGAATTTGGGCACTTCCTTCATGCCTGTAAGGATTGTCTTGAAACAGTCCAGCTGTTGCTTAAAGTAGCTATCTGACTCTTCATCTGCAGTAGCAAAGTGCGTAAAGATTCCCTCGACAGAAGCACCATGGTTTTTGAGCATAGCTTGGGCTTGTTCGGCCTCACTAGCACTTCTAAAACCAATTCGTCCCATCCCCGAGTCAATCTTAAGGTGAACGGTTAAACCTGATAAGTCTGACTCAGTATCAAGGAGATTCTCAATCCATTCCAATCCTGCCACTGTCAAGGTAATATCAAAATCCTTAGCCAATGAAAAAGATTCAACCTCAGATACTCCCAAAATGAGAATCTTCTTAGTGATACCTGCCTGACGGAGTTCGATGGCTTCATCAATATTTGACACACAAAAGCCATCTACATCATCCTGGATAGCTCTTGCAACAGCTATCGCTCCATGTCCATAGGCATTGGCTTTCACAACCGCCCATTTGAGAGTGCCTTTAGGAATGTGTGCTCCCATCTGTTGGATATTGTAGCGGATTGCTTCTAGATTAATAAGGGCCTTGGTTGGTCTATGTGGACTAGTTTTCATGATTTTCCTCCAAAATAACACTAGCTGTCACAAACTGTTCTGTATGGCTAATCGATAACCAAACATTTCCTGAAAATGGGGATTTGCTGAAGTAGGGAGCTCCCTTCTCATTGTTCAAGACTTCCAAATCCTGAAAGCCTAGCTTCCCAATTCCCGTTCCCATAGCCTTTGAGAAAGCCTCTTTAGCTGACCAACGACCAGCCAAATACTCGACCTGTCTGCGACCTTTGAGACTGGCAAAGCGCTCCATTTCCTTGCCTGTCAAGACACGCTGGGCAAAACCTTCTCTTTTTTCAACTGCATTTTGTATAGAAGCTAATTCTTCAATATCGATTCCGTGTCCAACTATCATTTTCATCAAAAGGAGTTGAGATTCCCCCAACTCCATCCTTTTCACTTATTTTGTTAAGGTAGAATAGATTTCTTCTACTAAAGCTACTGTATTTTCCCAGCCCAAACATGGGTCTGTAATGGAACGTCCAAAGATTTCTGGTTGGTTTTGGCGCCCATCTGCTAAGTAAGACTCGATCATGAAGCCTCGAATTGTCTTCTTAATCTTTTCATTCCAGTCACGGTTGAGAAGAGTTTGGCGAACAATGCGAACTTGCTCCATATACTGTTTCCCTGAATTATCATGGTTGGTATCAATCATGATAAAGGGATTTTCGAGCCCCATAGACTCGTAACGACCGATGGCATTTAAGAGGGTTTCATAGTAGAAGTTAGGTTCATTTTTCCCGTATTCATTCATAGCTCCACGAAGGATGACGTGAGCCAAGGGATTTCCTGAAGTTTCAACTTCTTGACCATGAAAGAGAAAGGTTTGTTTGTTTTGTGCTGCATAAATAGCATTAAACATCACAGATAGGTTTCCAGATGTTGGGTTCTTCATTCCCACTGGTGCATCGATTCCTGAAGCTACAAAACGGTGTTCTTGGTCTTCTACTGAGCGCGCACCTACTGCATGATAACTCACCAAGTCATCAACCAAGACAAGATTGGCTGGATAAAGCATTTCATCTGCTGTAGTCAATCCTGTTTCTGTAATCACCCGATAATGAAGCTGACGTACAGCCTGTAAACCATTGATTAAGCTTGGAGCTTTAGAAGTATCTGGCTGATGAACCAAGCCCTTGTAGCCATCTCCATTGGTACGTGGCTTCGCAGTATATACACGCATGACCATGAAAATCTTGTCCGCCACTTTTTTCTGCAAGTCTGCCAAACGGCGAGCATACTCAAGAACTGCTTCTTCATTGTCAGACGAACAAGGTCCAATGACTAAAAGGACGCGGTCATCCTTTCCTGAAAGGATATCTGCGAGTTCTTGGTCACGGCTTTCCTTATACTGCAAGGCTTCTGCAGATAGCCGTGTTTCCGCCTTAATCGCTTCAATATCGATTTCTTGACCTTTCTCGATAAATGCCATATTATTCTCCTAGTCTTTGGTAGATTTCGCGAACAAGAGCTTCCGTATTTTCCCATCCTAGACATGGATCGGTGATAGATTTTCCAAAGACCTCTGGTTCATTTTGACGACCATCTTCTAGATATGACTCAATCATGAAACCACGAACATATTTTTTAATCTTTTCATTCCAATCACGGTTAATTAAAGTCTGGCGAACGATACGAATCTGCTCCATATACTGTTTCCCTGAGTTATCATGGTTGGTATCAATAATGATGAATGGATTCTCAAGTACCATCTTTTCATACTGAGCAATAGTATCCATCAAATTATCGTAGTAGTAGTTAGGAATGTTTTTCCCGTACTCGTTAAGAGCTCCACGGAGAATAGCATGCGATAGAGGATTTCCAGTAGTTTCGACTTCTTTCCCTAGGAAAAGAAAACTCTGCTTGTTTTGAGCTGCATAAATACCGTTAAACATGACATTGAGATTTCCTGAGGTTGGATTTTTAAAACCTGTCGCAAAATCTGCTCCACTAGCTACAAAACGGTGTTGTTGATCTTCGACTGAACGGGCTCCAACTGCCATATAAGAAATCAAATCATCTACTAAAGGAAGGTTCTCTGGGTACAACATTTCATCTGCTGTTGTCATTCCTGTTTCAGAAATAACACGGTAGTGCAGATGACGAACCGCCTTGATCCCATTGATGAGGCTAGGCGCTTCTTTGGCATTTGGTTGGTGAATCAAGCCCTTATATCCATCACCATTAGTACGTGGTTTAGCAGTATAGACACGCATGACCATAAAGACGCGGTCTTTGACTTCTTCCTGAAGTTTTGACAAACGCTTAGCGTACTCTAGGACCGCTTCTTCATTGTCAGACGAACACGGACCAATCACCAACAAGATGCGTTGGTCTTCCCCACGAATAATTGCTTCAAGCTCTTGATCACGTTGGAGTTTGTTCGCAAGTACTTGTCCTTCTAGTTTAGACAAACTACGAACTTCATCAATATTAATTTTAGGGCTTTTTGCTGTAAATACCATTATCCATCTCCTTATAAAGCAAACGGACGCCAAGCGAAAATTCACTTTTCACTAGGCATCCGCCTGAAAATTAATCATTCTTAACGTCGTTTACCGTGACAGTTTTTAAATTTCTTACCAGATCCACATGGGCATAAGTCATTACGTTTTACTTGACTGAGGTCCAAATCAGCTGGGAGATTTGTCTGTTGAGCAGCAATATTTCGAGTTGCTGTCGTACTGATATGATGTTCAGTTTGTGGTCGTTCTTGTTCATGAATTTGTGCTTTCATCATCAAGCGAGTCACATCAAACTCAATCGAACCAATCATATCATTAAACATACGGAAGCCTTCTGCTTGATATTCCACGACAGGGTTGTTTTGGGCATAACCACGAAGACCAACTGCATTTCTCAACTGATCAAGGGCATCGATATGGTCAGTCCACTTGTTATCTACAACACGTAGAATCAAGACTTTTTGGAATTCTTTCACAGCTTCTTCATCACGAAGTTTAGCAACTTGGCTATCGTAGACTTTCAATGCACGTTGGTATAGTTCATCCTTGATAGCTTGGTCTGACAAACCTTCTAGGTCTGAAAGTGAAATTGAATCTTCTGGAAGCAAGTTGTACTTGGCAAAGTTCAAGATTGCTTCAAGCTTTTCATCTTGTTTAGAACGAGCATGCCCATCGACAATTCGTCCAATCGTACGGCGAATCATGGCGTGAATTTCAGGAGCCAAGTCACGTTCTGCAGTGATAACATCATAGCGTTGTGCGTAGATGATCTCACGTTGTTCACGCATGACATCGTCATATTGAAGGACTTGTTTACGAGTATCGTAGTTATTTCCTTCAACACGTTTTTGCGCTGCTTCGACCTGACGTGTCAACATACGAGATTCGATGGCTTCGTCAGACATATTAAGACGTTCAAAGACACCTTTCAAACGTTCTGAACCGAAACGCTTCATCAAATCATCTTCGAGTGACAAGTAGAACTGTGACTCACCTGGGTCACCTTGACGACCTGAACGTCCACGAAGCTGGTTATCGATACGACGGCTCTCATGACGTTCTGTACCGATGACACAAAGACCACCAAGTTCACGAACCCCTTCACCAAGCTTAATATCGGTACCACGACCGGCCATGTTGGTTGCGATAGTGATCGCACCACGTTGACCAGCGTTCATGATGATTTGCGCTTCTCTATAGTGGTTTTTAGCATTCAATACTTCGTGAGGTACGCCTGCTTCAACCAATTTCTTAGAAAGAAAATCACTGGTTTCAACGGCAACAGTACCTACCAAGACAGGCTGACCTTTTTGGTAACGCGCCTTAACATCTTCTACTACAGCCTTGAATTTTGCATCAAGACTAGCGTAGAGAAGGTCGGAATGGTCAATACGTTGGATCGGACGGTTAGTAGGAATTGGAATAACACGGATGTTGTAGATTTCGCGGAATTCTTCTTCTTCTGTTTTACCAGTACCAGTCATACCTGCCAATTTTTTATACATACGGAAAAGGTTTTGGTAGGTAATCGATGCTGATGTCTTAGTTTCATCTTGGATTGGCACACCTTCTTTAGCTTCAATCGCTTGGTGCAAACCATCAGAGTAACGACGACCTTCCATGGTACGACCTGTAAATTGGTCGACAATCAAGATTTCTTGTTCTTCGCTGACCACATAGTCAATATCAAGAATCATGATGTAGTTGGCACGAAGGGCGTTGTCGATAAAGTGAGTCAAAGCCACATTTTCGATATCATAAAGATTTTCTAGTTTGAAGAAACTTTCAGCCTTGTCAATACCTGAATCAGACAAACCGATTGTCTTAGACTGAATATCAATGATATAGTCATCTTTATCCAAAGACTTCACAAAGTGGTCAGCCATATGATAAAGTTGGCTTGTTTCAACTGCATTAGCTCCTGAAACGATCAATGGTGTACGAGCTTCGTCGATCAAGATAGAGTCAACCTCATCGACCAAGGCATAGTTGAGCGGACGTTGAACCATGTTCTCTGCACGAACAACCATGTTGTCACGAAGATAGTCGAAACCAATTTCTGAGTTCGTTGAGTAAGTAATGTCACAGAGATAAGCTTCTTTTTTCTCCATTGGAGATTTTGCAGCCAAATTGATCCCTACTGACAAACCAAGCCATGAGTACAATTCACCCATCTCAGTCGCGTCACGCTCTGTAAGGTATTCGTTGACGGTAACTACGTGTACACCTTTTCCTGAAAGGGCATTAAGGTATACCGGCATTGTCGCTGTCAAGGTTTTCCCTTCACCTGTACGCATTTCTGGAACGTCACCGTGGTGAAGAACAATACCACCCATAACCTGAACCTTGTATGGGAAAAGTCCAAGAACACGCTTAGCTCCCTCACGTACAACCGCAAAGGCTTCGTACAAGAGTTGATCAAGCGTTTCACCATTTTGATAACGTTGCTTAAATTCTTCTGTCTTAGCTTGCAACTGCTCGTCTGTCAAAGCAGCCATTTCATCTTCGTATTTGAGGACTTTATCAGCCATCTTTTCTAAGCGACGAAGTTCCCCTTTATCATTTTCGATGATTGTTTTTAATAAATTTGCCATTTTTTTCCTTACTTTAAATTCTGAATATTTTAGAATGTTCTTTTTATTGTAGCATATTTGCTCAGCTTTTTCAAGAAAGAATCCGTGTTTATACAAGCTAAAAAAGGCTCATTTAGAGCCTTTTTTTGTAAATGTTCAAACTATTGCTAATCATTGATTTTCTTTTAAAAAATTCAAGCCTACTCTTTGGTTGTAGAAGTACTAAAGTCAACCTTTGGAGCTGTCTTAGCTTCTTCGCTTTCTTTAAAGGTTTCTGCCTCTTTAAAATTCATCATATTAGCAAAAAGAACTGTTGGGAAGCTTCTTAATTTTTGATTGTATTCTGTTGCCACTTTGTTGTAATCCTTGCGGGCTACAAAGATACGATTTTCACTTCCAGCCAATTCTGTCATGAGTTGTTCCACATTTTGATTGCTCTTGAGTTCTGGATAATTTTCTGTTAGCGATATCAAACGTGAAATAGCTGAACTTAACTCTCCTTGAGCCTCTTGGTTTTCTTTTGAAGTCACGGAGCCATTCCCAATTTTAGCACGAGCTTCCGCAATCTTGGTAAAAACCTCTGTCTCATGGTTCATCTGGCCTTTTACAGACTCTACCAAATTTCCAATCAAGTCAGAACGACGTTGAAGAGCTGTCGCTACATCAGCTTGCGCTTGTTCGACCTTGGTTTGTTCAGAGACAAGTCCGTTATAAGTGCCTACTACTGAGCAACCGCCAAGCAAGATAATAGCCAGCAAAATGCCCAACACATAAATAATTCCTTTATTTTTCATATCTAAACCTACTTATTTCCTTAAATTTTATACGAGCATCACCAATCATCTGATGAACCACCGCCATCGAAGCCACCACCGTCCCAGCTACTAGAAGAGTCTGAGCCTGAATCGGACCAAGATGAACCTGAGTCGGATGAGTCACTAAACCACCATCCTCCGTCAGAGGAACCTCCTCCTCGGCCACCGCCGCCTCCTCTAATAATAGCTATAAATACGATAATGAAATAAATGATTATCCCGACTCCGAACACATTGTCCATAGGGTCACTGTTCTTACGATGACTAGACGAGCTACTATTGCGACTCGATTTTTTCCCACTGATGCTATCAGAATAACGTTTGATTTCAGAGGATTCATCAGATGGAAATGTTCCACTTCCTCTATAAAACTGATTGTCCAAGGCTTTGGCAATCGCTAGAATTCCTTTACCATAGTCACCAGTTTTAAAATCTGTACGGCTGGTTGCCAAGATCTGCTTGGTTTGATAGTCCGTTATTCTAATGGCGGTGTTATTACTGGTTTCAATTCTTGATTTACGGTCTTGAACGGCTACTACAATGAGACTTCCAAAATTATCTCCTGAATAGCCAATCTTCCAAGCCCTGGCAGTTTCATTAGCCACCGTTTCAATGCTTTCTCCTTCCAGACTATCTACGATATAGACACCTATTTGAAGCTTTTCTGCCTTTTGACTATTGGCTTCATTCAAATCACGAATCTGAGTAACTACTTCCTCTGTCAAATAATGATTTGGGTCATAGATACCATAGTCTGGTTTTTCAGGTGCAGTGAATGCTGATAGGAAGAAAAATGCCATCAGCAATCCAAGTAGACGCACCAAGAAAGGATTCTTTAACAATCTATCTTTTTTCATAATAACCTCCTTATGCAAGGAAAATTGTTTAGAGCATTATAGCATTTTGAATCTTACAAAGAAAGTACCTTTCCATTACAAAACCGTAACAAGGACTAGAAAAATGATGTTAATTTGATGACAAATTTAGATCTACGCTCTTGGTATCCTCTACAAAAAAGAAGGCCTGAGAACCTTCTTCTTTTTATCATTTTATTTCCGTTTTCTTGCGATCAGATGGATTGGTGTCCCTTCAAAGACAAAGGCCTTGCGGATTTGATTTTCCAAGAAACGCAAGTAAGAGAAGTGCATAAGTTCTTCTTCGTTGACAAAGATCACAAAGGTCGGTGGTTTAGTTGCCACTTGAGTCGCATAGAAGATCTTAAGACGTTTCCCTTTATCAGTCGGTGTTGGATTGATGGCAATAGCGTCCATAATGACATCATTCAAGACAGCTGATGGGATACGAGTGTTTTGACTCTCGCTGATTTGTTTAATCATCTCTGGAAGTTTGTGGAGACGTTGCTTGGTCAAAGCCGAAACAAAGATAATCGGTGCGTAAGGCAGATATTGGAACTGCTCACGGATATCCTCTTCCCAGTTTTTCATGGTGTGGTTATCTTTTTCAAGAGTATCCCACTTGTTAACTACGATGATCATCCCTTTACCAGCTTCGTGGGCAAATCCAGCGATACGCTTATCATACTCACGGATGCCTTCTTCGGCATTGAGGACCATCAAGACTACATCTGAACGGTCAATAGCTCGCATGGCACGCATGACTGAGTATTTCTCTGTGTTTTCATAGACTTTACCAGACTTACGCATACCAGCCGTATCAATCATGGTAAACTCTTGGCCATCCGCATCTGTAAAATGTGTATCAATGGCATCACGAGTTGTACCAGCTACAGGACTGGCAATGACGCGATCTTCTCCCAAAATAGCATTGATCAAGCTAGATTTTCCGACATTGGGGCGACCAATCAAGCTGAATTTAATGACATCTGGATTTTCATCTTCGACTTCATGTGGTAGATTTTCGACGATAGCATCCAGTACGTCCCCTGTACCAATCCCATGCACAGATGAAATTGGCAATGGTTCTCCCAGTCCAAGAGCATAGAAATCATAGATATCATTTCGCATTTCCGGATTGTCAACCTTGTTGACAGCTAGGATAACAGGTTTATGAGTTTTATAGAGTTTACGGGCTACGTATTCGTCAGCATCTGTGATTCCTTCTTTTCCAGAAACTACAAAAACGATGACATCAGCTTCTTCCATGGCAATCTCTGCCTGGTGCTTGATTTGTTCCATAAATGGAGCATCAACATCATCAATCCCTCCAGTATCAATCATACTGAAAGAACGGTTAAGCCATTCACCAGTAGCATAGATACGGTCCCGTGTCACTCCTTCGACATCTTCTACGATTGAGATGCGTTCCCCTGCAATACGGTTAAACAGGGTTGATTTCCCAACATTGGGACGTCCTACGATGGCAACAGTTGGTAAGGCCATGTTTTCTCACTTTCTACAATAAGTTCTTTTGTTCAAGATTTTCTCTAGTTGAGCTTGGTTCAGGCTGACCGAATTGCTCTGCAAGACGTTGACTCCAAGTGGTAGTCGCACGAGCTCCTGCATATTCGGTCTGCACACGGTCATAGGCTTCAATAGCCTCAGCTGTTTGTTCTTGGTATTCTTCCTCAAAAACAACATTCTCTAGTGGTAATCTTGGTTTTACATCATGTTTTTGGTTCGGCACACCGAGTGCAATCCCAAAAACTGGGTAGGTATAATCAGGAAGCTTGAACAATTCTGCTATTTCAACAGATTTGTAACGCACCAAACCGATGATTACTCCACCATAGCCAAGGCTTTCTGCCGCAAGCAAGGTATTCTGTCCAGCCAAGGCTGCATCTACTGAAGTAATGAGGAGTCCTTCCACCCCTTGAGGTTGGAAAGTATCGGTATGGAGACGAGCCCCTTTTTCTGCACGGTTTAAATCTCCTACAAAGAGGAGGAAGGCGGCAGACTGACGAATCGCTTCCTGAGGAACCAGCTCAAAAAGAGCATCTTTCTTTTCTTGACTTCTGACTAGAATCACAGAATAAGATTGGAAATTTTTCCAAGAAGAAGCCATTTGGGCAGCTGATAAAATCTCATTCAAGTCCTCTTGAGGAATCGCTTCTTCTTTAAATCTGCGAACCGAGGTATGAGATTTCATTAATGTGATTGTTTCACTCATCGGCGATTTTCTCCTTCTAGTCGTGTTTCTTCTGCTAAATAACGGATACGCTCCATAACGCGTCTAGCTTCCCATGTTTCATCGTTTCCGTTCTTGCCTTTAGCAAAATGTTTTTCCAAATCTTCAAAATTGAAATTTGAGGTAAAGAAGGTTGGCAAATCTTCCTGCATACGATATTGGAGAATGACTTGTAAGACTTCATCACGAACCCAAGGCGTTGATTGCTCCGCACCAATATCATCCAAAATCAAGACTTCAGCTTGCTTGATTTCATCCACCAAATTCTTAACATTCCCATCACCGATAGCATTTTTGACATCAATGACAAAGCTAGGATAGTGAAGAAGAGTAGATGAAACGCCACGTTTTTCTGACAAATCATGAGCTAGGGCAGCTACCATAAAGCTCTTCCCAACACCAAAGTCTCCATAGAGATAGAGACCTTTACGGTTTTCTGGGTAATCATTAACAAATTTAATCATTCTATTTAGAACAGCTAAACGTGCAACATCATCACGATAAACATCTAAAAAGCTGACATTTTTCAAACTAGATGGTAAATTGATTAATTTTAGACGTTTCTTAATAGCTGCTTCCTTCTCAGCCGCGATTAGTTCCGGAGTTTCCTCATAAGATACATCCGCGTAACCATGATTCATGACTAAAATTGGCTTAAAACCACGAGCAATATAGTCGGTATCTCCGCGAAGAAACTTATCACGCTCGGTGATGTATTGGTTAAACTTAGAGATACTACGATTCAATTCCTCTTGACTGAGAGATTCCTTCTGGATAAAAGCCGCAACATCTGGATCTTTTACAATTTGCTGAACCAAGTCCTGGTATTGAAAACGGCTAGGATGACCTTTAAGTACATCTCCTACACTTTCCATCTATTCCCCTCCATTATCTAATTTTGCTAACAATTCTAGAGTTTGGCGTTCCATTTCTTCCAACTCCTCAGCTGATGACGTATTTTTATATTCTGGATTACTCCATTTTGGGACATTGCTTTTCGCTTGGCTTGGCTTCGCTGATTTTTTTTCTTGCCCCTTTTGATTTTTCTCTCTGATTCGAAGTACAGCTTCCTCAGCAGAACGAATCTTGTTATAAGAGTAATCATTAGCCACTTTCATGGCATATTTTTCATTGAGATTGGCCGAATCAACCTTATTGAAGGTCAAAAGTATAACAACATTGATGACTTCATCAAGCAGTCCCAAATTCGCCATCTGTTTTAGCAAATCGCGTTCGGCTTGGATAATCCCAGCATTTCGGGTTTGTTTGATTCCCGCTAAAAATTGCAAGGCAGTTTTACTTTTAGCTTCTCGGATAATGGTCGCTTCTTGGGGACTAAAGTCCGATGCAACACACTCTTGTGCTAATTTTTCATGCATATGCTTGACAGAAATGACTTGTGAAACAGCTGTTGATTTGGCCAATTGATAGGTTTCAAACCAGGTCCATTTTTTCTCATCAGCAATTTTAAATAACTCTAAAACATCTGACTGTTCATCTTGGAAACGGAGATTATCTCTCGCCATGAGCTGACGAAAATGCTCCAAATCAAAATCATTTTTAAAATCAGCTTTTACTGGTATCTCATCATGACTAGCCAATTCTTCTATCTCTGGAAAGGCTTGACTCAAAGGAACCGTCAAAGCTTCTCCGTTTGCCTGCTTTTGGCGCAAATCAGAAACTGCTGGCTCACCGATTTTTTTCTCCAATAAGGTACGATAAACCGTATGACGCAAGAAATCTGAGCTAGAAAGCGTCGGATGAATAGCAAGTTCATAGCCGTCACCCTTTTGATAGAGGGTAACCAAATTGAAGGCTGATAAGATTTTAAAAGCCTTTAACAGCCTGTCCATTCCAAAATTGAGATGATTGAGGATAGCTGCAAACAGGTGTTCTTTTTGTCCATCATCCCAAAAAGCTAAGGTATAAAGGTAAAGACTCAGCGCATCCTGACCGATAATCGGGAGGTAGCACTGCACCAAAGTTGTGGGATCTTGCGACACCCGATTATTCTTTAGAAAAGAAAAACGATCATTAGGCTTCATTTATTTTTCCTTTTTCTTCTTTGAAGATTGCGTAATTTGTTTGAGAAGATTTTCGAGCTCACTCACGTCTTTAAAGCTACGATAGACGCTGGCGAAACGAACGTAAGTGATTTCATCCAGTTCAGCCAATTCTTCCATGACCAGAGAACCAATATCTTCACTTTGAATTTCATTATCATTGCGACTGAGGAGTTTTTGTTCGATACGATTGACCACCATGCCAATCTCATCACTAGACACCGGACGTTTCTGGGCTGAGCGAATAATCCCGTTAAAGATTTTATCTCTTGAAAATTGTTCCCGTGTACCATCTTTTTTGACAACTACTAGTGTTCTCTCTTCAACTCGTTCATAGGTTGTGAAACGGTGTTGACATTCTTCACACTCACGTCTACGTCTAATGGTATTTCCTTCTTCGGCCTGGCGACTATCGATAACACTGGATTTAGTAGCCCCACATTTTGGACAACGCATGCCTTCCCCTCCTTGTCGTTTTCTTTTCATTATACCATTTTTTAAGCAATTCCCAAAATAATTCTCCTTTTAGCTTGACAAGTTTTTTGTTTAGTTGTATTATTTAAATGACACAAAAAGGAATTGTAGAAAGGAGACCGTGATGTCCTGGACATTTGATAACAACAAACCCATTTATTTGCAGATAATGGATAAGATCAAACTGCAAATCGTTTCTCATAAACTAGAACCCAACCAACAACTGCCAACTGTCAGAGAACTGGCTAGTGAGGCTGGCGTCAATCCTAATACCATCCAACGTGCCCTATCAGACCTAGAAAGAGAAGGCTTCGTATACACCAAGCGGACTGCAGGGCGTTTTGTCACCGAGGATTTGGACCTAATCCTCCAATCCCGGAAGCAACTATCAGAAGAACAGTTGCAGCAGTTTGTAACAGGTATGGTAGAATTTGGCTATGAAAAAGAAGAACTACCAACTGTTTTGAGAGATTATATTGAAGGAGTTTAGACTATGACCTTGTTAACGTTTGAAAATGTTTCAAAATTCTATGGAGCAAGCCCTGCTCTTCAAAATGTTTCCCTTGAAATTCCAGCAGGAAAGATTGTGGGTCTCCTTGGCCCAAACGGTTCCGGAAAAACAACCCTGATTAAACTAATCAACGGTTTACTCCAACCAGAGCAAGGGCGTATCCTCATCAATGGCATGGAACCAAGCCCAGCAACTAAGGCTATCGTTTCTTATCTACCTGATACGACCTATCTCAACGAACAGATGAAGGTCAAAGAAGCTCTTACCTTTTTTAAGACCTTCTATAAAGATTTTAATCTGGAACGTGCTCAAAGTCTTCTTCGTGACCTTGGTATCGACGAGAATAGCCGTTTCAAGAAACTCTCAAAAGGGAACAAAGAAAAAGTTCAGTTGATCCTTGTCATGAGTCGTGATGCTCGTTTGTATGTCCTTGACGAACCTATCGGTGGTGTCGATCCTGCAGCTCGTGACTACATCTTGAACACCATCATCAACAATTACTCTCCAACTTCGACTGTCTTGATTTCAACTCACTTGATTTCCGACATCGAACCAATCTTGGATGAGATTATCTTCCTCAAGGACGGAAAAGTTGTCCGTCAAGGGAATGTGGATGATATTCGTTACGAGTCAGGTGAATCAATTGACCAGCTCTTCCGTCACGAATTCAAAGCCTAGTTAAAGGAGATTGTTATGTTTTGGAATTTAGTTCGTTATGAATTTAAAAATGTCAACAAATGGTTTTTAGCCCTCTATGCAGCTGTACTATCCTTATCTGTCATCATAGGTATTCAGGGCAGTAGCCTCTCAAGCACCTATTATCAAGATAAGGGTGTTGTCATGTTAGTATTTCTATCTCTAGTTTTTGGTGGTCTGGTCATTACTTTGAGTATCTCAACCTTGATTTTGATTATTCAACGATTTAAGGGAAGCGTTTATGATCGTCGTGGCTATCTAACTCTAACCCTTCCAGTATCTGAACACCAGATTCTCTCCGCTAAACTTCTTGGAGCCTTTGTTTGGTCTTTGGCAAGTACAGTGGTCTTCCTTTTTAGCCTTTATATTATCATTTCCATGATTGAACCAGACGCCTTCCTATCTAGTTTTGCCGAGTATATGCTAAAAAATTATACAGATGATTTCTGGTTAGCCTTGATTTCCTATATTTTTAACACTCTTGCAGGTATTCTTTGTATCTACTTGTCTATCTCTATCGGCCAACTCTTTAATGAATACCGTACAGCTCTTGCGGTCGTTGCCTACATCGCCATCCAAGTTGTTCTTGGATTTATCACCCTCAATCTTCGCATCGATTTCGACTACAATTGGGTATTATCTTTTGAAATTTTCAAGGACTTAATCCTTAGCGTCGGCTTCTATCTCGGAACCTACTATATCTTAAAGAACAAAGTAAACTTACAATAATGAATAAAGCCCCTAGCAAATAAAGCTAGAGGCTTCTTTTTACACAAAGAAATATAACATTCTTATTTTTTAACTCAATATCAAACCTGCTACGATGGGACTTACAAATACATAGAGAATACCGGTGACACCGATAGCCAGGCCACCCATAGCCCCCGCAACAGCTCCATAACGAAAAGCTGTTCCAGTCCCAACTGCGTGACCAGTTCCTCCAAGAGCAAGACCAACAGCTACTGGATCGTCAATTTTTAGCCATTTTAGAAGCGTTGGTCCTATAACGCTGGTCAAAATGCCAGTTGCTACCACAACTACCAAGGTGATCGTCGCTATCCCTTGTAGCTTATCCGTAATTCCAACTGCCATGGCCGTCGTTACAGACTTTGGGAAAAGCGAAATCGCCAAGAAAAAATCCATACCGAAAATTTTTGCAACTAAAGCTGTAAAAATGGTATTCACAACAACCGCTAGAAAACTACTGAGTAAAATACTCCTTACATGGTGTTTCATGAGGTGAAAACTCTTATAAAGAGGAATTCCTAGAGCTACTGTTGAGGGAACAATCAAGTTATTGAGGTAGACTCCACCTTGGTAATAGGCAACGTAAGAAATACCAGTCAATTTTAGAAAAACAATGATAAATACAGTTGCTAACAGTAAGGGAGTTGTTAGAGGATGAGGGTACCGCCTAAAGATAATCATTCCTCCAAGATAAGCCAAAATGGATAAGGCTATTCCAAAAAGTGGATTGGATACAAATTCGCTCATTTGGCACCCCTTTCTTCGTAATCTCCTTCATAACGCTTTTTGATAAACTGAACTACAAGCGCAATCAAGATAATATTGATAACTGCTGCAAAAAAGACAATCAAGACAATGGGCAATAAATAAGGAGCAATCACATCAAATTTCTCCATAATCCCAACTGCAGGAGGTAGAAAGAGGATAGTCATATTAGCTAGCAGAAAATTCCCAACCATGTTGACATGCCGTACCCGCAACCACTTGAACTGCAAGGCTAAAAATAAAATAATCAAACCGATAATGCTTCCAGGAATAGGCAAATGGAAAAAGCTAGAGATTCCCTCACCAATCAGTGAAATGACAAAGAGAATCATTAACTGAACATATAATTTCATCGTTTACTCCACAAATAGACTTTCTGCATACCAGTTTACTCTTTTTTCAGAAAATTTCAAGGAAATACACAAGAAACATCCTTCTTGCTATCTATTCCAAAAAGTTGTATACTAATTGCGTGCGCAAGCATCTCAGATAGGTAAATCTGTTTATAACTACTATATAGAAAGGAGATTGATATGACTTACTTAGAAAAATGGTTTGACTTCAACCGCCGACAAGTAGAGCTAGAAGCTCTTTTAGAGCAAACGATTGCTGAGCAGAGTGACCAAAGCCTAACGCTCAAAGAATTCTATCTCTTGCACTTTTTAAATCAGGCTCAAGAAAAATCTTTGAGACAGATTGACCTGCCGGACAAACTTCATCTGAGTCCAAGCGCTGTTTCTCGAATGGTAGCACGACTAGAAGCTAAAAACTGTGGTTTGCTTAGTCGGAGATGTTGCGAACAAGACAAGCGAGCTAGTTTTATCTGCCTGACTGACGAGGGACAAACAACCCTAGCTTACCTGCAAAAAGCCGTCGAAGAAAGACTGGAAACTAGTCTTGATTTCATTCCTTAATCAGATTTTCAAAAAAAGTTGCGTGCGCAATCAATTTTCTTGACATTCCTTTTTCTGAGGAGTAAAATGAAAACATAATTTAGCAAAGGAGAATCCTATGATTGAAATCACTTATCTAGATGCCAGCAAGCAAGAGAGAACCATGACCTTCGAGTCATACGAAGAATTTGAGCGTTCTCAGCAAGCCTGTTTGATTGGTGTCGCAGACTACTACCCAGTTCAAAAGTTAACCTATAAGGGACATACTTTGGACTACCATGGGACTTATGGAGATGTCTTCTTCTATCTCATGAAACAAGATTTAAGCCAATATAATTAAAAAGGAGAAATACTATGGCAAAAGCAATTACAGATGCAACATTCGAACAAGAAACTAAAGACGGTTTGGTCTTGGTAGACTTCTGGGCAACTTGGTGTGGTCCATGTCGTATGCAAGGTCCAATCTTGGATAAATTGTCTGAAGAACTTTCAGAAGATGTCTTGAAAATCGTTAAAATGGATGTTGACGAAAATCCAAACACAGCTCGTTCATTCGGCATCATGTCTATCCCTACTCTTCTCTTCAAGAAAGATGGACAAGTTGTTAAACAAGTGGCAGGTGTCCACACTGCAGAACAAATCAAAGCCATCGTTGCTGAATTAAGCTAATCAAAGGAGAGACCAAGTGCATTCATTTGGTCTCTTTTTTCTTGCCCTTTGCCATTTTTCAAAAAATATGCTAGACTGTAACTAGAATATTACGATGTTTGGGACATGCCATCGCTAAAAAAAACCTCTACTTGGTATTTTTTAGCTCCCTCTGGGGAGCTTTTTGCGTGCTCTGAACATTTCCCATTTTGGAAGGAGTACTATGAAACGTCAATCAGCCTTGGTCGTCTTTAGTGGCGGTCAAGATTCAACAACCTGCCTTTTCTGGGCCAAGCAACACTATGAAAGGGTTGAAGCCGTTACCTTTGCCTACGGTCAACGCCACCATTTAGAAATTCAAGTGGCTAAAGAAATCGCTGAGGAACAAGGAATTCGTCATCATATCCTAGATATGTCTCTGCTAGGACAAATTACTGAAAATGCCTTGACTTCAGATTTAGAAATTGAGCAAAAAGAAGGAGAGGTGCCTAATACCTTCGTTGACGGTCGCAATCATCTCTTTCTGTCCTTTGCGGCAGTCCTTGCCAAGCAGCGTGGAATTACAGATATCGTGACAGGAGTGTGCGAAACAGACTTCTCAGGTTATCCTGACTGTCGGGATGTCTTTGTCAAATCACTCAATGTCACGCTTAACCTTGCTATGGATTACGACTTTGTGATCCAAACGCCTCTCATGTGGTTAGACAAGGCTGAAACTTGGGAATTAGCTGACCAACTTGGTGCCTTTGACTACGTTCGTGAGAAGACCTTGACCTGCTACAATGGGATTATCGGTACTGGTTGTGGAGATTGTCCTGCCTGCCATCTACGCCAACATGGTTTAGAGGTTTATCTCTCTCAGAAAGGAGAGGCCTGATGTTTTTTGCCCCCAAAGAAATCAAACAAGAAACTGGGGAATCTCTTGTCTACAATCCTCACAGAACCTTAGTCTCAAAAGAATTTACCTTCGATGCTGCCCACCACCTCTTTCACTATGAAGGAAAATGCAAATCCCTACACGGTCACACCTATCATCTGCAAATCGCTGTCAGTGGATTTTTAGATGATAGAGGTATGACCTACGATTTCGGAGACATCAAAGCTATCTACAAGGACTACTTAGAGCCCCACTTGGATCATCGCTATCTCAATGAAACCCTGCCCTACATGAATACGACTGCTGAAAATATGGTTTACTGGATTTTCCAAACCATGAGCCAAGAGTTGCCAGACGAGCGCGGTCTCCGTTTGGAATATGTTCGCCTCTATGAAACTCCGACTGCCTTTGCGGAGTTTAGACGGGAGTGGTTAGATGACTAAGGAACGTGTCCTCAAACTACCAGTTCTAGAAATTTTTGGGCCTACATTTCAAGGTGAAGGTCGTGCTATTGGCCAGAAAACCATGTTTGTCCGCACTGCTGGTTGCGACTACCACTGCGACTGGTGCGATTCCGCCTTTACTTGGGACGGTTCTGAAAAACCAACTCGTATGACAGCTGATGAAGTAATCGCTGAGTTAGACAAACTAGGAAGCTACGACTATGTCACCCTATCTGGGGGAAATCCTGCTATCCTAGCAGCCAACATGGCTGAGCTAGTAACCAAACTCAAGGAACGTGGGGTCACTCTGGCTGTTGAGACCCAAGGCTCCCGCTGGCAAAATTGGTTAAAAGATATAGACCAAGTCACTCTGAGTCCTAAGCCTCCTTCCTCCAAGATGGAAGTCAACTTTGAGACCTTGGACTTTATCGTTTCCCAACTAGACCCAGACAAAGTAACCTTTAAAATCCCTGTCTTTGATGATGCAGATCTAGCCTTTGCCAAAGGTATTCAAGAACGCTACCAACCAGATGTCCTCTTCTTATCGGCGGGAAATCCTGAGCCCAAGGCTACAGGCAATATTGTCCAAGACCAACTCGACCGCCTCAAAGAACTCTGGGAACGTGTCGCTGCCGACGATAGCTGGGGCAATGTCCGCGTCCTTCCTCAACTCCATACCCTCCTCTACGACAACCAACGTGGTGTTTAAGATTAGAAAGAAAAAATCATGTCACAACAAGAAGAAATGAAAAACCTCAGCCTATTGGGCAACAAAGAAACCAACTACATTTTCGAATATCAACCCGAAGTCCTCGAATCCTTTGACAATCGTCATGTGGAAAATGACTATTTCATCAAGTTCAACTGCCCTGAATTTACCTCACTTTGTCCCATCACTGCTCAGCCAGACTTTGCAACTATTTATATTTCCTACATTCCTGACAAGCTCTGTGTCGAGTCAAAATCCCTCAAACTCTACCTTTTTAGCTACCGAAACCATGGAGATTTCCATGAAAACTGTATCAACACTATCGGGAAAGACTTGGTCAACTTGCTAGACCCTCGCTATTTAGAAGTCTGGGGGAAATTTACACCTCGCGGTGGCATTTCAATCGACCCCTACTACAACTACGGTAGACCTGGAACCAAGTATGAAGGATTGGCAGAACAACGCCTCTTCCAACATGACCTCTATCCAGAGAAAATTGACAACCGTTAAACTCATACTCAATGAAAATCAAAGAGCATACTAGGAAGCTATCTACAACCTCAAAGCAGTGCTTTGGGGTTGCAGATGGAAGCTGACGTGGTTTGAAGGGATTTTCGAAGAGTATAATACGAAAAAGCCCTGTTCCTCATCATGAGGAGCAAGGCTTTTTGAGTCTCAATTATTCTTCAGTCCCAAGGAAGTTTTTAGCAACAAGGGCTGCAAGAATTCCACCAACGATTGGTGCAAGGATGAAAATCCAAACTTGTTGAAGAGCTGCGCCACCTACCAATACAGCAGGAGCCAAGCTACGAGCTGGGTTTACTGAAAGTCCAGTGATGTTCAATCCCACAAGGATCAAAGCTGTCAATGACAAACCGATCACCAAACCAGCAATTGCGCCATTTCCTTTGCTTGCTGATGTTACAGTCATGATCACCAAAACAAACAAGAATGTTGCGATTGTTTCAAACAAGAAACCACCAAAGACAGTTACACCGTTTGCCAAGGCATTTTCACCAAGACTTGCCGTTGACATACCTGAATTTGCCAAGAGGAAGAATACAGACCCTGACGCAAGGAAAGCACCGACTACTTGACCAAGGATGTAGTTTACAAGTTCTGAAGATGACAAACGTTTGTTCACAAACATAGCGATAGAAACAGCTGGGTTCAAGTGAGCACCTGAAACAGTTCCGATTGAGAAAGCTGCGACTACGATTGCCAAACCAAATGCAAGAGCAATTCCAAGGTGTCCAAGTCCTTCAACACCATTTCCAAAAACAACAGCTCCTGTTCCGATGAACACAAGCATAAAAGTACCGATTAATTCAGCAACAAATTTTTTCATATTAAGTCTCCTTTTTTCAAACTATGTATTAGTCTATCAGAAGAAGGAAAGGGTTTCAAGAAATGTGCTTGGAAACTTTGTGTAAATTTTCACATTTAATAGTCGAAATCTAATATTGAAAAGATTGAATTGCTTCTTTCAAGTTATCTTGTAAACTATTTCTCTGGTCGAGTTGAACATAGACTTCTAATAGAAAAGATCTAAAATTGGAAAATTTATAAAAATCTTCCGTCGCTTCTATCGGGAAATCAAGTGACTTTATCCAAGAGGTTAGTGTCGCTTGATCCACCTTGCCTTGCAAAATAGGTTCGTAAAGCACTCTGGCTAAGCGCCATTCCTCATCATCTATAAATCGAATCGAAATTCTTTTAAACAGTTGACCAAGGATCTCAAACACCTCATAAATTCGACTTGCAGAAAAGTCTGGATGACAAACGACTTCAGTCAAGAGATCCGCTCCATGCGCAAAAGCATGTACCCAACCATACTGGCTTGAAAAACCAGTCGTATCCTCTTCTTTTTCAAGGTAGTGCAATCCTTGATCGAGCATCGTATTTCTGATATCAGTTTTAAGCACTTGATAATAAATAGAGTGTTGGTTGCCATCGGCGGATAAGAGATTGGCATAAATAAGTGCCCTAAAAGAACGTTCAAGCGTTGAAGTTCCTAGCTTATCGAGCTCTTTATCTAGTCCACCATCAGAAACAATCATAGCAGATATAAATTGAAATTGCTCCTTTGTAAATAACTCTTCTTGGATCCCTCTAGCCAAACTGGTAAAAACCAATTCATCTCGAATTTCTGGACTCGAATCCCCTAAGTGCTCAAGTAACCACTGGAGTTCTTTTTGACTATAACTCGGTTTTTCTTCTATTACTTTTCTTTTCAATTCTTGATACATCAGCCTACCTCCAATCATACACATCTATTATACAACATTCTTTTCTAGCTATCTTCATTATAAGAAATAAACATGTTAGTCTCAGATAGTTTTTTCACTCTTAGAGGGTTAATTTTTCCCAAAAACCAGTCTTTGTTTGACACAAATTTCACAAAGTTGTATACTAAAAAGCGATAGGACTTCTTTTAGAAACTTATCAGTACTCACTTATAACCCTTTGCTGTTCTTTTATGAACGTTTGAATGGTATCACGGATACCAAAGGAGGAATCATATGTCTAAAGTAGCTATTGTTACAGGTGCAGGTCAAGGAATCGGTTTTGCAATCGCAAAACGCTTGGTCCAAGATGGTTTTAAGGTTGGGGTATTAGACTACAATGCTGAAACAGCTGAAAAAGCAGTTGCTGAGTTGTCAGCAGAGAATGCTTTAGCTGTTGTAGCAGATGTGTCTAAACAAGCAGAGGTTGCTGCAGCTTTCCAAAAAGTTGTAGACCATTTCGGAGACTTGAACGTTGTGGTAAACAACGCTGGTGTCGCTCCGACTACACCTCTAGATACGATTACAGAAGAACAGTTCAATCGTACCTTTGCTATTAACGTCGGTGGGGTAATCTGGGGAGCACAAGCTGCTCAAGCTCAATTCAAAGCACTTGGTCACGGTGGTAAAATCATCAACGCTACTTCTCAAGCAGGTGTTGTTGGAAATCCAAACTTGACTGTTTATGGTGGTACAAAATTCGCTGTTCGTGGCATTACTCAAACATTGGCGCGTGATTTAGCTGATTCAGGCATCACTGTTAACGCTTATGCTCCAGGTATCGTTAAAACACCAATGATGTATGATATCGCTCACGAAGTTGGGAAAAATGCAGGAAAAGACGACGAATGGGGTATGCAAACATTCGCAAAAGATATTACATTGAAACGCCTATCTGAGCCAGAAGATGTCGCTGCAGCGGTTAGCTTCCTTGCTGGACCAGATTCAAACTATATTACAGGTCAAACCATTATCGTCGATGGTGGTATGCAATTCCATTAAGATAAAAAAAAAGAGGTTGGAAAATAATCCAACCTCTTTTATCATCTCTATGATTCCAATTTCCAGAGTCATTTTGTGTTAGTTAAACTAATCTTTCATCAAGACTAGGAATACTCTCTGCTCTAAATAGTGTGATTTGCCCTGTTTTAATAGAGCACAAGATTAGGAACAGTTTGGATATCCATTTTTTTGCAAAGGAAAGGGCATCTCAAAATCATCAAAAGTAATATTTGCTGCATCTAAAGTAGCAATTCCACTGTTCACATATTTTTCATCTTTCATTTTATTTCCTTTTAATTCGATACCGTTTCTATAAATGTATAAACATTATCATAGTGAACAGTTATTGAATAATAGTAATAATCGTCGTTTCGGTATGAGCTTCCAAAACTTAATGTTGCTTGTTCATTTTCATCTTTTTTAAAATACTGATTGATAGTTTGATTCCGAACTAAATAATCAATATCAAATGCCCCATTATTACCATTATAATTTTTAGATTTCATAGACAATGAAGATAGAAAAGAGTGATTAACTGTTAACTTTTGAAATAAAAATCCATCAAAAGGCCACAGTTCTTTCGCCTTCTTCTCATCAGAAAAGATAAATTCCCCGTTAATATAATCTACTTTTATAGTTTCTTCGGGCTTTTCAGTAATATCTTCAGAAGCACGTGTCTTAGTTAGAACTCCAGAAATTGTTTGGTTACTACTATCTCCTTGTAAAGTTATCTCTATAATATAGGTTCCACGTTTTATATATACTTGATTTACTTTGAACCCTTCCGGAAATTGCTTAAACAAGTCAAATAGATTCTCGGTTGGATAGACACGACTGATCTCAGAGACTTTGTTCTCAATCCATTCTCGACTGTTCTTATTTTCTCCGCACCCTGCCAATCCTATCATGATCAATCCTCCTAAAAGTACTATTGTGAGAAATATGCGTTTTTTCATAACCTTCTCCTTATTTATAACATTCAATTAAACAACTAACCGTAGTTCCCATATAGTATATCATAAAAGACTGATATGACTGTTCCCTCGCTCACGTAGAATCCCTGTCTAATTCATTTTAAAGCACTGTAATCCTAAAAGTCATGATATAATAGGCAGTGAATAACAAGCATTACTTAAAGGAGAAATGTATGAAAAAATCGTTTAGACTTTGTTGCCTAGCTTGTGTGACAACACTAGCTTTAGCCCTTGGCGCTTGCTCATCAAAGCCATCTACTAGTTCTACAAATAATTCAAATAATCAGGCTTCCACATACCATAAGAAAGATGTAACTGGTCCTGCTGCTTCATTTGATTGGAATGCCAAAGTTGAACCTACGAACTATGAGAGAACCTTTGTTGAAACCAACAGTGGCAGTCAATTTAATAAAACTTTAGACCGTACTAAAGAAGCAGCTGAGAATCTTGAAAAAAAGAAAAAGGAAATTTCGGAGCCTAAGGTTCAAACAGCCCTCAAATTAGTGGATGCCGTCTTTGTCAATCAAGAAAATCTTGACCTAGTTGTGAAAGCAGCGGGTGCTAGCAATCAAGAAGAGTTATTTGATAAGGTTTGGAACGAATATTTAGTCCCTGAGTTAACTAAAATCCGTCCGAATTTTTCAAATGATACGGTCTTTGAGTATAAGGGAGAAAAATATCCTCTCAAAATTTATGCACCAATGTTTTTTAAGGTCAACACCAATGCTCTAGGAAAAGCCGGAGCCTATACTCTTGAAGATTATAAAGTAGAAGGTGACATGGTTTATTTGAAATTTATGTCCCCAGCTGTAGACACCTACCAATACGAAGTGAAAGCCTCTTATCACACAGCCAGTTTCGATTTCTTTCAAGGACTGGTGGAAGAACAACAAAAGGTTCTTGAAACAGACTATGCTAAAGCCATGAATATTCGTTTTGTATATCAATTGGCCGCTCTTGATTTTAATGCAGACAATTACGTAGATTTAGAAGGAATGGACTATCTTGATCGAAATCCACATTATCTAGCGATAAAAGTTGATAGCAACGGAGATGCTAGCCTTGATAATGAAAATCTCGCCAACCTTTTACAAATTAGCATGAAGGCTTCAAATGAAGCCAATAAAGGAAAATTTGAGTAAGCTTTATCATAACAAAAAATCACCTTTTCTAGGTGATTTTTTCATAGTCTCTTATTTTTCCAATTCTAGCAAAACACTAATAGCTGATAGGGCATAAAGCGGTGCTGTTTCTGCTCGCAAAATTCGAGGACCAAGTCCTGCCAGAACAGCTCCTTTGGCTTCAAAATCTTCTATTTCCGCAGGTGAAAGACCGCCTTCTGGACCAAAGATAAAGAGCAACTGAGTTTCTTTTTCAAGACCACTTACAGTTTGTACAAGAGCAGCGCTTTCTCCTTCTTTAGCCGACTCTTCGTAGGCTACCACGATGCGGTCAAACTGGTCCAGCTGAGCTAGAAAGTCTGCTTTTTTCTCAAAAAGGGTAATACTTGGGACAAGATTTCGCTTGCTTTGCTCGGCTGCTCCCAGGGCGATTTTTTCTAGTTTTTCAACCTTTTTCCCCAATTTCTTGCCATCCCACTTGGCAACTGACCAGTCGGCAGGAAAGGCCCAGATTTGGCTAGCCCCCAGTTCCGTCACCTTTTGAGTGATAAACTCCAGCTTGTCCCCCTTGGGAAAACCTGATGCGATGGTCACTTGGACTGGCAGTTCCACATTGTCAGCTAGTTCTTCAACCAATTCAAACTGACGAGCCTCTACATCTAGCACGCGCGCCAAATGCTTGATCCCGTCATTAAAGACTAGGGTCACTTGGTCATCCTCTTTCAAGCGCATAACTTGAAACATGTGCTTGCTGGTTTCCTTGTCCTCGATAGTGACTGGTGAGCTAGCACTGCCTTTGACAAAATACTGTTGCATTCTAACCTCCAATCACACCAGAAATATCCTTGGTCTTCTTGAAGACACAGGCATTCCACTCCCCTTGGATCATATGGGTTTCAAGGAAAAATCCAGCTGACTCCGCCGACTCGCGCACCATGTCCCACTTGTCCTTGATAATCCCACTCATGATGAGGTAGCCTTCGTCCTTAACCAAACGATAAGCATCCTCTGTCAGATGAATGAGGATATCCGCCAAGATATTAGCTACAATCACATCTGCTTCAATCTCAACACCCTTAAGCAAGTCTCCTGCTGCTACATGGATGTTTTCCATGCCTGGATTGAGTTCAATATTTTCCTGAGCGACCCGAACTGCTACATCATCTAGGTCATAGGCAAAGATTTCCTTAGCACCAAGTAGAGAGCTAGCAATGGAAAGAACCCCTGAACCTGCCCCCACATCGATCACCGTTTCACCACCACGAAGGACCTGCTCCAAGGCAAAAAGACTCATCTTAGTGGTTGGATGCGTACCTGTCCCAAAGGCCATCCCTGGATCTAGCTTGATAATCTTTTCTCCCGCTGTTGCTTCATAGTCCGTCCATGATGGCACGATGGTCAGGTCATGGGTAATGCGAGTTGGTTCATAGTATTTCTTCCAGTTGTCTGCCCAGTCTTCCTCAGCCAAGGCAGTCGTCCCAATCTTGACCTCTCCCAAATCCATAAAGTCTGTCAATTCTGCAAGACGCGCCTGCAAATCCGCTTCAACCGCTACCACATCAACCGTTTCGGGATAGTAAGCTGTCACCACAATTTCTTCTTGCTGCTCGACCTCAGGGAAAATCTCACCGAAGCGATCGACATTGCCCACATAGTCCATGCTGTCTTCAATAGCAACCCCTTGGGCGCCTAACTCGATCAAGAGATTGGAAACTAATTCCTCTCCCTCACGCTTAACCGTTACTTTTAACTCTTGCCATGTTTCCATTTTGTATTTTCCTTATTCTTCTTAAATTCTTCAATCACATCTGTATAGTGTTCTTTCATTGCGCTATGAATCTGCTGTTTAAAAATACCAAACATAAGATAATAAACAAATAGAACAATTCCTGCAAGCAGTAGCAGTAATAAAAAATGTACTGAAAGGGGCAGTACGAGACCTTCACCACTCAGTAAGGGTAAAACAAGCATTAATCCCCAAATAACAGCCATAGAGATCCCAGCTACTTTCGTACCACTTTCTCTCTGCTTCTTTAACTTTAAATATTCCATGTAAATGAATGTAGCTTCTTCCCTAGAGTATTGTCCAGTTTTTAGTTTGCGTTTAACTTCCTTGTTTAACGTGGTTGTTGCAATTGCAAAAATCATTTCACTTCCTCCAAATAATCCCTCAATCTACCCTGCAACTGCGGAACTACTTGACTGGATGTCAAAAATTCCTCAATGTTCATCAATTTATAGCCCTGCCCTTCATCTCCAAAGGTGATACTGTCAAACTGTTCTTGACTTAGTTGCCCGACCATAAATACTGACTGTCTGCCTTCATAGAGCATGCTGGGATAGACCTTACTCCAGAGCAGGCAATCTTCGGTCAAGTGAATGCCTAGTTCCTCATAAACTTCACGCGCCACGCACTCAAAAGGACTTTCGTCCCCTTCACGACCACCACCCGGCAACTCCCACATATTGGGCCAAGGAATATTTTCCTTGTCATCACGCAAGATGGTTAGTAGCTTATCTCCGCAAAATAGAGCAATTTTGCAGCCTGTGAAATCTAAAATATCTACGTCCACTACAAGCTCCTAGTATCTAGGATAAGGGTAAAATTCTCCCTCTTCCAAGCCAACTTTCCCTTCTTCAAAGACTTCTTGGTTCCATTCCATGACGAATTCTTCTGCTTCTGGGTCTTCCAAAAAGTCCATGAGGGCATCTAGTCCAACCTCTGCAGTATCTTTGAGGAATAGTGCAAAATAAGCTAAAAATTCACGAGAAAAACCTTTCTTCGGCAGATAAGGGATGACTGTGAGATAGTCTTCTGCATTAACTGTTGACTTGGCAGGGTTATAAAAAAGCATCGCTTCTTCAAAAAGGATATCATCTGACGAAACCTCTCCGTCTTCATCTAACATCTCCACCCCTGCAGAATTTTGCGCCTCTAATAGAAAACTCACTTCAACCGCATGATTACGCTTGTCCCAACTAATCTCATAATCAAAAGGAAAGTTCTTGTCCAACTCTTCTTGTAAAACATCTAAAAATCCATATGTTGCCATTTTGTCCTCTTTCTATACGACTCTTCAATCGCCCCGAATACTCGGAAATATGCTAAAATAGATACTACCATATTACCACATTCGTATCAGAAAATCCATGTTAGAAAGGGCTGCTATGCCAGACAATCTCGCGCTTCGTATGCGCCCCAAAACCATCGACCAGGTCATCGGTCAGGAGCATCTAGTTGGACCAGGCAAGATTATCCGCCGTATGGTGGAAGCCAATCGCCTATCCTCTATGATACTATACGGACCTCCAGGCATCGGAAAAACCAGTATCGCTTCAGCCATCGCTGGAACGACCAAATATGCCTTTAGAACCTTCAATGCCACTGTTGATAGTAAAAAACGTCTCCAAGAGATTGCTGAAGAAGCTAAATTCTCAGGTGGCCTTGTACTGCTACTAGACGAGATTCATCGTCTTGACAAGACCAAGCAAGACTTCCTCTTGCCTCTTTTGGAAAGTGGACTGGTCATCATGATTGGAGCCACGACTGAAAATCCTTTCTTTTCTGTCACTCCAGCCATTCGTAGCCGTGTTCAGATTTTTGAATTAGAACCCTTATCCAATCAAGACGTCAAAAAGGCCATTCAAATAGCCCTGACAGATCCTGAACGAGGTTTTGATTTCCCAGTTAAGTTAGATGATGATGCCCTTGATTTTATAGCAACATCGACCAACGGAGATCTCCGTTCTGCCTTTAACTCGCTGGACTTGGCAGTTCTCTCCACTCCAGCTACTGACAAAGGTATCCACCATATTACACTGGATATCATGGAAAATAGTCTTCAGAGAAGCTACATCACTATGGACAAGGATGGAGACGGACACTATGATGTCCTTTCTGCCCTTCAAAAGTCTATTCGCGGTTCAGATGTGGACGCTAGTCTCCACTATGCTGCTCGCTTGATAGAGGCTGGTGACCTTCCTAGCCTAGCTCGTCGTTTGACTGTGATTGCTTATGAAGATATCGGTTTGGCCAATCCCGAAGCCCAGATTCATACCGTGACTGCTCTGGATGCAGCACAGAGGATCGGTTTCCCCGAAGCCCGCATCCTCATTGCCAATGTTGTGATTGATTTGGCCCTTTCTCCAAAATCCAACTCAGCCTATGTAGCTATGGACAAGGCTCTGTCTGACCTTAAAACCTCAGGCCACCTACCAATCCCACGTCACCTGCGAGATGGCCACTATAGTGGTAGCAAGGAATTAGGCAATGCCCAAAACTACCTCTATCCACATAACTACCCAGGTCACTGGGTCAAACAAGAGTACTTGCCAGAAAAAATTCGCAACCATAGCTACTTCTCACCAGAAGATAGTGGAAAATACGAACGTGCCCTGGCTCAACGCAAGGAAACCATTGATAAATTACGAAACTTATGAAATCCTTTTCAAAATTTTTAATTTTCCCTTGATTTTTTTTGAAAAAGTGGTATCATATAATCATAGAAACGCTGTGGTGTACGACTTCACATTTAAGTGTTGACCGACTATTTTTTGTATTATTAGGGAAACAAAAGTCTTCTAACAGCATGTAGGCCGTCTCACACGGAAACAGCTTCAGTTAGAGCGAGTTGCCCACCTGCTTAATTGCGCGGGTTCAATACAAACCGTGAAGTTTCGGCACCAATACAGCTTTTTATTTGCCTCCTTAGCTCAGTTGGTAGAGCAGTAGACTCTTAATCTATGGGTCACAGGTTCGAGCCCTGTAGGGGGCATCTAAATCAACAGGAAAAAGCCTTGATTTATAAGGCTTTTTTGCTTGTCTATAACTGATTTGCCCCATCATTTGCCCCACATTTTTTTATGAGCAATCTTTCCAGACATCTCTGATTACGAAAAACAAAAAAGCTATCCTACCTTTGCAAATTTGGATAAGATAGCAGAATATTTTAATGCAACTCCAACCCAACTATTTGGAACTAGTAAAGAGATTGAGTTAGAAAAGAGTGTTCTTGAATCTAATGAATACTCTGATAAAGTAAGTGAGATTTTAAAAGCTGTCAAATACATCGAAGATTTTCTAGAAACTGATGGACAGTACTTAGAGGATTTACTTTACTTAACAAGAGGCAACCAACTATACACAGAAGATGGAGATGAGTTGTATATTGATCCAACTTCTCAGAAAAGAACACTTCATAACCAATATGAACCTGGTTTTATTGAAGCAAGGGATAAATCTCCACTAGAACTCTTAATTGAAAATAAGGAATTGTTTGATAAATAGAAAAAGCGAGGATAACCTCGCTTCAGATTGAAGTTAAAATCTTTAGAAGACACTTTTATAAGGACTTTGTCTTCAATCTGTGAAAAGGAGTGAAAACTCCTTTTCTTTTTGTAAGTCAGACTGAAACTTCCAAATTGTTTATTTATTTTATTGACATTTTCTATAAAAATAAGTACAATAGTTTTATTAGCAAACTATACTATATAGGGGGTATTGAAATGAAATTTTCTAATCGTTTACTGCTATTCCTTGCAGGAGTTGTTTTTGTCCTTTTAGGACTTTTCCTATTTACAAACCCAGTAGCTAATCTTGTTGCTTACAGCTGGTGGATTTCATTTGGTTTACTGGTTTCTTCTATAGCAGCTATTTTAGGCTATTTCTCTGCACCAAAAGAGCTTCGCTCACCTGTTTATCTTTTCCAAGGATTTGTTAGTCTTCTCTTAGCTCTTTACCTCGTTGCTTATGGCTTTGTGACCCTGCCGGTCGTCATTCCGACCATTGTAGGAATTTGGTTAATTGTAGAAGCCATTATTGCTTTCTTTAAAGGCAATCGTCTAAGATTGATTTTCCCTATTATTGGTAGCAATATCATGTGGGTAGCCTTGCTTGAATTTTTACTAGGTCTAGTGATTCTGTTCAATCCAGTGGCTACAGGTGTCTTTGTCGTTTATGTCATTGCCTTTTCATTTTTAGTTACTGGCTTCACCTACATTATTGAGGCCTTTCGTAAATAGTCTAGTTGCTATTTCTATCGCATTCAAAAAAGCTGGGAAATCATATTCTCAGCTTTTTCGTCTCTTTAATTATCACTTTTTCGCATTCCATTCTACGTAGAAATTTGTTTTTCCATTTTATTCTCCAATTTGATCTCGCACTGACATTTATTTATAACAACACTATATATCTAGTATGGTATAATCATTAGGTATTATAGGTTTTCAAACAAAATACGAGTCATTCGTTTTTGCCCCACTTTTGCCCCATTTTGAAATATTTACATTGAAAATACCTAAAAGTATTTCCCTAAAATCAGCTATATTTCAACATTTTTGTTTATTTTCAATATGAAAAGTTCTTACAAATCCATTCTCTTCCCAAGTAATAATATCTCCAAAGGCTGTTACGAACATCGGAAAAAGAAGTAAGGAACTATTCATAATAATAGCCGTAGCAAATCTTTGCATTTTTGCCTTATCTTATTTAAGATAGTACTATTAAAAAAAGAAAAGGTGAAAATCATGGAAACATATACGCTTGCAAATGGGGTTGCTATTCCTAAAATTGGTTTTGGAACTTGGCAAATTGCTGAAGGCGAAGAAGCCTATAACAGCGTTAGCTTCGCACTTAAGGCTGGTTACACACATATTGATACCGCACAAATTTACGGTAACGAGGTTTCTGTAGGTAAGGCGATTGCTGATAGTAATTTGGCACGTGAGGATATTTTCCTAACTACCAAACTTTGGAATGATAAGCACGATTACGAGTTGGCTAAGACTTCTATCGATGAGTCTCTCGAAAGACTCGGTGTGGATTATTTGGATCTTTTGCTTATCCATTGGCCAAATCCAAAGGCACTTCGTGAGAATGATGCTTGGAAGTCTGGTAATGCAGGCGCTTGGAAGGCAATGGAAGAAGCCTACAAAGAAGGTAAGGTGCGTGCTATCGGTGTGTCTAACTTTATGCAACATCACCTAGAAGCTCTTCTTGAAACGGCTGAAATTGTGCCACATGTCAATCAAATCCTCTTTGCTCCAGGTTGTGACCAAAAAGACTTAGTTGCCTATTGCCAAGAGCGCGATATCCTTCTTGAAGCCTATAGTCCACTAGGTACAGGTAGCATTTTTGGAAATGAAGATGTTGAAGCAGTGGCTGAACGTAACGGTAAATCTGTAGCACAAGTTGCTCTGCGTTGGAGCCTTCAAAAAGGTTTCTTGCCACTACCTAAGTCTGTGACACCTAAAAATATTGAAGCCAACTTGGATATCTTCGGCTTCGACTTATCAGAGGAAGATATGGCAGTCTTGGATAAGATTCAAGGCATCAAAACTCAGAATGATCCTGACACAGTTAATTTTTAATAGGATTTTAAGCAACTCGTCAGGGTTGCTTTTTCAAGTAAATGACAAAAGAAGTCAAGGTTTTGACAATTCGCGCCACATGAAATTATTTAAGCATATCCTTTTCTTTCATTACCATTTTCTGTTATAATGTATTGTATTTCTAAAGTAGAAAGGTATTAATATGACAACTCTTATTAAGCATAAACGTGTAGAATTTTCAGAACTATTTTATGACCTAGTGTTTGTTTTTGCAATTTCAAAAGCAACTGCTTTAATTCACCCTCTTCATAGCGGTGTTGTGGCTTGGGATTCTTTACTTGATTTCTTCATCTCTGTCATGGTTATCATCAATTCCTGGATGATTCAAACCATTTATACCAATCGCTATGGAACAAACTCGTTATTTAACATGGTAATCATGTTTATCAACATGGGACTTATGCTCTTTATGTCCAATATGATTGGATACAATTGGCAACAATGGTTCTATTATACCTGTTGGGCTGTTGGTACATTGACCCTTACCTTATTTTTTCAATATTTGGTTGAATTTTTTAGAAAATCAACCGATAATACTGATCGGGAAAGTATCAAAGGTTTTCTATGGTTAACAGGTCTAGGAAGTTTATGAGTCTATCTGGCAGCTCTTTTCCCTATTTACGTTGGAGTCTATATCTTTATTGCTAGTATTCTGCTAACATTTATTGTGCCAATTTTCTTGATTACTAAAGATGAGCATTTCCAGGTAAATCTTCCCCATTTAATCGAGCGCGTCTCCCTTCTTGTCATTATTACGTTTGGAGAGATGGTTGTTGGGCTAGCTAGCTTCTTTACAGTCGAGAATTTCTCGATTTATTCGGTTCTCAATTTCGTTATCATGCTTTCCCTGTTCTTGTTTTATTTTGGCGAATTTGACCATGCTATTGATGAAGGATCTAGTCAAAAGGGATTATTTGTAATTTATAGTCACTATCCTATTTTCATCGGGCTTATGTTGATGACAGTTTCGATGGGTTATCTCCTGAATCCCGAGGCTAATCTTCTCGTTGCAATCAGCTTCTTTTATATCGGAATTGGCCTCTTCCAAGCTGCTGTCCTAGCAAATGGGCCCTATAACAAAAACTATCTTCGCTATCCGAGAAGTTACTACTGTGCTCAAGCGACACTCTATCTGGCTGCCTTGATTCTCTCTTTGCTTTTCGCTTCTAATCCTATAACAGTGTTGAGTATTGCAACCATTTTTACTCTAGCTATAGCCATTCATTTTATTTATTTTTATGTGACACAGAATAAAAAATATTCCAAATCTAACTGGGGGTTCTTTTAATGAGTTTATAGCATTAAAAAAGCCTTGGTTTTCCAAGGCTTTTTTTTCATTAATTTGTTTTTCCATTTTATCCTCCGATTTGAACTCGCACTGACATTTATTTATAACAACACTATATATCTAGTATGGCATAATCATTAGGTATTATAGATTTTCAAACCAAATGTGAGTCATTCGTTTTTGCCCCACTTTTGCCACGTTTTTAAAGCCTGACAGTGAAAACACCTAAAAGTATTTCCCTAAAATCAGCTATATTTCAACACTTTTGTTTATTTTCAATATGAAAAGTTCTTACAAATTCATGTAGGGGGCATCTAAATCAACAGGAAAAAGCCTTGATTTCAAGGCTTTTTTGATGTCAAATAACTTTTTGTAGCAAATCATTATAAAGGTTTTCCAACCTTATCAAACTTATCATTTATTCTCAATCAATTGCTAGCAATATTTGATAAGACCAACTGTTTTTTACAGTACAGAGCTAGTCTATAATTAACTAAACTATACTAATTTGTGCCCATATTACATGGCCAATCCGCATAGAGATTAAAATGGGCTATTATGAATTCATAAATTTTCGCAACAGAACAAGAGCAAGTCATTTAGAAATAAAAGAGAAGAGAATCTTTCACTCTCTTCTTAGTATATCTTATTAAATTCAGTCTTTCTCAATCTACCTGATTTTCCTTTGCAACGACAAATTCTTTAACCAATCGATAGATAACAGCAAATATGGGTGTAAAGAATATCATTCCAAGTAAGCCAAATAGATTTCCTCCAATACTAGCTGCTGCAAGTGTGAAGAGAGCTGGTAAGCCGATAGATTGACCCACAACTTTGGGATAGATAAGGTTTCCCTCAATCAGCTGTATAATTTGATAAAGAAGGATAGACAGTAAAGCTTGACTTGGACTGACTGTAAAGATAAAAATCGCTCCTAGCACACAAGCAATCATAGGACCAACATAAGGAATGAAAGACAGCACTCCTGCAAAGATACCTGTCATTACCCCATAGGGTAGTCCAAATAGGCTATAGCCAACCGCTACCATAACTCCTATGATGACTGCTTCAATTAGCTGACTCATCAAAAACTGATCATAAGTTTCTAGTCCTATTTGTCCGATGTAAGCCAACTTTGTCACTACCTTCTCTGAAAGTAAGACTTTCAGAAGTCGGCTCGTCATCGCTGCCAAATGTTCCTTACTGGATAAAAATGAAAAGGTGAAGACTATAATCAAAAAGGCATTCATCAAACTTGAAAAAATATTGCCGATATTACTAGTCAGACCCGATAAGAAACCTATCAAGGCTTGGCTAATAGAACTAGACTGTCCCTGTATGCCTGATACAATAGTTGACAACATGTCTTTGGTTACAAATTCCGAGCCGTCTAGCAATTTCCCAAGTTGAGTCAGGACTGTTGAAAGGACTGTTCCCAGCTGACTAATAGTCTGAGCTAGGGTTGGTAGCACCAAAACCAAAAGACCTATCACGATTAAGATAAGAGCTAGGAAAACAAGTACCATGGCAATCGGACGACGCAACTCTGCCTTTACCTTCATTTTGACTAGCAATTGTTCAATTTTTTTCATGGGAACATTGAGCACAAAAGCAATAACAGCGCCATAAATCAAGGTTGAAGTCACGTCAAAGAAAGAGATTGCTCCTGATATAAAGCTCGACGCATTCAGAATCACAAGAGCAACCAGCCCTATAAAAAGGATTAACGGGGTGTATTTTCTAACTAACTTCATAAATTCTCCTTAATAAACATGTTTAGATACGACTATACTATTTGGTTTTTCAAACTCTCGGTCAAGGTAGGCTTGATAAGTTCCTGGTGCGATAAATCCTTTTGGTGAGAGGATATCTGTTCCAGCTTGACCGACTATGGTATCAGCCAAGAGCACACAGTTTGTGGACAAGACAAAGTAGGATTTAAACTTAGATTTGATAAATTTATAAAGTTCCCCATCCGTCTCATGTCTGATTTTATAAGCGTAGGTGTAGTCTTCCTTACCATCTTCCGTTTTAATTTTATCTGCGCTTGGCTCCCAAGGAATCGTTAGTTGTTTTAATTCAGCTAATTTTTCCTGAACCGCTTCTTCCATTTCCGGTGTCAAATCTATTCCGTAACCAAATAGCGTTTTTTGACTCTCCCGTTTACATAAGTCAATGTACTTATCACGGTCGCAAAAATATAAAACACCATCTCCAACCATACCAAATAAGGTCTCAGATGACGGATCATAGTTTCCATAAGAAATCACACGTCCTTGATAACAAAGGTCCACATGACCAATAGCTGAAAATAGAGAAGTCTCCGCTGTATGAACGAAAATTTCAAGATCTGCTGTCTTACCAAACTTCACCATTCCAAGATAGATTTCCTCTTCCTCATCAGCATTTTCCTGCATGAATTTATTGATTTTTGCTAAAGTACTTGCAGGGATGAAAGCGGCTAGGGCAATAGGTAAGCTCATTCTGACACGACGTTTGAGATGGTTTTTCCCAATTTCCTTTTCAAATAAGAAACCGTCACGGATATTGGACACACCATAAAGGCAAAAATAAGCCCCTAAAACAAAGAGTTGAAAGACAGAATTTCCCGTAGAGGACAAAAGACTAGTCCCACCAAGAAAAACTAGTACGAGACCATCTAGTAAGAAACGAAAACGAGGTCGAATTTTGTTTTTGCGGTAGAGAACATAGGTGACAAGGTTGATACTAGCATGAAAAATCTGATAAATTCCAATCACAAGAGCCAAAATATAAATTGGCACATCAGTAGCAAGATTCGAGCCTAGCAAATATCCCATCACTAACAATTTAACCAGTGCAACTCCCAAGGTGTCCGTTGACTGACTTTTTTTGAAAATACGTAATACTAAATCTAAGACCGTTGCTATCCAAGCTAAAAACAGAACCAGTCGAATAACCGTCACTGGCAACCAAGTTCCCGTGACCATCAAGATAAGACCTAGCAGAACAAACAAGAAACCCTGAACAAGTAATTTCTTACCTGTCAGACCTAAAGAAAGAATTTTTTCCATAAAAGACCTTTCAAAAATAATAATTAAGCCCTTTGATCAAATTGACTGGTAAATAGCCAACGGCACAAACAGTCTGTACCAGCAAGACATAGCGATTAGCGATGACTGTAGTAAGGTCACCATCTTGTCTTATGCACTTCTAAAATTTGTTTTATTGATTCGAAAACAGAGCTTATAAAAACTAGCTAAACTTGAGAGATAAGTACAATTGAGACGAAAAAATGTCTAACCAATACTACTTGTAAAGGTAAGAAAATATTATTTCTATTCTATTAATGATTTATATACTATCTATTGTGACACAAAACTCACTATAGTTCAACATTTTACTAATTAAAAATCATAAAAGAAGTTTCAAGTCCTCATAACGCTTTGAAAAGAACAAAAAAACGGAATGAAATAACATATAATTAGATTATTAAACAAAGTTTACTAGGCACAAACTAAGATATGTTTGATCAAGCAGAGAGGGGAGATGCTGTTTCTTTAAAACAAGTTTATCTCACTATTTTTTATGAACTGCCTTTCCAGACATCTCTAATCTGATGACACTCTTCAAAAATATTTTAAAAATTTAAAACAAAAGTCTTGCTTTTCATTTTATTTGTGATATACTTGTTCTCGTATTAGATACAAGTTATCCAAAGGAGTTTATATGGATACAAAATTTTCAGTAGCCTTACATATCCTAACCATGATTAGCGAGAGCAAGGATACCTTAAGTTCACAAGCTCTGGCTGAGAGCGTCGGAACCAACGCTAGTTATATTCGTAAGGTGATTGCCTTATTGAAAAACGCTGGCTTAATTACTTCCCATCAAGGAAAAACAGGCTATCAACTCAGTAAGTCCCCAAAGGAAGTGACCTTACTTGAGATTTATTTTTCCACACAAGAAGTCAACCACATCAGCTTATTTCCCGTTCACCAAAATAGCAATCCGGATTGCCCAGTAGGGAAACATATTCAAGCTGCCATTTCGCCACTATTTGCTAGCGCTGAAGCTCAACTTGATAAGGAACTAGCCCAGCAAACCTTAGAAGATGTCATTAACAATCTTTATAAAGATGCCAAACAAAAACGAAACTGATTTGCATGCAGATCAGTTTTAAAAAGACTATGCTTGTATCTCTATCGGATACAACAAAAAATAGAAAAGGGTAGACAATGAAAGTCGCACAACATACTACTTATAACAAAAACAATATCACACTAAACATCACAGAAATCGCAAAACCAAGCATCACAGACAAAGAAGTTTTGGTCAAAGTCACCGCAGCTGGTGTTAATCCTCTGGATAACATGATTTCCCGTGGTGAAGTAAAGGTGATCGTCCCTTACAAACTTCCACAAACTGCTGGAAATGAAGTGGTCGGTATCATTGAAGAGACAGGTAGACAAGTCAAAAATCTCAAAGTCGGAGACCGAGTTTTTGGGCGTTTACCACTTAATCATATTGGTGCCTTTGCAGAATACGTAGCTGTCGATAGTCAGGCTCTAGCCAAGGTTCCAGACTATCTGTCTGACGAGGAAGCCGCTGCTGTTCCTTTGACTGCCTTAACCATTATGCAAGCCTTAGAACTCATGGGGGCTCAAGCTGGCAAAACCATCTTTATCTCTGGTGGTACAGGCGGTGTCGGCGGTATGGCCATTCCGATTGCTAAGGCTAAAGGTTTGAAGGTCATTACCAATGGGGCTGGAGATAGCGCTGAGCGTGTATTGAACCTAGGAGCAGACCGCTTTATCGATTATAAAACAGAGGATTATACAAAAACTGTTAGCCAGGTTGATTATGTCCTCGATACCCTTGGTGGCGCTGAGACTGAAAAACAAATGTCTATCATGAAAAAAGGTGGTCAGCTTGTTTCCCTCCGTGCTATGCCAAATGGTGACTTTGCCAAACGCATGAACCTGCCAAAATGGAAACAGATGATTCTTGGCTTAGCTGGTCGCAAATTTGATAAGATGGCTGACAAATACGGCGTTCACTACCATTTTATCTTTGTGGAAAGCAATGGTGCTCAATTACAAGAGGTAGCTGACCTCTTTAGCAAATTAGAAATCAAGCCATCTATCGATACAGTCTATCCATTTGAAGAAGTGAATAGCGCCTTAGACAAGGTCGCTAATGGTCGCTCACGTGGAAAAACTGTCCTCAGCTTTAAGAAATAAAAAGGAAAAGACAATGTCATATCTTACAACTAAAAATCAATACATCACTGTTGAAGGGAACAAAATTGCCTATCGCGAACTCAGCAAAGGCAAATCAAAACTACCTCTTCTGATGCTGGTCCACTTGGCAGCAACCCTCGACAACTGGGATCCAAAACTTTTGGACTTGATTGCTGAAAAGCACCATGTGATTGTGGTCGACCTTCCTGGTGTGGGAGCCAGTCAAGGAAAAGTGGCCCCAACCATTTCTGGAATGGCTGAGCAGACGATTGCCTTTATTCAATCCCTTGGTTACGATAAAATCAATCTCCTAGGTCTTTCTATGGGAGGGATGATTGCCCAAGAAATGGTCCGAATCAAGCCTGATTTGGTCAATCGTCTCATTATAGCAGGAACAGGACCTCGAGGTGGAAAAGAGATTGATAAGGTCACAGGGAAAACATTTAACTATATGTTTAAAGCTGGACTCGAGCGCATCGATCCTAAACGCTATATCTTCTATAACCATGATGAACAAGGAAAAATCGAAGCTTTGAAAGTTCTCGGACGAATGGGAATGCGAACCAAGGAATTTGCGGACAAAGACATGAGTGTGCCTGGTTTCTTGACTCAACTCAAAGCTATTAAAGGTTGGGGGAAAGATTCTCAAGACGACCTAAGATTTATCACCCAACCAACCTTAATCGTCAACGGGGACAAGGATATGCAGGTTCCAACAGAAAATTCTTATGATATGCATGAGAAAATAAAAGATAGTAAGCTGATCATCTATCCAAATGCTGGTCACGGTTCGATCTTCCAATATGCAGAGGAGTTTTCAAAAGAACTCATTGCTTTCTTGGAGGACTAATATGGTCAAAACGATTCTGATTACAGGTGCTACTGACGGTATCGGTAAACATTTGGCAAAGAAATTAGCCAGTGAAGGCCATCAGGTCATCCTCCATGGTCGCAATCCTCAAAAACTTGAGCTGGCGCTTCAAGAGGTTCGGGCCGTTTCCTTGAGAGGCAGAGTTTCGAGCTACTTGGCAGATTTTTCAAAATTAGACGATGTTTATCGATTTGTAGGGGAAATCAAGCGAGACTTTCAAAGGATCGATGTCTTGTTTAACAATGCAGGCCTGTATGCAGGAAAAGAACGAAAAGCGAGTGCTAAAAATGTCGAGTTGACTTTTATGTTATTCGTTCTCGTTCCCTATCTGTTAACAACTGAGCTAAGCCCCTTGTTAGAAAAATCGGCTGACAGCCGTGTCATTAATACTTCTTCCTATATGCATCATTTTGCCAAGGTCAAGGATTTGGACTTTGGATTTGAGAAAGAATACAATCCAGGATTGGCCTACAATAATTCAAAACTTTACACTATTTGGATGACACGCTATCTGGCAAGAGACTTCTTTTTAAGAGGTTCAAACATCACCATCAATGCCTATCATCCTGGTCTTATCTCGACTAACTTAGGGAATAATTCTAGTGATGAAAAGACAAAAAAGTCTCTCTTCGGACGCCTGATGAAGTCTCTTTCAAAAGATCTAGATCAGGGAATCGAAACAGGTTATTATCTCACCTTATCAGAGGAAGTCAGGGGCTTGACTGGCTACTATTTTGATGAGAAGAAAGTCAAGTCGGTATCTGAAAAAGGCTACACATTTGAAAAAGCACAAGATTTAATCAATTACTGCAATGATAAAATTGAATTGTTTAAACAGAAATATGATCTGCTTAATTAGAAAAAAGTTCTCTTTCCATTTTGCTAGAAAGAGAACTACCAATTCAGGAATAAAGGAATTCGTGTCACGAGCGCCTGCAGTATTGAGCAAGACACTCTTTGGAGCAGCTAAAGCCTCTCCTGTCTTTTGGTCATAATAAACAGCCTGTCCATTGCATTCGCCGATAAAAACACGACGGCGTCCGAGAAAAAACATACATACCTCTTTCTATTTATGAAAACAAGTCTTCAAATTTTGGAATTTTATTATCCTAGTATACCATAAACCAACTTACTAGGTCATAGAATAGCTAAGAGCTATATCTTGCTAAAAGGTTGACAGAACTTCGCTCCATAGGATATGATGGGAATACCTAGAATTTTATCTCTGCACGACCTATACGCCTTCTACTGAGCGTTGGTGAGTTCAATTCTATATTTGGAGGTTTTATGAAAATCTATTATTCAAAATTTGTCGGTGTCGGCTATCTAGTCTTTGCGGCGGGTGTATTCTTTCAATTTTTCTTTTTCCTCGCGCATGGATTAATCGACTTTTCCCAGCTTAGTCTTCTCACGGTGGGTCCAACCATCCTCTTTTTCGCTGCTATCTATTCAACGATTGCAGGTATCAAAAGACTGACTAGTCGCAGGCTTTCCTTTGAATTCACCTTTGAAGGCATTTATGTCTATCCCGGGCTCTTCTTTTCCAAGGAAATCTTCATCCCAAAAGAAGAATTGTTGCGAGCATCTTATGTTGAAGTGGATGTCAGTGACCCCGACCACGTTAACAGCAAGGCTTACTATTTAGACTTCGATCTGAGAGAGGTGACCCAGCTAGAAGATATTTCTAAGTCAAACGTCATCATCGATACAAGCTCCTTGAAATTACGTCTCACCCTTAGCCTTTGTCGATTTAGAGAGGAAGAAAAAGCCGAGTTAGCGACCTATCTAAAAGAAAACTACGGAATTGATTTCTTATATTAGCAAGTAATAAAAAAGCCCTAAAAACAGGGCTTTTTTGATATTATCCTTATTATCTTTCACTTTAAAGTGGACTTGTTCATTATCCAACTTAAACGTCATGTATAGTTGAATGATAAAAAATTTATGCTTTGAGAACATAGAAAAGCAAGGACAATTCTCCACCCTTACTTCTGATTGATGTTCTTAGTTACGGTAAAACTGGTTATCTTTGTCGCTTACAGATTGACCGATAGACAAGACATCTTGACTGCCATCTGTACCTGTCACTTCATTTTGGACTCCAGCTGGGGTAAAGATCAGTCGTGCCCCTTGCCCACCACCGACAAGATGAATACCTGTTAAGTAGTAGCCGTCTTTTTCCTCTACTTGCCCCATCTCGTATTTAAAGGTTCCATTTGAACTTTGGATCGTTACAATTCCATCTGCTGTGACTGTTGCAGTTGTTCCCGCGTAGTTTTCCCAAATCCCTACAAACTTAGCGTAAGCCTCTTGTGATTTTTGCTTATCTTCCTTTTGTTCTGCTTGAGTGGTTGTAGCTTCTGTCGCACTATTTGTTTCTGACTTCTGCTCCTCTTTTTGGCCTGCTTCAGTTTTACTTGCGGACTCTGTAGTCACCTTGCTTGTTGTCTCCTTTTGGTTTGAAGATGACGTATTCTTGTCAGTCTTTCCACCACAGGCAACTAAGGTCAAGGCAGTCAACAAGGTCAGGACTGATAGGCTCGTATAGCGCAATGTTTTGTTTTTCATAAAAATCTCCTTTGAAATAGACACAGATAAAAATAGCTCGTCAGATTTTACATAGATTTCGACGGCTGTGTCGTAGTCTTCAGTGTATCATTTATTTGCTTTTAATTCAATAGCTATCATATATCGAAAAAAGGCTAATCCAAGTAGGAATTAGCCCTTTTATTTCTAGTTTTGATTTGCTCGTTTTTTAGTAGATAAACATGGCATCGCCAAAGCTAAAGAAACGGTATTTTTCATCGATAGCATGCTGGTAGGCTTTGAGGACCAATTCACGGCCTGCAAAAGCTGAGACAAGCATGACCAAGGTAGACTTCGGCAGGTGGAAATTAGTAGAAAAAGCATCCACCACCTTCCAGTCATAGCCTGGTTTGATAAAGATATTGGTCCAGCCAGAGTCAGCCTGGATTTGACCATCAAACTTGCTTCCGATGGTTTCGAGCGTACGGATAGAAGTTGTCCCCACAGCAATCACGCGACCACCATTGTCCTTGACCTGACGCAAGGTTGCAGCAGCTTCCTCAGACAACTGATAAAACTCTGAATGCATCTCGTGTTCATCTAGATTATCGACTGAAACAGGTCTAAAGGTCCCAAGTCCAACGTGCAAGGTCAGGTAGACTAGGTGAACACCTTTCTGCTGAATTTCTTCTAATAATTCTTTGGTAAAATGCAGACCTGCAGTCGGGGCAGCAGCTGAGCCACTCTCCTTGGCATAGACGGTCTGGTACCGTTCACGGTCATCCAACTTTTCGTGGATATAAGGAGGCAAGGGCATTTCTCCCAGACTTTCAAGCACCTCTAGGAAAATTCCCTCATACTCAAAGCGAACAATACGGCCACCATGGGTTAATTCCTCGGTCACGACTGCGCTTAGGCGACCATCCCCAAAGACAACACGGGTACCAACCTTGAGACGCTTAGCTGGCTTTGCCAAGACTTCCCATTCGTCTCCTGCTGTATTTTTCAAGAGCAAGAGTTCAACGTGACCCCCTGTTTCTTCTTTTTGGCCATGAAGTCGCGCGGGTAGTACGCGGGTGTCATTCATAACCAGGGCATCACCTGGCTCTAGCATTTCAATAATTGAGTGAAAATGGCGATCTTGAAATTCTCCTGTTTTGCGATTGACCATCAAGAGCTTAGAGGCATCGCGCTTTTCCAGAGGTGTCTGTGCAATCAGCTCCTCTGGCAAGTGGAAATCAAAATCATTGGTATTCATTGGTGTCATTTTTCCTTTTCTTTTCTAATAGAGTTGCATTAGCTGTCAAAGCGAACTTCTTCAAGTAGGTACTCGATGAAACGTTCACCCATCTTGGACAAGCTTGTCTTTTCATGCTGGATATAAACCAGCTCAATCGGATCATCAATATCAAGTGGAATCGAAACGATATTGTCTCCATTGAGGTTACTATTAAGGATACCAGTCGCGATGGTATAGCCGTCCAAACCAATCAAGAGATTGAACAAGGTCGCACGGTCACTAACAACGATGGATTTCTTGTGGTGTTCCTGAGACAAAATCTCCTCCGAGAAATAGAAGGAATTATGGGTACCTTGGTCATAGCTCAAGTATGGGAAGTCTTCTAGATCTGCCAACTGTACCTTGTCTCTTTTAGCAAGAGGGTTGGTCTTGCTGACAAAGATATGGGGTTGGGCTGTAAAGAGATGGTGAGCAACCAGATGGTTGTCGTCCAACATCTTCGAAAGAACGTCCCGGTTATAGCTATTTAAAAAGAGGACCCCCACTTCACTTCGGAAGTTCTTGACGTCGTCGATGATTTCCCAAGTTCTGGTTTCACGCAAAAAAAGCTCGTACTTTTCCATATCGCTTTTCTTGAGCAAGGAAACAAAGGCATTAACTACAAAGGCATAGTGTTGCGAAGACACACTAAAAAGCTCGCGATGAGCGATTGGATTCTTATAACGTTCTTCTAGAAGTTGCGTTTGCTCGACAACCTGACGGGCATAGGATAGAAACTCCATCCCATCACGTGTGAGGGTGATTCCTTTAGGATTTCGGATAAAAATCTCAATTCCCATCTCATTTTCTAGGTCACGAACGGCATTTGATAGACTAGGTTGTGTAATGAAAAGTTGCTTGGCAGCCTCATTCATCGAACCAGTCTCTACGATTTTGATAATATAGTGTAATTGTTGAATTCTCATGTTTTTATTGTACCATACTTGACGCAATATAAAAAGAACCAGTCACTGCATCTCCCATGATCCCTTTTGAATGTTAAAAGAGGTCGAAACAGTTTCAACCTCTTTTTATCTTTTATTATTAAACAAGCATTTAAACCGAAACCTAGCTTCCTCTTTCCCAGAAGATGGCTAATAAAATCATGGCTCCTAAAACTGATGGGATAATGGCCGTATCAGCTAGGATAGGTCCCCAGGTTCCAAATAGTAACTGACCCAAGAAAGCTCCAATCCAGCCCAAGAACATTTTTCCAAAACATCCCATTCGTTCTCCACGATTGGTGATAGCTCCTGCTAATAGTCCGATCAAAAGACCGACAAACATACTTCCAAGCATAGTTTCTCCTTAAATTGCCCAATCTCCATTGCGGAAGAGTGGTACGCGTGTTCCATCCTCACGGATACCATCGATATCCATTTGGTTCGAACCAATCATAAAGTCAACGTGAACATCTGAACGGTTAAGTCCTGCAGCTTCCAGCTCTTCTTCGCTCATCTCAGCTCCACCAACAACGCTCGTTGCATAGGCTGCACCGATAGCCAAATGGTTAGAAGCATTTTCATCGAAAAGAGTGTTAAAGAAGGTAATCCCTGACTGAGAAATTGGACTTGGATCTGGTACCAAGGCACACTCACCCAAGGCACGCGCACCAGCATTCTTAAAGACGAGGTCCTTCATAACCTGATCACCCTTTTCAGCTGTGATATCAACGATTTGACCATTTTCAAAGGTCACCTTGATGCCTTCGATAATATTTCCATTGTAGCTAAGAGGTTTTGTAGAAGTGACATAACCATCTGCGCGACGGAAGTCAGGAGCTGTAAAGACTTCTTCTGTTGGCATATTTGGCAAGAAACCTTCGCCTTGAGCATTGATCGCTCCTGCTGATTCCCAAACGTGGTTCTTCGGCAAGCCAAGTGTCAAGTCTGTTCCAGGCGCTGTGTAATGAAGGGCTGAAAATTGCTCTTTATTTAGCATCTCTGCCTTGCTCTTCAAGATAGCTGCATGTTCTTCCCAAGCCTTAACTGGGTCTTCTTCGTAGACACGGCAGGTCTTGAAGATTTGGTCCCAAAGGAGGTCCACTGCTTCTTCGTCACTTGCAGCATTTGGAAAGACCTTCTTAGCCCACTCGAGTCCAGCTGCGGCAGCCACAGTCCAGCTAACCTTGTTAGATTGAGTCGCGATACGCATTGGCTTCATAGCAATTCCCATAGCTTTAGCAGAAGCTGAAAGCTTTTCAGCATCCACTCCGTTCAAGGCACCTGGGTCAGAAGAACGGACACCGAGACGACTCGCTTTGTTTTCAAGAAGATAATTCATCTCAGCAATCTTGTATTCTGGCACATTGTCCAAACGCTCCATTGGCGCGTGGAGGAATTTCTCACGGTTTACAAAGTCATCTGCCCATTGAACAATAACTTCGTGCGCTCCAAGTGCATAGGCTTCTTTGACGATTAAGTGAGCCAACTCACGTTGCTCCACATCGATAGAGAGAGCTAAGGTATGACCAGGTTGCACGTTCACTCCGTTTGCAACCAAAAGCTTAGCGTATTTTTCTAGATTTTCTTTAAAATTTGGTAAAACCATCTTGTTTCTCTTTTCTATTTTTATTTTTCTTTCAAAGCAGAAAGTAGCCCTACTAGCGCAATAGTACCTGACAAGAGTGCTGTCGATAGAAGAATTGTCTGATCAGCAAGTTCCAATTGATACTCAAACACCTTCTCAGCTGGCTTGTCTTCCGCAAAAATTCTGAGTTTCATCAAATGTCCTCCGTTACATTAAAACAAATCATCAAACAAACTCAACTGATTGTCCTCTGGCATATTGCCGAGAATGCCCATTTCATCCATCTTTTCAACCAAGGTTGATGAAAGTCCACCACGTTTGCGGAGTTCAGTTTTAGAGAGGAATTCTCCCTCTTGACGGGCACGAACCAATTGTTTGGCAACGTTCTCTCCCAGACCATCCATCGCTACAAATGGTGGGATAAGGGTGTCTCCATCGATGATGAATTCAGTCGCATCACTGCGATAGAGGTCCAATTTGCCGAACTTAAAGCCACGTTCCCACATCTCATTGACGATTTCAAGTGTTGTGTAGAGGTCAATTTCTACGTTGGAAGCTTCATTGTTCTTACGCTTTTCAGCAATTTCTTGCATCTTACGTTTGATAGCATCCAAGCCTGCACCCATGGTCTTGATATCAAAAGCCTTGGCACGGATTGAGAAGTATGCACAGTAATAATAAATCGGATGGTGAACCTTGAAGTAGGCCACGCGAAGGGCCATCATAACGTAGGCTGCCGCGTGGGCTTTAGGGAACATGTACTTGATTTTTCCACAAGATTCGATATACCACTCAGGCACATTATTGGCCTTCATGGCTTCGATATAACCATTGCGCTCTTCTTCAGAGATTTTGAGCCACAAGCCCTTACGCACTCGCTCCATGATGGTAAAGGCCATCTTTGGATCCAGGCCAGCGTGCATGAGGTAAACCATGATGTCATCCCGACATCCGATAACGGTTGATAGGTCCGCAATTCCAGCCTTAATCAAGTCTTGGGCATTTCCCAACCAAACGTCGGTACCATGAGACAGACCAGAAAGCTGAAGTAACTCCGCAAAGGTCGTCGGATGAGTTTCATCCACCATTCCGCGAACAAAGTTGGTCCCAAACTCTGGAATTCCAAGCATACCGGTCGAAGTGCCGATTTGTTCAGGTGTCACTCCCAGGATATCTGTACCCGAGAAGAGGGCCATGACACCAGGATCATCCATAGGGATATCATTTGGATCAATGCCTGACAAGTCCTGGAGCTTGCGAATCATTGTCGGATCATCATGTCCAAGGACATCGAGCTTGAGGACGTTCTCATCGATATCGTGGAAGTTAAAGTGAGTGGTCTGCCATTCAGCAGTTACATCATCTGCAGGATACTGCACTGGAGTAAAGTCATAGACATCCATATAATTAGGGATAACAACGATTCCTCCTGGGTGTTGACCGGTCGTACGTTTAACACCAGCAGCTCCTTGGGCTAGGCGCTCAACTTCGGCTTCTCGGTAGAATTTGCCATAGTCACGCTCGTAACCCTTGACAAATCCATAGGCTGTCTTAGCAGCCACCGTACCAACCGTTCCTGCACGGAAGGCATATTCTTCCCCGAAGATATCACGAACATCCAAATGTGCGCTCGGTTGGTCTTCACCTGAGAAGTTCAAATCGATATCAGGTACTTTATCCCCATCAAAACCAAGGAAGGTCTCGAAAGGAATATCCTGGCCATTTTTGCTGAGTTTGTAGCCACAGTTTGGACAGTCCTTATTGGGCATATCAAAACCTGAACCGTAAGAACCATCTGTGATAAACTCACTGTACTGACACTGACCACAGACATAGTGAGGAGAGAGCGGATTGACCTCGGTAATTCCAATCATGGTCGCAACGAAACTAGATCCAACAGACCCACGGGAACCAACCAAATAACCTCGTTCGTTGGAACGATGCACTAGCATCTGTGAAGCCAGATAAATTACGGCGAAACCATTCCCCAAGATAGAGGTCAATTCCTTTTCAATCCGTAGATCAACGATATCAGGTAGTGGATTTCCATAGATTTCAAAAGCTTTTTTATAGGTTAACTCGGCGACCGTTTCTTCAGCTTGGTCAATGAACGGTGTATATAAGTCGCCTTTAACAACCTCGACAGGCTCAAAGATTTCTGCCAAGGCATTAGTATTTTCAATGACAATCTTACGAGCCAAATCTTCTCCTAGAAAGGCAAACTCATCCAACATTTCATTGGTTGTTCTAAAATGCGCCTTTGGTAGTGGAGCTGGTTGGGCAGCTTCTCCATGGCCGATCGTTCGGTTAATCATGGCACCCTGACCTAGACTTCGCACGATAATCTCACGATAAATCTCATCCTCTGGTTCGATGTAGTGGACATTTCCTGTCGCAAGAACTGGCTTACCGAGACGGTCTCCGACCTCAATCAAGCTCTTGATAATGGTCTGAAGCTCCTCCATGTCCTTAACCTGCTCTTTGGCAATCAGAGGTGCATAGATAGCTGGAGGCATCACCTCGATAAAGTCATAGTATTTAGCTACTTCGACTGCCGCATCTACACCTTGTGATACGACTGCATCAAAGACTTCTCCTTCTGTACAAGCAGAACCCAAGATTAAACCTTCTCGATGGGCATCCAGAACCGTACGTGGAATTCGTGGAACTCCTTCAAAATACTGGGTATTTGAGAGAGAAACCAGCTTAAAGATATTTTTTAAGCCCACTTGATTTTTCACATAGATGGTCGCATGCTTGACGCGAGCTTTTTTATAGGAATCTGGGCTGATTAAATCAAGGTTTAATCGTGCCAAATCTGTCACACCGTGTTTTTCTGCCACTTCCTTGATAAAGATAAAGAGCAGACGGCCAGTTGCTTCCGCATCATAGTTGGCCATATGGTGGTGTTCTAGAGCTACGCCAAAACGTTTGGTTAAGGGACCCAAACCGTGGCGTTTGTACTCAGGATAGAGATTTCTTGCGAACTCTAGCGTATCGATGACAGGTTGGCTAATTTTTGGAAGTCCATGACGCTCGTAGTTAGCATTCATAAAGCCAACGTCAAAGGTTGCATTGTGGGCTACAAGAACGGTATCTTTACAGAATTCTTGGAATTCTTTCAGAACTTGAATCAAGGGTTTAGCGTTTTTTACATGATCGTCAGTAATTCCAGTCAACTCAGTAGTAAAAGCTGATAAGGGGTGTCCAGGATTGATAAATTCATCAAACTCAGCAATGATATTGCCCTTATACATCTTGGAAGCGGCCACCTGAATCAAGTCATTATAGATAGCTGATAGACCAGTCGTTTCCACGTCAAAGACTACATAGGTAGCTTCAGAAAGATCCATCTCCACTTCGTTATAGACGATAGGAACACGATCCTCAACGATATTTGCTTCCATTCCATAAATGAGCTGAATACCAGCTTTCTTGGCTGCCTTATATCCATGAGGGAAAGACTGAACATTGCCGTGGTCTGTGATTGCCACTGCTTTGTGGCCCCATTTTGCTGCTGTTCCAACGATTTCCTCAACCTCAGGAAGAGCATCCATAGTCGACATATTGGTATGGGCATGAAACTCAACGCGACGCTCACCTTCTGGCATCAAGTCCTTACGTTCATAGTGAACAACTTCCTGCACATCTTGCACATTCATGGTCAAATCTCGTGTGAAATTATTGACCTCGACATTTCCACGAACACGGAGCCATGAATTTTTCTTAATGATGTCAAACTTCTGAGCTTCTTCTTCGTTTCGGACCCATTTTTGCATGGAGAAACTAGACGTATAGTCCGTCATCTTAAAATTAATCAAGACACGACCCGTTCTAGTCACTTTATGCTCCACATCAAAGACAACCCCTTCAAAAACCAGTCGATTTTCTTCGGTATTGACCTCAATCATTGGAGTTACCTCTGCCTTGTCGAGTTTAGGCTTAGCAGCTGCCTTCTTGGCTTGGAAATCAAAGACAGGTTTATCCTCAACTGGAGGAGGCGGTGCCATCTGTTCTAACTGTTCCATAGCTCGAAGGGTCTCATCATTGGCAGCCTGAACAATCATTTGATTTTCCGAATGGAAAGCTTCCTGCTCTTCCTTTGTCAAATCTTCATTTTTCTCTAAATGCCATGTAAACTTAGGAAAACCAAAGAGCTCAAGTTGTTTGCTAAGATTTGGCAAATGATTTTTTCTGAAATGCTCTGTATCTGCTGCTTCAGAGGCCTCAATAATCAACTGATCATTTTCAAATTGAACCTGAAAATCCTGATACATGGTCCGAAAGCCTTGGCTAGAACAAGGCCCATCTGAAAAAGCCTCCCGATAGTAGGCCTGTAAAAGCTCTCTTGAAAAATCTTGATCTTTCGTTTTAATTTCGAAAGTCGCTTGATTTCCCGTTTTTGAAAATTCTTCTTTCAATCCCTTCTTCAATGCTAAAAAGAGTTCAAAGGGCAGAATATTCTCAAAGACAAAACGAAACTCCCAAATGTTACTTTGTTTGTGTACAATAACTTGTTCAATTTCAGCCTGGGAGAAGGCCTCATGATTTCTTATCTCAGCGGGGATACCCAACTGATTCATTAAAATTTCAAAAGTGGTTGACATCCATTTTCCTCACAATATACTCCTTCTATTTTACCATATTTGAGGCAATTTTAGCTATTTCTACCAAACAGAAAAAGGAAGTCACTAAGTGACTTCCTTTTAGAGTGACGACGTATTAGTCTTCACCTTTGTTTTTCTTAATGATTTCTTCTTGTACTGACTTAGGTACATCTTCGTAGTGGTCGAATACCATCATGAATGTACCACGTCCTTGTGATGCAGAACGAAGAACTGTTGCGTAACCAAACATTTCAGCAAGTGGAACGTAAGCACGAACGATTTGGCTGTTACCGTGTGCTTCCATACCATCTACACGTCCACGACGAGCAGTTACGTGACCCATAACATCACCAAGGTTTTCTTCTGGAACAGTGATTGTTACAAGCATCATTGGTTCAAGGATAGCTGGTTGTGCAGTCTTAGCAGCTTCTTTAAGTGCAAGAGATGCAGCGATCTTGAAGGCAGTTTCAGATGAGTCGACATCGTGGTATGAACCATCGTAAAGCTTAGCTTTAACGTCAACCATTGGGTAACCAGCAAGAACACCGTTAGCCATAGATTCTACCAAACCTTTTTCAACCGCTGGGATAAATTCACGAGGAACCACACCACCGACGATTGCGTTTTCGAATTCGAATCCTTTACCTTCTTCGTTTGGAGTAAATTCAATCCATACATCACCGAATTGACCTTTACCACCAGACTGACGTTTGAAGAATCCACGTGCTTGAGTAGGAGCACGGAATGTTTCACGGTAAGATACTTGAGGAGCACCTACATTCGCTTCAACTTTGAATTCACGACGCATACGGTCAACAAGGACGTCAAGGTGAAGCTCACCCATACCAGAGATAACTGTTTCACCAGTTTCAACGTTTGTTTCAACGCGGAATGTTGGATCTTCTTCAGCCAATTTTTGAAGGGCGATACCCATCTTGTCTTGGTCTGCTTTAGATTTTGGCTCAACCATCAATTGGATAACTGGTTCTGGAACGTTGATTGACTCAAGGATGATTTTCGCTTTTTCATCTGTTAATGAGTCACCAGTTGTAGTATCTTTCAAACCAACGGCAGCAGCGATATCACCTGAGTAAACAGTGTCGATTTCTTGACGGCTGTTAGCGTGCATTTGAAGGATACGTCCGATACGTTCACGTTTACCTTTAGAAGTGTTCAATACGTAAGAACCTGATTGAAGAACACCTGAGTAAACACGGAAGAATGTCAAACGACCTACGAATGGGTCAGTCATGATCTTGAAGGCAAGAGCTGCAAATGGCTCTTCGTCAGATGCTGGACGAGTTTCTTCTTCATCTGTATCTGGGTTGATACCTTTGATTGCTGGGATATCAAGTGGGCTTGGAAGGTAGTCGATAACCGCATCAAGCATCAATTGAACACCTTTGTTCTTGAAGGCTGAACCACACAATACTGGGAAGAATTCAACGTTGATAGTCGCTTTACGGATACCAGCTTTCAATTCCTCGTTAGTGATTTCTTCACCTTCGAGATATTTCATCATCAATTCTTCGTCAGTTTCAGCAACTGCTTCAACCAATTTTTCACGGTATTCTTGAGCTTGTTCAAGGTATTCAGCTGGAATATCTTCTTCAAGGATATCTGTACCAAGGTCGTTCGTATAGATTTCAGCTTTCATCTTGATCAAGTCAATGATTCCGCGGAAGTCATCTTCAGCACCGATTGGCAATTGAATTGGGTGTGCATTTGCTTGAAGACGATCGTGAAGTGTGCTTACTGAGTAAAGGAAGTCAGCACCGATTTTGTCCATTTTATTGGCAAATACGATACGTGGAACCCCGTACTCAGTTGCTTGACGCCAAACTGTTTCAGTTTGAGGCTCAACACCTGATTGTGAGTCAAGAACTGTAACCGCACCGTCCAATACACGAAGAGAACGTTGTACTTCGATTGTGAAGTCCACGTGTCCTGGTGTGTCGATGATGTTTACGCGGTGGTTGTTCCATTGAGCTGTTGTCGCAGCAGATGTGATAGTGATACCACGTTCTTGCTCTTGCTCCATCCAGTCCATTTGTGACGCACCTTCGTGAGTTTCACCGATTTTGTGGATTTTACCAGTGTAGTAAAGAATACGCTCAGTTGTAGTTGTTTTACCGGCATCGACGTGAGCCATGATACCGATATTACGAGTTTTTTCAAGTGAAAATTCGCGTGCCATGAGGTTTGTTTCTCCTATATTTTTTATTTCTATTCTATTATAACACGATTTCAATAAAAACGGATAGGCAGGACCCACCCGTTCTCAGTGTTTATCTTGTTTAGTTGGTTTCAACTTGTGAGATGGGAAGTTGAATTGTACTCGGGCTAAAGTTAGTTAGCCGATTTGAGCCGGAATGGGATGCTGTGTGAAAAAGATAAACTTCCTTGTATTCGTCGAATACTGCGTCAGTTTCCTATTTTCACCTTGCATCCTTACCATTCCTAGCATCATTTTATTACCAACGGAAGTGTGCGAAGGCACGGTTAGCTTCAGCCATACGGTGAGTGTCTTCACGTTTCTTAACTGCTGCACCAGTGTTGTTAGCAGCATCCAAGATTTCTTTTGCAAGACGGTCTTGCATTGTGTGTTCACCACGAAGGCGAGCGATTGTTACCAACCAACGAAGTCCAAGTGTTGTACGACGTTCTGGACGAACTTCAACTGGGACTTGGTAGTTAGATCCACCAACACGACGTGCACGTACTTCAAGTACAGGCATGATGTTTTCCATAGCTGTTTCAAATACTTCAAGTGCATCGTTACCAGTAGCTTCTTTGATTTGCTCAAAAGCACCGTAAACGATTGAAGCAGCTGTACCACGTTTACCATCAAGCATAACGCGGTTGATAAGACGAGTAACTAGTTGTGAATTGTAAAGCGGATCTGGCAATACGTCACGTTTTGGAGCTCTATTTTTACGACTCATTTCTCTTTATCCCCTTTCCTTATGCTTTTTTCGGACGTTTAGTACCGTATTTAGAACGGCCTTGTTTACGATCGTTAACACCTGCAGTATCAAGTGCACCACGGACGATATGGTAACGTACCCCTGGAAGGTCTTTTACACGTCCACCGCGAAGAAGCACCACGCTGTGCTCTTGCAAGTTGTGTCCGATACCTGGGATGTAAGCAGTAACTTCGATAAGGTTGCTCAAACGTACACGAGCAAATTTACGAAGGGCTGAGTTAGGTTTTTTAGGTGTCATAGTTCCAACACGAGTTGCTACACCACGTTTTTGTGGTGAAGAAACGTTTGTTTGAACTTTTTTATGACTGTTGTAACCAACGTTCAAAGCTGGTGATTTAGATTTTTCTACTTTTGATTTACGCGGTTTGCGAACCAATTGGTTAATTGTAGGCATCTACATTCTCCTGTGTTTTTTTATTTTTGGTGATGATACACTTGGTGACAGCTATCATCTGTGTGTACTTTTGCAACATTTGTCAGCACGTCCCTGTACACTCTTGAGAGACCAAAAGTAAAAAGTACCGTCTAACATTGTACCACTTTTTTTCTATTTTTGTCAATATATTTCTTCTTATTTTTTGACTTCTTTGCTCTTAAATTTAGTTGAAAACGTTCGCCTACCAGATAGACTCTTCAACCGACCACATAGACAAAGCATCTTGTATTTGTCGACAAAATGGTGTTTAATAGATTTGTAAGTAAGAGATCTCTATTACAACTTGATGAAAGGAGAAATTATGAAAGTCAGACTCGATATTGATCAGCAATACACTGAAGAGCAAATCATCATAGAGGCACCGTCCTTGTCCCCTAAAGTTCAAAAGGTTCAGAACTTTGTCCAATCCCTAGATCAAAAGGAGACCATCAAAGGGAAATTCCAAGACCAGGTCTACTTGATTCAGATTAGCAAGATTCAGCGTGTATACATTGAAAATCGTAAGGTTCTGGCCGAAACGAATAGCCAAACCTATGCACTTGACATTCGTCTCTACCAAGCAAGTGAAATTCTACCTGCTTCCTTTATCCAAATTTCCCAATCCGAAATTGTCAACATTGATGCGATCAGTCATCTAAAACTAACCTCTAACGGCTTGATTGAAATTTATCTTAAAAACGACAGTTTTACCTACTCATCTCGCCGTTACCTCAAAGCTATTAAGGAGAAATTAGAACTATGAAAAAACAAGTATTTCACGATGCCACAACCGGTATCCTCATCGGTCTTATCCTATCTATTATCTTTTCGTTTATCTATTCACCAAGTAACTACGCACCTCTAAGTCCTGAATCTCCCATTGGTCAATTCATGAGAGAGCATCAAGTCCATGGTTCTCTGGTCTTGCTCTACTCTACGATTATCTGGGCAGCTATCGGAGTCCTCTTTAGTTTTGGTAGTCGTCTATTTGCTCAAGATTGGAGCCTTCTTCGTGCGACTGTCACTCACTTCTTCCTCATGTTTTTAGGCTTTGTCCCTCTAGCAATCCTAGCAGGCTGGTTCCCATTAAACTGGGTTTTCCTCCTCCAACTCATCCCAGAGTTTGCCATCGTCTACCTCATCATTTGGACGATTCTCTACAAAAGAGAATCAAAGAAGGTTGCCCACATCAACCAACTATTAGCTCAGAAAAAATAAGGCCTAAAAACCCACTCCTTTTTGCGAGTGGGTTTTTGCTTATAATGTTTGCTTCCATTCTAATAAGAGATTCATGGCTTGCATAGGTGTCATATTGTACACATCTACTTGGGCCAACTCTGCTAGGATAGGATTCTCTTCTTTTTCATCAAAGAGAGACATTTGCTCATTGACAACATTCCTTTGATTGATAGAAATTGGATTTTCCTGACCTTGGCTCTCTAGTTGAGTTAGAATCGCATCCGCTCTTTTTAGCAAGTCTGCTGGCAATCCTGCAATCTTAGCAACGTGAATACCGTACGATTTGTCTGCTGGACCTGGTTCAATCTTATGAAGGAAAGTGACCTGACCATTTTGCTCAAGCGTAGCTACGTGTACATTTACTAGATGTTCAAGACTAGCTTCCAGACTGGTTAATTCATGGTAGTGCGTTGCAAAGAGAGTCTTGGCACCAATATGCTCATGGATATACTCGATAATAGACTGGGCTAGAGCCATACCATCATAAGTTGCGGTTCCTCGACCAAGCTCATCAAAAAGAATTAATGAATCCTTGGTCGCATGACTAATGGCATTATTAGCTTCCATCATCTCTACCATAAAGGTGGATTGACCTGAAACCAAGTCATCTGCCGCACCGATACGGGTAAAAATTGCATCAAAAATTGGCAAACGAGCACTTTCTGCAGGGACATAAGAACCCATCTGAGCCATAACCGCTGTAATGGCTAGTTGGCGCATGTAGGTTGACTTCCCGCTCATGTTCGGACCTGTAATTAGTTGAATGCTAGTATCTTCATCCATATGGATACTATTGGGAATATAGGTCTGAGCTCCCATGACCTTTTCAACAACTGCGTGACGACCATTCTGGATATCAATCCGCGACTCTTGCCCAAACTCTGGTCGAATCAGGTGTTGATTTTCTGCAACTACTGCCAAGCCTTGCAAGACATCGACAGTAGCGATCCCTTGAGCCAGAGCCTGTAGACGTTGGATATACTTGCCAACCTCCTCACGAATACGCATAAAGATTTCGTACTCTAGGTTTGCTGATTTCTCACGCGCCTCTAACATTTCTCCCTCGATACGCGCCAATTCCTCTGTCCCAAATCGCTCAGAGTTTTTCAGCGTAGCCTTGCGGAAAAAGTGGGCTGGTACGTTACCTAGCTGCGAGTTGGTTACATGGAAATAGTAGCCGTCTTTTTTATTGTAGTCAATCTTGAGAGTATTGATGCCAGAGTTTTCTCTTTCCTTGGCCTCGATTTCAGCAATCCAGCTAGTCCCTTCTCTCAGCACACGACGGTATTTATCCAAGGTCTCATCAAAGCCCGTTCGGATAATACCACCTTCGGTAATCACGTGGGGAGCCTCAGGAGCAATGGCTGCACTAATGAGATTTTCCAACTCAGGAATAGCATCCAGTTGTTCAATTAGATAAGCTAGAGCTGGTTGCTCCATTCCTTCTAAAATAGTGCGAATTCGTGGAACACTTCCCAAGGTAGTCGCTAATTGCAAAAGATCTTTAGGGTTACTTTTGCCAAAAGACACTCGACTAGCCAGACGTTCGATATCGTAGACTCCCTTAAGGCTTTCTGTTAAATCACTGCGCTCAAAGAAATAATCCAGAAAGACTTGCACAACCTCCTGACGTTCTATGATACGATCTAAATCAATTAAGGGACGTTGAATCCAAGAACGTAGAAGACGCATACCCATTGCAGTTTTAGTCTCATCTAGCAACCAGAACAGACTCCCTTGTTTCTTACCTGAGCGAGCATTTTCAACCAAATCAAGACTAGCCTTGGTCGCAAAATCCATCTGCAAGAAATCTTTGATTTCATAACGAATAACAGGTTTTAAGTGATTCAACTCTCTCATCTGCGTCCGATGGACATACTGAAGAAGTTTCCCACTAGCTGCTCCTTCAACAGTTGCCAATCTTGAATCCAACAGATGAACATCTTCATATGTTTCTTGTTCATAGGAAAGCACTAGATTCATTTGACGACTGAGAATCTGTTCTTCCGCTTCAGACAAGTCGTAACCAATCACCACTTCTCTGGCCTTGAGATTACGGATTTCACCACAGACTAGAGAGAAATCTGATAATCCCGTTACATAGAAATCACCTGTCACTAGGTCCATATAGGCTAGTCCATACTGGGAATCTTCACGATCAATAGCCACTAAAAAGTTATTGTGACTATCTGGCTTACTACTATCAACCACTGTCCCTGGTGTAATGACCTGAACAACCTCGCGCTTAACGACACCAACAGCTTGCTTAGGATCTTCCATCTGTTCAGCGATGGCAACCTTGTAGCCACGCTCAACTAGAACGTCAATATACTGTTGGGCAGAATGATAAGGAACCCCAGCCATGGGAATAGGATTTTCAGCATTTTTATTGCGACTGGTCAACGAAATCTCTAGAATCTGAGCGGCATTGACGGCATCCTCATAAAACAACTCATAAAAATCACCCATGCGAAAAAGCAAAAAAGCATCTGGATATTGTTTTTTGATATCCACATACTGTTGCATCCCAGGTGATAATTTTTCAGTAGTCATTTACTCTCTCCTTGTAAAAACAGTCCTGAGAGAAGCTCTCAAGACCTTATCTATCTTCCATTAACTCTAGCAAGCGTTCTTCCATGACTTTAGCTGCATGTTGATCCTTACAGATAACCAACAAGGTATTCGCTCCGGCAACAGTACCTAAGATCCACCCATCTTTATTTGAATCTACTACATTGGCTAAAACGGATGCTTCTCCAAGTTTAGTGTGGAGAACTAAAGTGAATTCAGCTCTCGCTACACCTTCAAGATGATGTGAAAGGAATTCGACCAGATCAATCTTCTCTGTCTCATTTGCTAGTACATAGTAAACAACATCGTTTTTCTTAACTTTGGTTAAGCCAAGCTCTCGCAAATCACGGGATAAGGTCGTTTGTGTCACAAAGACATCACAGGCTTCCAATCGATCTTGAATTTCCTTTTGAGTTCCTAATTTTTCTTCTGTAATCATTCGTTTGATGAGCTGATGACGTTCTCTTTTTCTCATAAGATCCTTTCGATTGCATATTTATTACATTTTACATTTTTTTAGTAAGAACATTATATCAAAAAAACTGGATATTTCAAAAAAAATCTCTTCTTTCAAAAAAAATGTAGTAAATTATGATAAAATAGTAGAAAAGCCCTAAAGGAGCCTTAAATGAATACAAAAGAATTGATTGCTAGCGAGTTGGCTAGCGTCATTGATAGCCTGGACCAAGAGGCTATTTTACATTTACTAGAAACACCTAAAAACTCAGATATGGGAGATATCGCCTTCCCTGCCTTCTCATTGGCAAAGGTTGAACGTAAAGCTCCTCAAATGATTGCTGCTGACATTGCTGAAAAGATCAACAGCCAAGCTTTTGAAAAGGTTGTAGCAACAGGTCCTTACGTCAACTTCTTCCTTGATAAGGCTGCTATTTCTGGTCAAGTACTGCAAAACGTTATCACTGAAAAAGAGCACTACGCTGACCAAGAGATTGGCAATCAAGAAAATGTCGTTATTGACATGTCTAGCCCTAATATCGCTAAACCATTTTCAATCGGTCACCTTCGTTCAACAGTTATCGGAGATAGCTTGTCACATATCTTCCAAAAAATCGGCTATAAAACTGTCAAGGTCAACCACTTGGGAGACTGGGGGAAACAGTTTGGGATGTTGATTGTTGCCTACAAGAAATGGGGCAATGAAGAAGCTGTCAAAGCACATCCAATTGATGAACTTCTCAAACTCTATGTCCGCATTAATGCTGAAGCTGAGAACGATCCAAGCTTGGATGAAGAAGCACGCGAATGGTTCCGCAAACTTGAAAACGGTGATGAGGAAGCTCTCGCTCTTTGGCAATGGTTCCGCGATGAAAGCTTGGTAGAATTTAACCGTCTCTACAATGAGCTACAAGTTGAATTCGACAGCTATAACGGAGAAGCTTTCTACAATGATAAAATGGATGCAGTTGTAGACATCCTTTCTGAAAAAGGACTATTAGTCGAATCAGAAGGTGCCCAAGTTGTTAATCTTGAAAAATATGGAATTGAACACCCAGCTCTTATCAAGAAATCTGACGGCGCAACTCTATACATCACACGTGACTTGGCTGCAGCCCTTTACCGTAAAAACGAATACCAATTTGCCAAATCTATCTATGTCGTTGGTCAAGAACAATCTGCTCACTTTAAACAACTCAAGGCTGTCTTGCAAGAGATGGGTTACGATTGGAGCCAAGATATTGTCCATGTTCCGTTTGGCTTGGTTACAAAAGAAGGGAAAAAACTTTCTACTCGTAAAGGGAATGTTATCTTGCTAGAACCAACTGTAGCAGAAGCCATCAGCCGTGCTAAAGCGCAGATCGAAGCCAAAAATCCAGAACTTGAAAACAAAGACCAGGTCGCTCATGCTGTTGGAGTTGGGGCCATTAAATTCTATGACCTTAAAACTGACCGTACAAATGGATATGACTTCGACCTTGAAGCTATGGTATCCTTCGAAGGGGAGACCGGCCCTTATGTTCAATACGCCTACGCTCGTATCCAATCAATCTTGCGTAAAGCCGATTTCAAACCTGAAGCAGGTGCCAACTATAGCTTGAACGATGCTGAAAGCTGGGAAATCATCAAGCTAATCCAAGACTTCCCACGTATTATTAAACGTGCAGCTGATAACTACGAGCCTTCTATCATCGCTAAATTTGCAATCAGCTTAGCGCAAGCCTTTAACAAATACTATGCCCACACTCGTATCTTAGATGAAAGTCCAGAACGTGACAGCCGTCTAGCCCTTAGCTATGCAACAGCAGTTGTCCTCAAAGAAGCGCTTCGTCTGTTGGGTGTAGAGGCGCCAGATAAGATGTGATTCGTTACAAGAGACTGAAACTAAAGTTCCTAGTCTCTTGACGGCAATCGCTATCGGGCGATTTGCCTAAACGCCTTACTAATGCATCCAAATAAATAATATCGACTTATTTGGATGCATGTCGTGATCTATTAATTTAATTTATTACTAAGCAAGCTAAGTAACTAACGCCAAATCCTATTCGGGCTTTGGCTAGGCGCTTACAGTACTATCACTCGAAAAATAAAAAATTTACTTTTATCTTACCACTTACTTCTTTATCACCTAGGGAGAATTTTTATGAGCCAATACGCTTATATCTTAGTTGTTATTAGTCTTCTTTTTCTCTTTCTTGTCAACAAATATGAAAAAGAGAAACTTCAAAGACTGCTTCAGGACCAACTATTGAAAGATCAAGATTTTCGTGCAACTATCAAAGAAAAAATCCAAACGATAGAAAATATCAATGATGTCATTGATTACGTGAATAAAGGCTACCGTTTAGGGATTCCCATTTCAAAAGAAATCGTTGACGAAATTCGCAACTAACAAAAAGACTCGAGATGCATTTCTCGAGTCTTTTTATTTATTTCTGACAGCTAAGATTTCTACCAGGATAACAATCCCTAAGGATACCATGGTTCCAAATGGTGCTGCATTTTCATCAAAAATTTTCTCAGAGAACAGTAGCAGAGCAATCGCTAATAGTAGCAAAGCACTGCATAGCATAATATCCTTGAAGCTTGGTTTGCGTTTTATATACTTTAAAAATGATTTCTGTAGTTTACTCATTTCGATTGTCCCCTTTGAAGTAAATCCTTTATCCATAGAATAAAACTCTTCCTCAGAAAATCTAGCCTCTTATAAAGCTTCTAATTCATACAAGTCTGCAATAATCCCAGCAACCTTCTTGATGTCTCCTAGCATTCCGCGCATTTCAAAGTCAGCTAGGACTGGAAAACCAAAGCGCTGGCTGTATTGCTTGGCGGTCAAACAGTATTGGTTGTTAAAATTACGGTTACCCGATCCTACGACACCAAAACACTTGCTAGCATTATCACCATATGCGATAAAGTCACCTACTGGAGTGGTCAAAATTTCCACATCGCCATTGTCAACACCATTGCCCCCCTCTAGATAAGTAGGTAGGAAAGCGACATATGGATTGGTCATCTCAAAAAAGTCTTCTCCTTCCTTAACCAAATCTTTAATATGAATTTTTTCTACTTCAATGTTCTCATAATGTTCTAATAAGTAAGATTTCAATCGTGTTACGAAACTCTCCGTATTCCCGCTCAGACTGATGTAGACCAAGGAAATTTTTTTCATTTTCTCCTCCTTTTTTGAATCATAAAAAATAACTACCAAGATTGTATCTTGATAGTTATCCTTTGTCAACTCTTAGGCGAGTTCTTCCTCTTGAGATTCTGTTAATTCTTTTTGCTGACGCCATATTTTATAGAAGACGATTCCCAAAAAGATAACATTGATGACGATGAATATGATAGTGGTTACTTTTGACATGACTTCCATTCCTAAACGTAGGGTGTCATCTTTAATCAATTGCATAGCATCTTGTAGATTCATATTGTCATGGACTAGTCCAATAATAGCTAGCAAGGCATATCCAACATAAGTGTAGTTTGCCAACTGCAGGTTCTTACGAATTAAGAAAACAAAGGCTACTACAACTAGGATAGCTGATAAAATAATTAGTATCGTGTTAAAAATAGAGTGAGATAACTCTGACACTTGGTGGGCATAGTTAACAGCATCTTCTAATTGTTGAGCACTAAGAGTCCCAACATTTCCTTGGCTAGCACGAAGTGCGTCCTTACTAGGTACTGGAGTGAATATTCCAACTACTGCCAAGGCTGAATTAATCGCTGATAAGACTAATAAAACCCATAGATAGATTGGTTTCTTTTTCATAAAAGCAACCTCCTCATATTTTTGAATTTATTATAGCATATTTTAAGATGGATAACAAAAGTTAGAGGGTGACCTCGATCTGCTTGCGGTAGGCCTTCGGAGACTTTCCACATAGTTTTCGAAAGACCTTGTAGAAATAGCCTACATTACTATAACCAACAGTATAGCAAATATCCTCAATACTATCATTTGTAGATAGTAAAAGTTGCTGGGCTGCCTTAATCCGTTGCTTATTGAGAAGCTCAGCAAAGGTTGAATTGGTTTCCTTCTTGATTAATTGACCTAAGTAAACAGGATTGATAAAGAGATCCTTGCTGATATCCTTGAGAGAAAGCTCTTTTTTATAGTCTCTACCAATAACTTCAAGTACACTGACGACATTTTCATTCATACGATATTGACCAAAGAAGGATGTCAAGGTTTCCTTGGTATAAGCCACTAAATCTTCAAAGTTTGTAATAGCATGAATTCTTTTGACAATATCTGTCATATCATCTGCTTTCAGATGCTCAAAGAGGTGGAAGACATCCATTACAAACTGAGTAAAGAGTTGCTTGGTAATGGATACCCTCGGTGTGTTTTCCAACACAATCTTCTCAAGCAAATTCAACTCTTCGATAATCTGCTGAAGATTTCCTTGGATAATAACTCGATAAATGGGTTCATAATAAGAAAAGAGACTTTCAGATTGATCTAGATTGACCGATCCATAAAAGAGAGTTTTTTCAACATCACGTTTCCACTTTTCAAAGTTGATTTGATAAGGAGCCTTAAAAGGCATGACTAGCAAACCCTCAAATTCCTGATCGGCAAGGACAATCTGCCAGTCCTGACCAAGAACATAGTAGGGAATGACAAAATCCCCTTGTTTCTCTTGGGAGAGTCCAATCCACCAATTTTCTTTTTGGGTGAGATGAGTCTTGAAGGCTTCTTCATCTAATTGCTGACTCAAGATTTCTGGCTCATGCACTTTCTCACGAAGTTGACCAAGGATTTTCTCAAGTAAATGCTCCAGTTCAACCTTATCAACTGGTTTGACAAGATAATCTACAACATTGAGGTTCATGGCTTTCTTGACATAGTCAAATTCTTGATAGCCAGAAAGAAGAATATAGTAAGCCTCTGGCAAGAGTTCCTTCATTTCCCCAATCATTTCAAGTCCTGTTTTGTCAGGCATGTTGACATCAGAAATGACGATATCTACGGGATGTTCTCGAACATAGTCCAAAGCGTCGTCAGCATGATTGGCTGTTGCAACGACTTCCATATCCCATTTTTCAAAAGGGATCAAACGCTTAAGTCCTTCTGTAATCATGTACTCATCGTCAACTAATAGTACTTTATACATGTTTATCCTTTCTCTTCATCCTGAATGGTGATTCTATATTGAACACCTTTTTGTTCAGCTGATTCTACATTGATGTTATAGCGGTCTCCAAAGTAGAGCACAAAGCGTTCGTGGATATTAACAATCCCAATAGACTGTCGTTGCCCCTTATAATCTGCTGTGTGTTCAAAGGTTCTTTGAGCCAGTTTAGCTTGAATTTCTGCTAGTTTTTCAGCAGACATCCCACGGCCATTATCGGTTACTAAGATTTCGACATAGCCATCTTTTTTCAAAGTCTTGATACTGATAACATTATCTGTTCTTCTGTGATCAACTCCATGGGCAAAATAATTTTCCACTAACGGTTGGAGGGTGAACTTTGGAATACGCATTTCTTCCAATTCAGGGTCAATCCAAAATCCATAGGCAATGGATTTTGGATAGCGAACCATACAGAGATAACTGTACTTTCGACAAAACTCCACTTCTTGTTTAAGGGTCGTTTCTCGCTCGTCAGAGATATTATTGCGCAGGAGACTACTGAACTCATAGATAATATCTGCTAGTTCATTTTGATTTTCCATCACCGCGTACATCCGCAAAAATTCCAGAGTATTGTACATGAAATGCGGATTAATTTGAGCTTGTAAGGCTCGCATGTTGGCATCTTTTTGATTGAGTTCCAGTTGATAAATATCATGAATATTACTTTCCAACCGGTCCAACATATCATTTGTCGTCTCAGCAATTAGTAGCAATTCCTGGTCCTTTTTATCTGTGTCGATTCTCTTGGTTTTCTCTCCCTTAGTAATGGCTTGGATAGAATCCACCAAGTCCACAACCTGATGTTGATAATCAGAGAAGGTTCTTCTTAGGGTGATATATAAGATGATGATAAAGAGGGTGCTCAAACCTAAAATAAGTGCCGAACTCGCTAAAGTCCCACTCCAAACATAATCCTTTGGTACAGCTACTCGAACTTGATAACCATGAGCAGTTGTTCCTACCAGCCAAGATTCATTCGTTCCCTTCGCTCCAATATAGAACATATCTGTTTCATATGGTGCAATGACCGTTACGGCAACAGGAATTGTTCCTCTGGTATTGTCAATCGCCTTATAGAGGAATTCTGGTTCTACGGAAATATAAATGACCCCTAGAGCTTGGTCCGATATGGGATCAGACACTGGAACAGCGAAACTATTGGCATCCGGTTTAAAGCTATCAGCCGGAATCTTCTGTCCACTACGATTATCTCTCTTGGATACAAAGACGTCCGTTGAATCCTGTAGAACAATCGCAACACCACTCACGAAATCATTTCGCACGTAGATATCATCGATATTTTCATAAATAGAAACGGAAATATAGGGTGACGCCTTGCGCTCTAACTGCCAGTAAAAATAATCCGGCGTGCTGAGGCTAAAATATTTGTAAATTCCTTCAATCCGAGCTTGATTTTCTACCAAACCTTGAGCCAGGCGAGTGGATTCACGATAATAGTATTCAACCTCGTCGACCGTCCGAGCCAAGACACGTTGACTGACTCGACTTGCTTCTTTTTCACGCATATCCCAGTAAACATAGGAGAGCAAGAGAGCAAAACAAGTGATGATAACAATCATGACTAGGCTATAAAGCCTAAGAAGTGAGTGGAGACGAAACTGTTTGGTATTATTTTGTTGCCAATTTTTCATGAATACTCTCATAAACAGGCTCCAATAAATCACTAATAAAGAAATGCCACATTCCAATACCTACAAAAGCAATGAGGGCTGGCATATAGAAACCAATAATGGCTAACAAGACGCTACCAAGGAGAACCTTGGCCACTGCTGACAAACTCATAAAAATTCCGATAAAGGCCAGCTTTAAGGTGTTTTTATAGGACAATTCAAAGTAAACCTGTAACTTTAAAGATACCGTATAGGCCAAAAATACTAAGGCTACTAAAAAGATATTTAGAAATGTTGCTGCCAAGTGGATAATGGTCTGGTTTGGCAACTGAATCATCAGATACAAACCATAAATCAAGATGAAGTCAATCCCTATAAAGGTGTAGAAACTGAGATTACTTTTGACAAAATTGCTCTTAAATAAAGCCCATGCTTCCTTGAAACGATAAGCACGGTAAGAATATCCGTTTTCAGCAAATAAACTCATGAGAGTTGCACTAGCGGGTGCTATACCAAAAACCACTCCTCCTGCTAGTGTCAATAACCAAAAATAAGCAGTCGCAATCATCCCCAAAAAGAAACGATGAAAGACTAGCTCAATGAAATTTCCCACGGTTTTCCTCCAAAAATTTAATCTAGTTTTATTATAACATATTTCAAGCGCTCTCAAAAACAGAAGCAGTAAAAAGGGCAAGAGAATTTAACTCATTACCTTTTTAGAAGTAAGCTTGGAGTAGGGGCCATCCTTGTCAAAAGTGTACAAACACCAAACTATAAAAAATTACATTTATTGGTTTAATAAGGATATTTGTACTATAATTAAGATAGATAGAGATACCGACTAATGACAAAAGGGGTTTATAGAGAAGATAAACATCTTTGCAGATTAACTAGTGACTATTTAAATCAATTATTGGATTTATAAAATAACGAAAGGAGTGTGTACCATGACTACTCAAACTTTAAGCACTGCGTTGATGGGTGTTGCGCTTATATTGACTCTTTTCTCTGAAAAATTGTTCAAGCAACATGAAAAAATCGGAAAAATAATTTGCACTATAATCATATTAGTCGCTGTTTTGTTAAAGCTGCTCTAAGTTATTTTAAGAATACAGGAATTTGTTTGTCCTGTATTCTTTTTTTCTCTATAAAACGTGCATTGATAAAAACGAATAACAAAAACACCCCCAGTTAGGGAGTGTTTTCAAGGAAAATAGTAAGATTACCTAAATTTTATTATTTAGCGTCGTCTTTTTTAAAGATGTTTTTAACACCTTCAACAGCTCCTTCAATAGCGTCTTTTGCATCTTCAGCGACTTCTTTCACTTTAGAAGCAACTTTTTCAGCAGCTCCTTCGCTTTCAAGTCCTTTGTCACCTACCAATTTACCAACGCCTTCTTTAACAGCTCCTGCTGCTTGGTTGAATTTTTCTTCTGTAGACATAAGTATGTCCTCCTTTTATTTTTTCTAAATTAGCAATTAGTGAACACGTGGTTCTGCTTTGGCTGCAGCGTCTTTAACAGTTTCAACGCCTTGGCCAACTTTTTCTTGAACGAATTCAGCGCCTTCGCCAAGTTTTTCTTGTGCTGCTGCGACACCTGAACCGATACCAGATTTCACTCTAGACAATTGTTCTGACGCGAACTCGCCTGTTGATTCTGCCACGTCAGTGACACGATCTTGAAGGCTAACTGAGTCTGCTTCATATTGTTCTTTAGTTTTGATGTCAACAACATTAACGTTAACTTCAACTACTTCTAGATCAGTCATTTTCGCAACTTCTGATACGATAACGTCTTTGATTTCCTTGTATAGAGTTGGAACGTTTTTTCTGTACTCTACGATAACGTTCAAGTCAACTGCTACTTGTTCTTTACCAACTTCAACGTTAACACCGTGTGTTACATCGTTAGTATTGACAAGTTTTTCTGTAAGATTTGAGAAGAATCCACCGTCAACATGTAATAGTCCTGGGACTCTTTCTAGTGAAAGACCGATAATTTTTTGAATAACTTTATTTTCGTAAGTTAATTCTCCTCGAACATCTTTAGAAACAACAACATCTTTTTTTTCAGTTACATTTTTTTCTACGTTTGACATATGAAACTCCTTTATTTATTTAAATAATTCTTCTGTACATAGTATCCCAACCAAATTCCTAAGGCTCCACAGATTAAAACGAACAATGTTTTAAAGAAACCGAAGGATAGGATGAAGCAGGCTAGAATAATACCTACTACACCACATAGAATTGGGTATTGATATTTTTTAAACCATTCCATTTTTTACTTCCTTACTTTACACGACTAACAATTTTCTTAGCTGCTTTTTGAGGGTCATATTCTTTCACTGAAACTTCCAGTTTAACCTCTCGATCAATACCAAAGAATTCTTTCAATCCTTGAGTGATTTCGTTTTGAACTACTTCAAATTTGTTAGCAATGTTATCTGAAAGAACAGCTGTACCTTCTACATAAACGAAACATTTCTTTTTCCGAGTATGTACCTGAATTTTGGGATTTTTGACCATCTTGTGTTCATCCAATAAACATCGAACAAACCCTTCAATAGCTGAATTTTTTAGTTTTAAATTATCATCTTTAGTTCCAAGTTTTATTTCCAGATATTGTCTAGGATAAAACAGGATTACTAACATCCATAATAAAACTAAGATAGACAGGCCTAGAAGCCCCCAAAATACATATCTAGCGAGATAATATTCAAATGATGTCTGTCGCCAGCTAGTCAATTGAATCCCTAAATCACTAACCTGGTGGTAATCTATCAAAATAGGAAGGAAAATTGTCAAGATTAAAATACAGAAAATAAACAATAATATTTTCTTCGATTTTGACATATAAAATCCTTTCAATTAGTGCAACAAACCATAGCTTTACCCGTCATTATAAATTAAAAGCTATAGTCTGCTTTCGAGTAAAAAATTAACCTTTTTTACCCAAAAAGAACGATACCACAGAAACTACAATCACTGCACCAACAATAGATGGAATGATAGCCATACCACCTAGTGAAGGTCCCCAAGTACCAAGGAGTGATTGACCTACTGATGAACCGATTAAACCGGCAAATATATTAGCAATTACTCCCATTGAGCCACCTTTTTTAGTGATTGCCCCTGCTGCAAGGCCGATAAAGCCTCCTACAATAATGGACCACAACATAATATGCGCCTCCTTTCATTACCCCTATATATTTGGGTTAAATATAGTATATCAAAATATGAGAGCGCACTCAAATTATATGCTCACGAATATGTGCTTTAATAAATTTTAAAACAACACAAAAAGGCTCTAGACAACATGACTAGAGCGTTTTCTATATATCCGAACATCTAATTTATTTCACAAAAAATGTAGTCAAAAATGTAGTCATTCGGTTGATTTTTTTGCAATACATTGAAATTGGAAAAAAGAAAAAACGCTTAAAATAAGCGTTTTTCTTATGTATTGATTCGAATTGAATGCTTACTTCACTTCTATAAAAGATTAAATAATTTCTATTTTAGCTGTTAGAAACGTTGGTACATCAATGTTTTTAGAATGCTACATAATAAAAGGTAGAGTGAATGGTAGAGTAGTAAAAATAGTTGTTATCCTAGTTGATTAAAAAAATCTCTGATTTCCTCGTCTTTTATAAAATAATATATAATTTTCCCCTCTCTTCTAGTATCCAAGATGTTTTGATTGGCTAGTTTACGAAGATG
>NZ_JADMUH010000005.1 GCF_015546995.1 Streptococcus infantis
TTTATGATATTTTTGGTAATTTTTTCCAACTTAGTAGATAAATAAAGCCAAAAAGCAGTTCATACAAGCAGAAAAATAGGAGAAAGGCATGCAGGAAAAAATCCTCTGGTAGAATAAGAATGACCGGATCTTTAGCGGGATCAAAAAGCCAGGTATCATCACCTACAAATAGAATTTGATGAAACAAGGTAAAGAATTGTTCAAAACCAATGAAGACACCAACTAAACCAAGAACCAAAGGTAAAGACATCATAATCAAGAGACCTCTGCGATATAGAGACAGAAAACCTTTCTGAATGACTTGCTTCCAAAAAAGGTAGAAAATCGGTAGAGTTACAATTGCTACTCCTTGCGCTAGGTGAAAGAGTCCCTTTACAACCACAAAGTGGTGAATTCCAGAGGCAGACGAAGGAAAATCTGGCATTGCTAATACTTGACTCAATGGATTGGTCAAATAATTCATCAAAACATTAAAGTTATGTTGGATGGTCTGAGGTTGGACATGAACACGACTTGTCAGATTTAACCAAGAAATCTCCAGAGGGTAAACCAACCAAGACAGGTAGATGGTCAATAAAATCGCAAGCGAGAGGAGAAAGAGAAGGCTTCCTACAAAAGTAAATTTAGTTTTCATCGAAATTCCACTCCGCTAGACTTGAGAGGACATGGGTTGGGGCGATTTGTAAATCCGCTACTTCTTCAGGTTTTGTAAATCCTGTCGTCACCAAAAGGCTAGGGATCCCATTGTCAATACCAGCGCGAATATCAGTCAGGTAATTATCTCCCACCATGACAATTTCTTGACGTTCAAGTCCTAGGTGTTCAACAGCCTTATCCATAATAATCGCATTTGGTTTTCCAATATAAACTGGTTTTACACGAGTTGCTGCTTCAAGAAGAGTAATCAGTGAACCAGCACCAGGTAAAAGTCCACGTTCTGTTGGAATATTTAAATCTGGATTGGTGCCGATAAAATGAGCACCTTTATGGATAGCTAGGGTTGCAGTAGCAAATTTTTCATAGTCAACTTGCCAGTCCAAACCTACAACCACATAGGCTGGATTTTCTTTATTTTCAACATAACCAGCTGCTTGAATGGCTTCCTTGAGCCCTGCTTCTCCAATTACATAAACAGTCTTTTCAAGACCTAAATCATTCATGTAATCAATAGTCGCTAAGGTTGCAGTATAGATTGTCGATACAGGTGTGTCGATGTTAAATTGATTTGCCAACATCTCTTGGACACTTTCAGGTGTACGAGTAGTGTTGTTTGTTACAAAAAGATAGGGAATCTCTCTCTTTTGTAACTCGTGAACAAAAGCTTCTCCCGCTGGAATTCTATCTTTTCCTTTATAAATTGTACCGTCTAAATCAATTAAATAGCCTTTATAAGTCATATATTACTTTCTAATCTGTGTTAATTTCTTGCCAAATTATCTTTGCCTGAGCATTGATATCGCCATCACTTGTGACTTGGTGATTGCTTTCTAGTTGATTCAATTCGTAACTAGAAGTAATCATACCACCTGGTCGAACTTCCTTGACATACTTGAGGTTTATTTTTTTAGGAATATGATTGGTTAGGAAATCTGCCCCCATGACCTCAAAAATCCAGTCTAGGTATTTGCTGTTATTGACGTGGCCATTCATATCCAAGTCGTAAAAACGGACATGATAATCTTTGCTAATCGCTTCTTCCAGCTCCAAGTATTTTGGCCCGCGAAGGAGTTTCTTAGAAAACTCAGATTGATAAGGGGCGACAATTTCTGGTTCTACAGGGTGGACCTTACGACTATCACGATCCATAAGGACAAAGGTAGCTAACATGCGAATGATTTCTTGACCATCTTCATCATAAATAGTAAATCGGCGGTAGCAAAATAGACGATTGTAAGTCAAGGCTTCCGTTTCAATTGTGATTTCCTCAGCAAAACGAGGCAAACGAACCACATCGATGTCATAGTCTGTGATGATCCAGACCAGATTATACTGCTCTAAAACATCCTTGTCACTCACTCCTAGATTAATTGATTGCATTCCTGATACTTGCAGGGACAACAAAATAACATCTGGCAACTTGATATGGCCATTCATATCAGCCATATCAAAAGGAATTTTCATCTTCATTTGATAAGTTAAGCCCATAATTCTACTCCAATATAAACCGTTCTGCTACTGTATCTCCTAAAAAGAGACCTTTTTTAGTCATTCGTATTTGTTGACCTTCTACTTGTAAAAGACCTTGATGACACAAATCTCTTACAACTTGACCATATAAATTTTCAAAAGATGTGCTAAATTTTTCTTCGAATCTTGCTTTTGAAACTCCTGTCTTCTTGCGAAGTCCAAGAAACATCTCTTCTTCCATTTGTTCCCTTAGACTCAGATGTTCTTCATGGATGCGAGCATTTCCCTCTTCTACTGCCTTCAAATAATGGCGGATAGGACCATGATTTTTATAGCGAACACCATTGACGTAACCAGAAGCACCAGCACCAATACCATAATACTCAGCATTATCCCAATACATGAGGTTATGACGACTTTCAAAACCTGGTTTTGAAAAATTTGAAATTTCATAATGCTCAAAACCAGCTCTCTCTAATTCAGCAATGATATATTCGAACATTTCAGCTTCTACTTCTTCTTTAGGAAGTGGTAACTTCCCACGACGCATACGATTCATAAAGACCGTATGGTTTTCCAAAATCAAGCTATAAAGACTCATGTGGGGAATGTCCAAAGCGATGGCCTTGGCAACATTGTCCTTGACCTGGTCCATAGTCTGACCAGGAAGAGCGTAGATCAAGTCAATGGAAATATTATCAAACCCTGCTAACTTGAGACGATCAATATTTTCATAGATATCTTTCTCCAAATGACTACGACCAATTTTTTTCAGCATTTTGTCATCAAAGGTTTGGACACCCAACGAAACACGGTTGACCGCTGAATTTTTCAAAACTGCAATCTTGTCCTCATCCAAATCACCAGGATTAGCCTCAATGGTTAATTCTTCTAAGACTGACAAATCTAAGCTTTTAGTCAATCCATCCAGAAGCACCTCTAACTGTGGCGCAGACAAGGCTGTCGGTGTTCCTCCCCCAATATAGAGAGTACGCAACTTCTGAATGTCATAAGAATGAAATTCTTGCAGTAGATGTTCTAGATAACTGTCTACTGGTTGATTTTTAATAAAGACCTTAGAAAAGTCACAATAATAACAGATTTGTGTACAAAATGGAATGTGCACATAAGCTGATGTTGGTTTCTTCTGCATAGTATTTATTATACCACAAAGACTTCACTCAAGAAAAAAATCACCATCTCCGACTCTAAGGGAATCAAAAATGGTGATTTCTATTTTAATCTTCTTCGATTTCGATGATGATTTCTTGACCGTCTTCTGGGTCTTCAACTACTACTTTTTCTTCCAATTGTTCCTTGAGATTGTTCAAGGTCTCTTTTGAAGCTTCAGTTGCTTGTTGAGCTAAAGATTTAGATTTTTCAAGAACTGAATCCAAAGTAATTTCGCCTGATTCTACTTGTTCTTTTGTCTTTAGAACAAAATCTCTGGTTTGTTCTTTGACTTCTGTCAATTTTTCGATTGCTTGTTCCTTAGCATATTCTGGATCTTCTCTCAGATCTTCAATAAAGTCTTGTGCCTGACTAGTAACGCGTTTTCCTTTTTCACTTGTTAGAAACAAGGCAACAGCCACACCTGAAACAGTTCCTAAAAGGATTGATGATAATTTACCCATGAGTTATCTCCTTTTTATTTTTTAAAAAATTTACTTGCAATACGAACGGCAGATAAGCCTGCACTAGTCTTTAATGTTTTTGAACCTGCAGATGATGCTTTTTTACTCAAGACACGAGCCTGCTCATTTAAGTCAGAGACAGAAACAGAAAGGTCTGCAACTGCTGTAAAGAGTGGATCAATGGTTGCAACTTTGATATTGATATCATCAGCAAGAACATTGACCTTGGCAAGAAGTTCGTTTGTGTGATGTAGAGTAACATTTACATCTGAAGTTAGCGTTTTAACGGTATTTTCTGTTTCATCAATTACACGTCCAACTTTTTGAAGGGTAATAATCAAATAAACAATAAATACAATCAAGGCAATAGCCACAATAATATAAGCAACTTCTAACATTTTAATTCTCCTTTTTTACATTATAAAATGGTGCTTTTTTCCGATTTTGATAAACGATAATATAAATACCAAGTCCAATTAATAGAACAGACAACCACTGAGATACTCGAAGTCCAAAGAACATGAGACTATCTGTACGCATACCCTCAATAATCATACGTCCAAAACCATACCAAATTAAGTAAAAGGCTGTGATATGACCACGACGAATGCCATTTAATCGGCGTCTAAAAATAACAATTAAACTAAAACCAATAAGGTTCCAGATAGATTCGTACAGGAAGGTTGGTTGTCGATATGAGCCATCAATATACATCTGATTCTTAATGAAACTAGGCAAGTAGTCAAGACTCTCTACAACTGCACCGTAAGCTTCTTGGTTAAAGAAGTTCCCCCAACGTCCTAGACTCTGAGCAATCATAACGCTCGGAGCTGCAATATCTAAGAAATCCCAGGTATTGATTAATTTACGGTCTGCGAAAATATAAAGTACAATCGCTCCGGTAATTAGACCGCCGTATATCGCAAGACCACCATTCCAGACAGCAAATACCTCCCCTAAATGTTGGCTATAATAGTCAAATTTAAAAATAACATAATAAAGTCTCGCGCCGATGATTGACAAAGGGAAAGCCACTAAGATAAAATCCAGAATATCTTCTGATAAGATTTTCTTTTTAGGAGCTTCTTTACTTGCCAAATATACCGCTAAGATAAGGCCGGAAACGATACAAAGTGCATACCATCTAATGGCAAATGGACCTATTTGAAAAGCAACTGGATCAATCATTTTGCACCTCGTTCTTTTCAATTAATTTCGTCAATCTTTCTTCAAACAGACGCGTCGCATCAAAGCCCATTTCCTTAGAACGATAGTTCATGGCAGCAGCTTCGATAACTACAGAAATATTGCGCCCTGTTTTTACAGGAATTCGAATACGCGGAATAGAGACACCTGAAATTTCCAACTCTTCAGCATTGTTCCCCAAGCGGTCAAAGACCTTATTTGTATCGTAATTTTCAAGATAGACAGCCAACTGAACCTGTGAAGAATCCTTAACAGCACTAGCTCCATAAAGACTCATGACATCAATGATACCAACTCCACGAATTTCTAACAAATGTTTCAAAATTTCAGCAGGTTCTCCCCAAAGTGTCATCTCGTCCTTAGAATAGATATCTACACGATCATCTGCGACTAGACGATGTCCACGTTTTACAAGCTCAAGACCAGTCTCACTCTTACCAATACCACTATCACCTTGAATGAGAACACCCATACCATAGATATCCATTAGAACACCATGCACACTTGCACGTTCAGCTAAGCGGGAGTCCAGATAACTAGACAGTTCTCCAGAAAGACGACTTGTAGCTGTGCGACTTGTTAAAATAGCGATTTTACATTCTCTAGCAGCCTTCAACATTTCCTCTGGAACCACCAAACCACGGGCAACGATGACAGCAGGTGTTTCTGGTAGGAACATTTTTTTCAAGACATCGTAACGATTTTGAGAAGGCATAGAGACTAGGTAAGACCATTCCTTCATCCCCAGCAATTGAATACGCTCTGGAGTATAGTAATCAAAATAGCCTGTCATTTCAAGACCAGGTCGCGTTATATCTGCAGTATTAATTTCCTTTTCAAGTAATTCAGGCTCCCCATAGACAATGTCTAATCTAAGCTTCTCAATTACTTCTTTTACTGAAACCGACATATAATTCTCCTTAAATCGAGTTCTCTTACTATTATATCAGATTGTAGGAAGAAGTTTGTATTTTTTACCGTATTTACGCTATTTATTTGAAAATAAGCATTGGTAATATGAAAGCTATACAAAAAAGAATCAAGCTACATAATGTTGCTTGATTCTTTCTTAAAATGTATACCCGAAATATTTTATTTTCTTAAAAAATATTAAGAGGCTTTATCACTACTAGCAGGAATTGATTTATCTTCACTTGTTGTTGCAACTTCAGCTTTAGGTTCTACCGTCGTCGATTCAATGGTTGTTTCTTTCGTTGTCTGTTCTTGAGTAGTTTCCTCAGCAGTTGTTGTTTCCGTTGTGGTCGTTGTAGTTGTTGTCGTTACCCCATTAGGTAGCCATCTACCTTCACCATCGACTTTGTAACCATCAGGTGTAGTTCCATTACGAAGCATTGCACCACTTGCTTTGAAGTAATACCACTCACCTTTTTCCTGAATCCAACCTGTTCTCATTTCACCAGCGTTGTTAAAGTAATAGTTATCTCCAGAAACTTCATGCATTCCTGTAACCATTTTTCCAGTTTCATGGTCTAAGAAGAACCACTCACCAGCATACATGAACCAACCAGTCTCCATAGCGCCAGAGGCTTTATAATTGTACCAGTCTGTTCCATAAGAAACCCATCCAGTTTCCATAGCACCACTACCATTGAAGCTATACTTAACCCCGTCGATTTCTCGTCTACCAGTAACCATAGCGCCATCTTTATAATCTAAGTAGTACCATTTGCCAGCATCTTTAAGCCAGCCTTTTTTCATTTCGCCACTAGTTGCATAATAGTACCATTTACTGTCTATTTGTTTCCAACCTATCGACATAGCACCACTATCGTCAAAGCGATATTGGATACCATCAATTTCTTTGACGCCTGTAACCATTACTCCGTCTTTTTGATCTAGGTAATACCATTTACCGGCATCTTTAAGCCAGCCTTTTTTCATTTCACCGCTTGCAGCGTAATAGTACCACTTGCCATCTGTTTGCTTCCAGCCCGTCGCCATGGCACCACTATCTTTAAAGCTGTATTTTTGGCCATCGATTTCTTTAATGCCTATGACCATTTCTCCATCTTTTGATTCGAAATAGTACCATTCATTATTATATTTTAGCCAGCCTTTTTTGAGTTCACCGCTAGCTGTATAATAGTACCATTTACCGTCTGATATTTCCCAACCTGTCGCCATAACACCGCCATCGTTGAAGCGATATTGGATACCATCAATTTTTTTCACCCCGGTGGCCATTTCTCCAGTTTTTGGATCTAGATAGTACCATTTACCGGCATCCTTAATCCAGCCATGTCTCATTTCACCTGAAGCGCTAAAGTTATACCATTTTTGAAGGTAGTACTGCCAACCTGTCCCCATTTCACCGATTTGATTGAAATAGTACAATTTACCATCAATCTCTTTGAAACCAATGGTCATATTCCTATTTTCATCAAGATAATACCATTTGTTTCCAATTTTGTTCCAAGATAATGGTTTACCTTCATTAGAGAGAGCTCCTGTATTATCAAAGAACAAAGCTGTGCCATTGACGGTTCTAGTTCCGGTTTGCATGACTCCTTTTTCATCAAAATAGTAAGTTTTTCCATTGATAATAGCCAATTCAGCTTCCATTCGATATCCTTTAGTATTAACATAATACCAATGACCATCAAGAAGGAGCCATTCAGATGTTCTTAAGCGCCCCTCTTTATCCATATACAAGGATTTAAGGTTTCCCTCCGCATCAAAATCTTGAATCCATTTATTTTGCTGCAACTGACCTTTACCATTGAAGAAATAACGATTTCCATCAAATGTATGCCAGCCAGTAGCCATTTGTCCATCACCAAAATAATATTTCTTAAATCCATCTTCAGTTACCCAACGTGCACTTGTACTTTGAATATCTGGAAATTCTTGAGAAATGTTATTAATGCCATCTTTTGTGATATCAAATACTGTCGCATCTTTTCGGTCGCTTGATGCATGAACGAGTTGAACATTCATTTGCTTCAATTTATCTCTAGTTGCTTGAACGTTAATATCCAACCCCGTTGTTTGTACAACTATAGATGGCGAAAGATTATTAAGGAAATTAATACTATTTGAAACTTTTCCGTCAAGGTGATGGTTCCATTTCATCAAATCAACTTTCCCAATTTTTGGTCCTAATCGATCTTCGGCTCCATAAACATTATCAAGGTCCCCACCTAAATAAATTTTCTTGCCATTGACTGTAATCACAGAAACAATGGAATTTGGATTATCATCATATACTCTCTTTAATTTTCCATCTGGGCCATATTCATTCTTATAATTATAGAGTTGGATATCCATGTCGCCAAATTTGAAATGACTATCTTTTTCAGAGATATCCTGTACAACATTAACCCCATATTTTTTTGCAGCATTTATTGCATTATTATAATTGAAGAGATTATCCCACAATCCCCATTGAGTCGAGATACGATCATCTGAATATCGTTTTAGATAAAACTTATCTACCTTATATCTTTGCAGAACTTCGTCCGCACCACCAATATGATCACTGTGAACATGAGTACCAAGTATAAAATCTAACTTTTTAACACCCAATTGATCTAAGTGACGGAAAAGTCTATCTTCAATTGCATAGAAATTCGATGTCGTTGTTCCAACTCTTAATGGGTATAGTGGATTACTGCCATCTGGAAAATCATAGTCTTCACCCATGTCAATCAGTGCGTAATGTCCATTGCTTTCAAGTAATATGGCATCTGTTCCTGGACTTCCCTTTGTATTGATAAAGTGAATTCTGTTCACACCAGATTGTGGAACAGTATCTGCTTCTACCTTTGCTCCCATTCCTAGGATTATAAATGCTCCCAAGACTACTGCGGTTTTCGCTTTTTTCATTGTAAAGCCCCCATAAATATTTCCTATTAATATGATTAATTATACCAAAAATAAGAAAAGAAAAAAAGAAAAAAAGGACTAGACAACAAACTATTGCCTAATCCCTTATAAGTTTTTCACAGTTTTATTAAATCATAGATACTGTACTTTAGTTATCTTGTTTCTTTAAGCCCAAGACTCCAAGACCAGCTACCAAGAGTGCTACACCAGTTGCAAACAATGATTCTTTAGAACCAGTATTTGGCAATTCCTTTTTAGGTTCAGATGTTGTAGACGTAGTTTCAGGTCTTGTTTCTTCAGTTGTTTTACCTGAAGGAGTTTCTTCACTTGATTTACCTGGAGTTGTCTCAACTGTTGTAGTAGTGGTAGTTGATTTTTCTGTAGTTGTTGTAGTTGTTGTTGGCTCTTCTGTCGTTGTGGTTGTTGAAGTAGTCCTTGGTTCTTCTGTTGTTGTAGTTGTTGTCGAAGTAGTCCTTGGCTCTACTGTTGTTGTCGTGGTAGTTGTAGTACTAGTTGTTGTTGTCGTAGTTTGTTCAACTTTTTTATACCAGTGGATACGATTTCCTTCACGATCTTTTTCTGTTTTTACAAACTCATAACCATCAATAGTAGCTGGATCTTTCCAACCCTTATCCTGTGGTTTAAGATTTTCTTTTGTATCGATATCTTTGTAGTCTGTGACAAGCGTATCAAGAACTAATTGTGCACCTGCAGAGTCATTAATGATACGGTAAATATAGATACCCTTTGAATCTTTCCCATCAATAGTTGCCGTAGCTACTTTCGAAACATCATATTGCATTTTTTCAAGATCAATCTTAGATTTATCGATGATATTAATACGGTTTTGACCAACACCGAAGAATACACCTAATTCTTTTGGAACATCTCCTGAAATCATTTCCATTGTTATTTTCTTTTCAGAGATAGAAGTTACTTTGAATGTTGGCTCAACACCTGTCGGGAACACATATGCGCCATATTCATTGACTTCATATGTACTATATACAGGCAAGATAAATCTTGAAGTAAAAGTATCTCCAACTTTGAGTGCAGTATCACCACTTGTTTTCCACTCGATACCTGAAGCATCATTGAATTCTAACTCAACAGTTGAACCAACTTTCATACCTTCACTTCCACGAACTTGGAATTCTGTATATGTTTCATATGAGCCATCTGCATTGAACTTAATTGTATTTCCAGAAGGTGGCATGTTAATTGAGTTTGTATCGGTTGCAAATTGTTCTACTTTCGGAATATCTACTGTACTTGTCACAGAAGAAGACCCCACTTTAATCACTTGGTTTAAAGTGTAGTCTTTATTTGCGATTACGGCTCCATTATAAGCGTTATCTGATTTAATTTGGAACTTGACTTGTTTCAATACATCTGGTTTTTCAGCTTCAATAGCTTTCGTAAATGTAATTTTTAATGTCGCGCGTGTTGATTCCAATTGAGCTTGTCGCATTTGAGCTGTATCGTTTGAACCTTGACGTGCTTTATTGACGTTTTCAAACGAAACAATTGAAATTTTACCAATTGTCTTACCTTCGTAAGTGACATCCTTGCCATTTAGTTGATTTAAGACAGCGACGTTTTCTAATGTAACTGTAACATAGTCGCCTTCTTTCACATCATCATCTGTAATTGAAAAAGAAAGGTCTACATCTGTGTAGTATTCATAATATTTAATATCATGGTTTTTAATAGTACCAGTCACTTCTGCAGCTACTTCTCTTGCTTCACGTGCAGGAGTTTCTGTAGTTGTTATAGCTTCAGCAGTAGTTGTTGCTTCAGCACTTGTTGTAGAAATTTGCTCAGCTGTCGTTGTTTCTTCAGCAGTGATGATTTCTTGACTTTGAAGAGCGGCCAAAAGCACACCTGTAGACAATAAAGTGATTAATAATTTACCAAACCTTTTCTGGTTTTTCATCCCTATTTACCTCCGTGTAAAATTACACTATATTAGCATAATTCTACTCTATTTTTCAATTAAAATCAACTAAAACGAATGATTATTTTAAATTTCAAATAAAAGTAAATAGAGTTATAATATTCAGTTATTACATCCCTAAGTTTGATTTTTATCCAATTCCTAAATAATCATTGAAACATGTAAAATTATTCGGGTCTTAAGAATACAAAAAAGACTAGACAAGTCTAGCCTTTCACTTCAATTAGAATTTTTTACGTTTACGAGCTGCTTCTGATTTACGTTTACGTTTTACAGAAGGTTTTTCATAGAATTCACGTTTGCGTGTTTCTTGAAGAGTACCAGCTTTAGTAACCGCACGTTTGAAACGACGAAGTGCATCGTCAAGAGATTCATTCTTACGTACTACTGTTTTAGACATTTTTTTCACTCCCTTCAAGTTCAAGATCTATTCTATTTTACATGCATAATGAATAAATGTCAAGGGGAAGCCTACATTTATTCCTATTTTCCAGTTTATTAATTACTTTCTTACCTATACTTTATCAAATCATACAACTTTGTTACTGCTTGTTCAAAAGATTCAATATATTCCCAATATTCATCAGGAAGATTTGAAATCTTACTCAAGTCATTGCTATCAAAATGATATACCAGATGACGAAGAATTTGATTTTCAATAAAATGCAAATCCCTCAGCTGATCTATACTAATAGAATCGATCTTTTCTACGTAGTGACATAAACCAGCCAGCGACTGCCTATCAAATACTTTTTCCTCGTGTAAATAATAGAGAAAGCTTTGGTTTTCAGCCTTTTTATTATCTTCTATCAAATTCCTATTCTTCGTATTCATTCTGATTCCCCCTGTAAAAAATTTAAAAAAAGCTACTTTTTAACAAATCCTTTACGAATTTTATAAAGAATCCACGATCCCTTTCTTTGACTAGTTACGAGCTCAAAGCCTACTGATAACAAGAATCGTCTAAATGCTTCTTCACTTTGAACCTCTGGTAAAAAGTAAGATAACTTGTTATATTCACAAGTCAGTAAGAGCATCCCGTCTGATTTGAGTATTCTTCGAATTTCCATAAAAGAAGCCTCTAGATTCTGCCAATGAAAATGAGTTTGAAAGGCTGTGATTAAATCAACACTTTCATCAGAAAAACCTGTCTCCCTAACGTCTCTTCGTTCAAAATTTAGATTAGTCATCTCTATCTGTTTGGCTTGAGCTATTGCGGTATCTGAAATATCGATTCCAGTTATAGTACTTTGCGGAAAAGTTTCTTTCAGTAGGATGGTTGAACGGCCGTTCCCAACTCCTACATCTAAGATTGCAGGGTAAAATGTCCTATCCAGATGACGAATTGCCCATACAAACATGGGGAAATAGGCTCTATTCCACAATTTCATCATTCGTTTTCCTAGAATACCTGAAGGGTTCTTTGATTGCTGAATGAGACGACAAAACAGTAACATTAAAAGTAAAAAACAAATAAAACCGATTATACAAATCAAAGTTCGAACCTCCTCTGTATAGCTATATTATACCACTTTAGCAGGATAGTAAACATTTGAAGTAAAAAACCACTCACTACAAAGAGCAAGTGGTTCGTGTATTTTTTATTTTTCAAGCAGGCTGAGCGCTCCAGCATCCGCAATAATAGTTACATCTGGATGGTTTTGCAAACTACTTGCTGGAAGACTTTCAGTAACTGGACCTTCAACAGTTCCAGCGATAGCTTCTGCCTTAGATTCACCATAAGCAAAGAGAAGAATAGATTTTGCATCAAGAATATTTTTAATACCCATTGAGATAGCTTGTGTTGGTACATCTTCAATCTTATCAAAGAAGCGAGCATTTGCTTCAATTGTAGACTGATCAAGATCTACAAGGTGGGTTTGACTATCAAATGGAGTTCCTGGCTCATTAAAGCCAATGTGACCGTTTCGACCAATTCCAAGAATTTGCAAATCAACTGGATGGTCAGCAAGAATTTGGTTGTAGCGTTCTACTTCTTCCTCTGCATTATCTTTGACACCACGAGGTAAAAAGCTTTCTTTGAATGGCTTTTTATTGAATAGATTTTCTTGCATAAAGTAACGATAAGATTGTGGGTTATCTCCATCAAGACCTACATATTCGTCCAAGTTAACACTTGTAAGATTTGAAAAATCAAGGTCACTCTTAACGATTTCTCCATAAAACTCAAGTGGACTGCTACCTGTCGCAAGTCCTAATGTTTGAGCACCGTTTGCTAACTTATCTTTTAAAATTTCAAAAGCTACTTTTCCACCTTCTTCAGGATTTTTTACTTGAATAACTTTCATAATTGTTCCTCCATATTTCTTTATTTCATTATATGGTATAGACCAATTTTTGTCAAGTGTAAACGGTTTAATATTTTAAATTTTATAGGATAAAGTTAAGTAAAAAAAGAAGACTAAACTAGTCTTCTCTTTTTAAATTGTCAGAATGAATTAGTCTTCTTTTTTCTTTCTTGACAAAGCATAACCGGCAGTAGCTAAACCAATAAGTGCTGAATAAGTCATGAATGATTGTTCAACTGAACCAGTATTTGGCAATGATTTCTTAGATGATTCTGGTTTTGGCTCTGGTTTTGGTTCTGGCTTAGGCTCTGGTTTTGGTTCTGGCTTAGGCTCTGGTTTTGGTTCTGGCTTAGGCTCTGGTTTTGGCTCTGGTTTTGGTTCTGGCTTAGGCTCTGGTTTTGGTTCTGGCTTAGGCTCTGGCTTAGGCTCTGGTTTTGGCTCTGGTTTTGGCTCTGGTTTTGGCTCTGGCTTAGGCTCTGGTTTTGGTTCTGGCTTAGGCTCTGGTTTTGGTTCTGGCTTAGGCTCTGGTTTTGGTTCTGGCTTAGGCTCTGGTTTTGGTTCTGGCTTAGGCTCTGGTTTTGGTTCTGGCTTAGGCTCTGGTTTTGGTTCTGGCTTAGGTTGTGGTTTTTCATTTTCCTTGATAAGCACAACATTTTTATTCCATTCAACAACTGGTTTTTCTGTTTCTTTCTTAACAGGATCCTTCACCAACTCAGGTGCTTCTGGTTTAACCGGTTCACTTGGTAAGACAGGTACAGTTTTATATTCTGGTTCTGTCGGTGGAACTGGTTTTTCTTTAACAGTTGGAACTTCAGTCAATTCTGGTTTTTCAGGTTTAACTGGAGGTGTTGGTTCTGTTGGTTTAACTGGCTCTTCACCTGGATCTTGAGGGAAGCCAACGTTTGAGTTGATAGAGAACCAATAGAGAGTTGCTTCGCCTGTTGCGTTAGCACCTTTTGCTGTAAAGTCAAGATGACCATCTTTCAAAATAACAGCAGCACCACCATAGTAAAGGTAAGGGCTCTTAGGATCATCCCAACCCTTAGTTTGACTTGAAGAGTCTGCATTAAATGTAGCACCTTGAGCCATGTATTGGTTTTGTTCTTTAGCAGATACTTCTTTTGTAGATGAATCTTGGTCTACACTTGAATTTGGAAGTTTAATAAACTCTTTGTCACCAATGTTTACAGACTCAACGTGAGGAGTATCTTGGTGTTTCATTTTTGGTGTGTATCTCAAAACACCTGATGTAGCGTCTACAGTGTAAGAACCGATAACGTCTGATTTATCACCAAATGTGTAATCTTCAGTACCAACTGAGTGACCATTTCCGCCACCAGATGCGTTCACTGTTGTAGCATCAACTGTTGTTTCTTCAGTTACTTTGAAGGCATCATCAACCCATGTTGCTTTTTGAGCAACAATTTTCAAAGGATTATCAGCATTGATATCAACTTCTGCACTACCGAAGTCAGCTTTACCGCTTTTCACAACAACGTCTGCACCATCAAGTTTTGGTTCACTTCCATCTGAATATGGATCCCAAGTTCCACGAACTGTATTGCCTTCGCTATCTTTAGCTTCAACAACTAGAGGACGAGGTTTGTCATTTTCAACATAAGATGCACCATTCCAGTGGTTAAGTGAGTTAAGGGCAAGGATTGCATTGTGTTGTGACAAATCAATCAATTGGTCATTTTCATCATAAAACTCAATGTCAACACCAACTGTAACTGGGTTTTCAGTATCAGTTGAGCTACCAATTGTCATTGTAACCGCTGGATCGTTATAAATTTGAACGATTCCTTTTCCATCTGATGATGGAAGGCTCTTCACTTCGTATTTATAAACAACTTTTGCAATACGTTTTTCTTCGCTACCTTTTACAATTTTAGCTTGAGTAAGTCCTGTGTATGTAACATCAAATTTGTCTCCGACTTTTACAACTCCCCACTCGATTTCATTGTTAGCATATGGGTTTGTAGTTGTCACATCAGAATCTTGAAGATTCTTTGTTTCATACATCTTAGTAGCTTTACCATCACCGTACATACGAGCTTGACCTTCTTTTGTCAAGTAAGTTGTTAATCCAGTTGTTTGGTGTGTGATTTTAGTTGTTTCACCATCAGCAAGTTCTTCAGAGAGGAATGTCAAATCTTGTTTGTATTTTTCAGGATTTCCACCACGCTCTGCAACCATCTTATTGAAGGCATCTTTAGCATCATCGTATTGTGCTTTTTTCTTGTTGTAAATTTCGAGCTCAATCAAGTAAGCAGCTTGCGCTTCATCATAAACAGCTTTTTTAGTTTTGTATTCGGCTAATTTAGCTTCATAATCTGCTTGAGCTAATTTATTACTTTCAGTAGCTTCTTGATTTGCTTTTACAGATGCATTATATGCTGCAAGAGCTGTGTTATATTCTTCAAGTGCTTTTTCATAAGCAACACGTGCTTCTTCATTGCTTTTTTCTACTGCTGTTTTTTCTGCTGTTTTTTCAGTCAATTCTTTTTTATAAGCAGTAAGTTTTTCGTTGTAAGATGCAAGCTCTTTATCATAGTTTGCTTGTGCAGCAGCATTTTTAGCATCAACTTCAGCTTTTTCTTTTTTGTAAGCTTCTTGATTTGCTGCAGCTTCAGCTTTGTAATCAGCTACAGTTTTATTAATATCTGTAACTTGTTTTTCGTAATCTTTTGCAGCAGCTTCCTCAGAATCTTGCTTTTTAGTTTCAGTTTCTTTAACTTCAAGACCTTCATTCGTTGCAGCAGTTTTAGCTTCTTCCAACTTCTCTGGAACCGCAACTTCTTTTGTTTCTTCTCCAGCTACTGTTGTAGTTGAAGTAACAGGTGTAGTCGCTGACGAAGTCTCATCGGCAGATACAGTCGCAATACCTGCAGCAGCAATCACTGTTGCGACCGCAACAGAACCAAAAGCAACTGAGGTTTTTCTCAAGGCATACTTAATCGTTTTATTATTTTTTAACGATGACATGACAAACTCCTTTTTAAATTTTTTATTTATCCTTCTCAGGCAAAAAGAATTTTTGTTCTTCGAAGTCCCAGACATCATATCATAAACAATTTTAAAAGTCAAGCATTTTTATTTATTTTTTTAAATCTTTTTTCACTTTATTTTCAAAAGTTTTTCATTTCAGTTTCAAAAAGACTACGTTTTTGTTGACATTTTCTTATGATGTGTCGTATAATTTCAATTAACAAAATATTATGATTGGAGGATATAATGAAATCTTCAAATAACTTTTCTCAAGAAAAAGGTCATGGCTATTTCCGTAAGCGAAATAAAGTACTTGTATCTATGATTACGGTCTTTGGTTCTTTAATGTTAAGTTCTGTTGCTATGGCAGATGAAGTTGCTTCTACTACAACTTCAACAACAAACGTAACAACATCAAGTCAACCAGCCACTAGTACTGAGACCACTAGTGAGCAACCTACTACAACAACTAGTGAGGAAACCCCAAAGACTTCTTCAAGTGAAGAGACATCATCTTTGCCTCAAACTGCAAGTGCAACTGAACCAACAACTCGTAGTACTTCAGTGGCAACAAGCACTTATAACACACCAAAAATCCAAAACGATGTAACATTTAACAAAGCCACATATAAAAGTGGCGAGGATGTTAGCATCTCAATCAATAATCCTGACGTAACTTCGTCTGATTTGACAGTGTCTCATTTAGACAAAGTTATTTATGAGTTGAAAAATGCTCCAGGAAATTCACTTGTCATTCCAAACTCTGTTTTCTCTCCAAATTCTGGTTATCTCATTGACATTATTGGAAAGAATGCTGATGGAAAACAAGAATTTCACAAAGTAGCTGGGCTATCAGTCGAAGATGATTGGACTGTATATCCACGTTATGGTGTTGTAGCAGGTTCAAAAGACAATCACAATTCGATCACTAAAGAGCAAGTGGAAGGATATAAAAATAGTATTGACCAATTGGCCAATATGCACATCAATAACTACTTCTTCTACGACGTTTATAATACACCTGCTAACCCATTCCCAGCAAATGTTGAACGATTCACTCAAGATTGGGCTACATTCTTAATCCCGAAAGATGAAACAGATCCCGAAAAACGTAAAACATACTTACCAGTTATTGACACAGAAGCTGTAAAAGAGTTGGTTTCACATGTTCATTCTACTGGTGCTAAAGCTATGCTTTATAACATGATTTACGCTGTGTCTCTTGATGAAAAAATCCCAGACCAAGTAAAAAGTGCGATCGTACGCAACTTGCAAGATCACTTCAACTTTGGAAAGACTGGTGATATTACAGCAACAGACATCCAACAATTTCTAGATCCAGGAGATCCAAACTGGCAAAACTTTATCATCAATGTGATGTTAAAAGCCATGAAAGAAGGCGGCTTCGATGGTTGGCAAGGAGACACTATGGGGACTAACTTGGTTGAAAAAGTTAACGAACCTGGAAAAGCTTTCTCTTTAAGTGAAAACTATCCAAAACTAGCCGCAGCTGCAACAGAGGCCCTCAAAAAAGAAGGCTATGACTTCATGATCAACGATATCTCTACTGGAGATGCTGATCGATTAGGAAAAACCAATGTCTCTGCACCTTACGCGGAAGTTTGGGGAGATAGCATCGCCTATGATTCTACCTACCAAGCCTTAACACGCTTGACTGAGCGTATGCGAGATTTATACAACGGAAAATCTCCAATTATCGCTGCTTATACACACCGTGAACAAAATGCAGCAAAACTCAGCAAAGACAATGAATTACTAACAGATGCAATTATTGCAGCAAGTGGAGGTTATCATATGACCACTGCTGCTCTCAATACATCTCAAGATGAAAAAGGTTTTGGTGTTATTCAGGCTGAATGGTACCTCAATCAAAACTTACCAGTCAATGCTGATTTTGCTAATGCAGAATTCAACTACCAAGAATTTATCGTTGCCTACCAAGAACTACTTCGTGGACGCGAAACTTTAGCACATGATACTCGCCGTATTGGAGACAATACAAATGTTCTTGTAAATGGTAACTTTATCGGTTCTAATCTTGATAATTCAGACGGTGTTCAACCAGGTACCGTTTATACCATCACAAAAGAAACTAAAACTGGTGACCGAATTGCTCATTTAATTAATCTTGTTGGAATTACTGAAAACAAATGGAATAGTGCTGTTAATTCCACTACGAAACTGACTAACATCCAAGCTTTTGTACCACTTGGTAAAATTTCAAAAGATCAGGCCGAACATGCGAATATCTACTGGGCTACCCCAGATGCAGTAGATGGAAAGTATAATATTAAACTTCGCGAAACTACTGCTAATGTATATTATGATAGCGGGGCTGGTCAATGGATGGCTGCAATTGATGTTCCTAGCCTGGATGTATGGGATATGCTCTATGTCAAACTTAATGAAGTTGCCCGTGTTATTTATCAAGATGAAAATGGCAAGGAACTTGAACGTTCAAGCGACTTTGTTGGCCATACCGGTGAAAAGATTGACTACTCAACAAAAGATACGATTGCTAAATACCTAAAACAAGGTTATAAACTAGTTGAGAACGAATTCGATAAAAATGGACCAGCAAAATTTGACCGGGATGCTTCAAACATTAATGGTGATGGCGTACAGGAATTCATTGTTCGCTTTACACCAAAAATTGTAGATTTTTCTGAAACACAACCAATTCAAGTTGGCCAAGTTGTTCCAGGAGATACCGATGGTAGCCTCTATCCAACTCCTAAAGCTCCAAATGGAAAATCTATTAGTGATCTCAATCACTTATCAGAAAAAGTAACTCGTACTATCACCTATGTTACTGAAGATAAGAATGGTAACAATCGTCAAGAAACTGACATTGTTTCAAAAACAGATAGTTTAAGCTTTAGCCGAAAAGGAACTATCAATTTGGTAACTGGAGAAACAACACTTGAAGATTGGGTATCTAAAGACGGTACTACTTTCGCAGATTATGAAAATCCAGTCAAAAATGGATATGTTGTCGTATCTAAAGAATCAAATGCAACAATCTCTCCTGATCTTAATAAATCTGGAGGTCATACTGGAATCCTAGCTGAATCTGATGACATTTCTGATATTGTTGTCTACCGACCAGTCGGTGTTTATACAATTAGTTATGCATCAGGAAAAGAACCATCAAATGCTATTAAAGAGATTCCATATTTAAATGATTCTTCTAATCCAACTGCTATTTCAGCGCCAACTGCAACTTTACCATATATTGAAGGGTTAGAACCAAAAGATGCAACTGGAAAAATCTTAACCTTTGTAGATCCACTTGATGAAACAAAGGGATACCTTCTTCCAACTGCAACTTCTGCTACTAATGATACATCAATTACTTATACAATTTCTCAAGGATCAGTGACGGTACAATTCCTCATTATAGGTAGTGATACCGAATTACAAGACTCTCAAACAGTTTCTGAAAACGCAGACTTTGGTACGAACTATACTACAGATGCACCAAAAGTAATTACAAAAGACGGTCTAGTCTATAATTTAGTTAGTCATCGTGAGGGTTCTGCTGATGTTTCAGGAACAGTATCTAAGGGAAATAAAACAGTAATTTATGACTACAAACTTGCTTCAGGAAATGTAATAGCACGATTTGTCCTTCAAAACACCACAACTGAATTGCAACCAGCTATTGTTATTGCTTCAAATGCAGATAACGGTTCTGCCTACATTGCTGTTGCACCGGACGAAATTTCTTATAATGGTCAAAGATACGAACGTATTAGCAGTGCACAACAATCAGGCCAAGTCGGAGTAGGAACTACAGATCTGATTTTTGAATACAAAGTCAAAGAATTACCAACTCCTCAACCTCAACCTCAGCCTAAACCTAATCCTAAACCTAATCCTAAACCTCAACCTCAACCTCAGCCTAAACCTCAACCTCAACCTCAGCCTAAACCTCAACCTCAACCTCAGCCTAAACCTCAACCTCAACCTCAGCCTAAACCTCAACCTCAACCTCAGCCTAAACCTCAACCTCAACCTCAGCCTAAACCTCAACCTCAACCTCAGCCTAAACCTCAGCCTCAGCCTCAACCTCAACCTCAGCCTCAGCCTCAAACTCAGCCTAATCCTAAACCTAATCCTAAACCTAATCCTCAACCTCAACCTAATCCTAATCCTAAACCTAATCCTAAACCTAATCCTAATCCTAATCCTAATCCTAATCCTAATCCTCAGCCTCAAGTTCAACCTCAAACTCAAGTTCAACCTCAAACTCAAGTTCAAGGTTCTGAACGCCAAAAAGAGTCAATACAATCAGAAAAAACTTTGATTAAACCTGGTAGTCAGCTACCTACAACAGGAGAGCAAAATTCCCAATTAGCATATCTTGGATTTGCTTTTCTCACTGGATTTGCAGGTCTTGTCGGTTATAAAAAGAAACAAGATTAAACTACTATAATTTTAAAAGCCCAAGGAATAAGTCCTCGGGTTTTTTTATAAGAAAATAACAAAGAGGCCTTGCTCTTACGAGCAAAGCCTCTTCATTTTAAAGCTAAAATTGTTATTTCAACATCAAAATATTGATGTCATCTCAATCTTAGTCTTCACGTCTTTTTGGTTTTGCAACCAAACCTAGACCTACGAGACCAAGCGCAGCACCAAGTGCAACAACTCCAGATTTAGATTGTTCACCAGTATTTGGCAACTCAGGACCTTTAGGTTTTTCTGATGTTGGCGGTGTTACCGGTGTTGGCGGTGTTGGCGGTGTTGGCGGCGTTGGTGGTGTTGGCGGTGTTGGTGGTGTTGGCGGTGTTGGCGGTGTTGGTGGTGTTGGCGGTGTTGGCGGTGTTGGCGGTGTTGGCGGTGTTGGCGGTGTTGGCGGTGTTGGCGGCGTTGGTGGTGTTGATGGTGTTGGCGGTGTTGGCGGTGTTGGTGGTGTTGGCGGTGTTGGTGGTGTTGGCGGTGTTGGCGGTGTTGGCGGTGTTGGCGGTGTTGGCGGCGTTGGCGGTGTTGGCGGTGTTGGCGGTGTTGGCGGCGTTGGCGGTGTTGGCGGTGTTGGCGGTGTTACCTTGTTGTTAAACTCAGTATCTTCAGGCATTTGTGAAGTAAGAGTTAATACTTTACCGTCCTTCGTCACAGCAACTCCAACTGTAGCAACCATCTTATCGTACTCAACTCCAGCCTCTTTACCTTTCACTTCTTCTACATGATAAATATAAGTACCTTCTTGACCACGTTTGAATTCAAGAGCTGAGAACTTGATCTTACCTTCAGCATCATTGCTTACGGTTTCAATCACGTTACCATCTTTGTCTTTCAATACGAAGCTGAATTCACCAGCTTTCAACGCACGACCTTCTAATTTCTTCGTGAAGTTGAATTCAACTTTCACTGGAATATTAACAACACGTTTTTCAGTTGGTTTTTCTGGTTTTTCAACTGATTTCTTAGTTGGATCATATTGGTGAACAATTTGAGAAGCTGTATTTTCAATATCTACACCTTCTTTAGCAGTTCCCTTGATACGTGCTGGAATATCAAACTTGTAGTAACGTCCAAATGCTAATTTAGCAGTGTCTATTACTTGAGTATTTTCTGCATCTCCAAGAGACTTAGTCAATTCAGCCTTAGATGTAGCAGTAATGACACCATCCACAATTGAGATATCAAACTTAGCGGTTACATCTTCACCAGTTACTGAATCGTAAGCTTTAATATCAGCTACATTAACATCCAAGTTTTCACTGTCATATTTATCTGTAATTCCAACAGATTGAATATTGTGAGCTTCTGTAAATTTAGTTGTATCCAACCATACTTGGTAAACTACCTTATCACCTTTATGGAGTGTTTGAGTATTGATATTTTGCGCTTCATTATTATCAACTTTGTCCGCATATGGATCTTTGTTGGTATCAGCTACTTTATCAGTCAACTCTTTATCATCATCCAGAAGTTTAGTTCCAGTAATGTCAAATTTCTCTTCGTTAAGAATATATTTTTCTGGGTTAAACTCAGGAGTTTCTGGTGGAGTCACAGTGTTATTGAACTCTTTATCTGGAGCGTCAGTTAGTGTCTTCACAAGTGCTTTAGCTGTACCATCGTATTTAACTTCTACTGTGATTTCAGCCTTCATAGAGTCGTAAGTGACTGTCGCATCAGATCCTTTAACTTCTTCTACAGTGTACTTATGAGTTCCAACTTGGGCTTTAGTGAATTCAAGTTTAGCGAATTTCACCTTACCATCTTTATCGTTCTGAACTGTTTCGATTTCAGTACCTTTAGAGTCTTTCAATACGAAGCTGAACTCACCAGCTTTCAACTCACGGCCTTCGAGTTTCTTAGTGAAGTTGAATTCGACTTCAATTGGAACTGAGTTGACACGTTTTTCAGTTGGTTTTTCTGGTTTCTCAACTTTCTTCGTAGTTGGGTTGTAGTAGTTTACAATTTGCGCTGCTGTATTTTCGATGTCTACTCCACCTTCAACGTCTGCTTTAACAGTGGCTGGGATATCGAATTTATAGTAGCGACCAAACTCGAATTTAGTTGTGTCGATCACTTGTGTATCGTCTGCGTCTCCAAGTGACTTAGTGAAGCCGGCTTTAAGAGTTGCGGTCATAACACCATTTTCAACCTTAATGTCGAACTTGTTAGTCACATCTGCACCAGTTACTGAATCGTAAGCCTTGATAGCTGAAGCGTCTACATCAACCTTAGTTTCGTCGAAGTCATCAGAAATACTTACTGATTGGATGTTATCCTTGTTGTTAGCGTCGAACTTAGTTGTATCAAGCCATACTTGGTAAACCAATTTAGCGCCACGTTTAACAGTCTTAGTATTCAAGTTCTCTGCTTCGTTGTTGTCAGTCTTATCTGCATATGGGTTGGCATTGGTGTCTGTATACTTGTCTGACAATTCTTTGTCATCATCAAGAAGCTTGTCACCTGTGATGTCGTATTTCTCTTTAGTTACAACGTATTTCTCTGGTTGGAACTTAGGTTCTTCTGGAGGAGTCACAGTGTTGTTAAACTCTTTATCGGCAATATCTCCGACCTTAGCAACTAAAGCTTTAGCCTTACCATCATGAGAAACAGTGACTGTTACAACAGCTTTCATATTGTCATATGTAACGGTTGAGTCTGTACCAGCAACTTCTACTACTTTGTAACGGTAAACACCGATATCATTGTTTGTGTACTTAAGGCTAGTGAATTTAACCTTACCATCCTTATCATTGGTTGCTGTTTCAAGAACGTTGAATTCATCATCGTCTAACAATTGGAAAGTAAACTCGTTGGCTTTCAATTGACGACCTGCAAGAGCTTTCTTGAAGTCAAGTTCAATTTGAATTGGTACGTTGTTTACACGTTTTTCAGTTGGTTTTTCAGGTTTTTCAACTTTCTTAGTTGTTGGGTTGTAGTAGTTGACTACTTGAGCCGCAGTATTTTCGATATCTACTCCGCCAGGAACATCAGCTTTCACTGTTGTTGGGATGTCGAACTTGTAGTAACGTCCGAAGGCGAACTTAGTTGTATCGATCACTTGAGTGTTTTCTGCATCGCCAAGTGACTTCGTGAAGCCAGCTTTAAGTGTCGCAGTAATCACACCGTTGTTCACAGTTATATCGAATTTATCAGTTACTTCTGCGCCTGTTACTGAGTCATAAGCTTTGATCTTAGTAGAATCAAGTTCTAACTTAGTTTCATCGTAGTCATCTGAAATTCCTACTGATTGGATGTTGTCCTTGTTAGCTGCGTCAAACTTAGTAGTATCCAACCATACTTGGTAAACCAATTTAGCGCCACGTTCAACTGTCTTAGTATTCAAGTTTTCCACATCATTATTGATGGTATTGTCCGCATATGGGTTCACATTGGTATCTGCGTACTTATCTGCCAACTCTTTGTCATCATCAAGAAGCTTGTCGCCTGTGATATCGTATTTCTCTTTAGACACAACGTATTTCTCTGGTTGGAACTTAGGTTCTTCCGGTGGAGTTACAGTATTATTGAACTCTTTATCTGGAGCGTCAGTAACAGTTGCTACAATTGCCTTAGCAGTACCATCATGGGCTACCTTCACTGTAACTGTTGCAACCATGTCGTCGTAAGTTACTGTTGTATCAGTACCTGCAACTTCTGAAACAGTATAAGTGTAGGTCTTGCCAAGATCATCTTTACCAAACTTAAGTTTCTTAAAGGTAATCTTACCTTCTGCATCATTCTTAACAGTTTCAACTGCAACATTGTCTTTCTTAAGAACAAAGCTAAATTCACCAGCAGCAAGAGTACGGCCTTCCAACTTCTTAGTAAACTTGAGATCAACTGTAATTGGTACAGTATTTACACGTTTTTGAGTTGGTTTTTCAGGTGTTTCTACTGATTTGCTTACTGGATTGTAGACGTGAACGATTTGGTTGGCTTTATTTTCAATATCAGCCCCTGCCTTAACTGTGTCTTTAACAGTGGCTGGGATATCGAATTTATAGTAGCGACCAAATTCAAATTTAGTTGTGTCTATAACTTGAGTATTATCCACATCACCTAAAGACTTGTTCATAGAAGCCTTAGAAGTTGCTGTAATAACGCCATTTTCAACTTTAATATCAAACTTAGCAGTTACATCTTGGCCGGTTACACTGTCATATGCTTTAATATCAGTAGCATTAACTGTTACTTTTTCAGCATCATAAGTATCAGAGATTCCAACAGATTGGATATTGTTCTTATCTGAGAAGTTTTTAGTATCCAACCATACTTGGTAAACTAATTTATCGCCACGTTCAACTGTCTTAGTATTGATATTTTCTGCTTCGTTATTAGTAGTTTTATCAGCATACGGATTAGCATTGGTTTCTGTATACTCATTAGTCAATTCGTTGTCATCATCGACTAATTTTGTACCAGTGATGTCATACTTTTCTTTATTCAGTACAAATTTTTCTGGTTGGAATACAGGTGTTTCTGGAGGAGTAATCTTGTTGTTGAATACTTTATCTTCAGTACCATCTGTTGATGCTCCATTATCGTCCACACCACCAGCTGAGCTGACATTTGTTACTGTTGTTAGGGTATGTCCATTTTTTGCAACTTCCACAGTAAGCGTTGCTTTCATGGTGTCATAAGTCATTCCTAATTCTTTAGTAGCCGGGATAACCTCTTCTACTGTATAAGTATGGGTACCAACTTTTGTATTATCGAATGATAATTCTGAGAACGTAACAGTTCCGTCTTCTTTATTCTTAACAGTTTCAACTTCTTCACCTGCTGCATTCTTAAGGACGAAGCTAAATTCACCTTCCTTAAGTTTACGACCTGCGAGTTTCTTCGTAAAATCAAACTTAGTAACTACTGGTGAAACTACATAGTTGTTAAAGATTTTATCATTAGCATCTGCACTAAATCCACCTTCAGAACTATACTTAACGGTAGCTTCGAGATCACCCAATGCATTTTTTTCAGTTACCGTAACTGTCATTGTAACTGTCATCGCATCGTAGTCAACGTTTGCATCAGAACCTTTTAACTCTGTAATCTTATATTTATAGGTACCAGGATTGCTAAAAGATAATTCACTAAATGTAACCTTGCCATTTTTGTTTGTAACAGTTTCTTCATGTTTATCTGGAGTACTCTTTTCTTCTGTTAACTTGAAGCTGAATTCTCCATCTGTTAATACACGTCCAGCAAGCTCTTTTTCGAATTCTGGTGTAACTTTTGCTGGTTCGCGTTTGACATAGTAATAAATTGGTTGCTTGTATGGTGTCAATGAGTTGAGCAAGTCAACGTTTGTACCAATACCGAAATTTCCTCTTTCCAACTGTACATTTGGAGAAAGGTGTCCAATATTGTCCCCTAAGAATGGTACAAATACCGTTTTCTTAGGCGTATAGCCAGCTGCATTTTGGAAGTCGAATGGAATTTCTTTACCGTTTGGATAGTTTACACCTTTACTATCTGTGAAAGGAATAGTATAAAGTGGAGACTTCTTAACTACCAAATCTTCGGTATTTGCTTTTCCTGGTTTAATCGGTTTGGTTTCTGCAAGCAACATGTAACCGTCAGTACTTAGTGAACCATCTGAACGTTTGCTTTGTTGTTTTGGATCAAGAAGATAAACACGAACAACTACAGATCCGTCTTCCCCTACGATTTCTTTGATACGCTTGATTCCTGCACGCTCAGCGTCAATAAATTTAGTACCAACTTTGTATGGACGAGTTACATAGCCAGTTGTAGTATCTGGATCTGCCGTTTGATACAATTTGTAGCCATCAAATTGACGCTCGCCAGACGCTGTGAAGTTTTGTCCTTCCATAGCTTTAGTTGTGTACTTAGCTAAATCTACTTCATTACCATTTGGCACGTAGTCTTGAACAGTTTTATCTGTTTTATTAGCGTTAAATGTAGCATTATTTTTATCTACTACTCTATAGTAGGTTGTCTTTTCAACAAAGCTAGGAATTTTACTATTTGTATCAGTAATTGTACGACCATTATAAGCTGGTTCTACAACATTTATAATATCTGTAGAAGTTCTTGCAGCATAAACAGCATCGTATAATTTTTGTTCTTCAGTAGTAAGGATATGTCCTGGAGCTACCAAAGCTTGGATAGCAGCACCAACTTCAAATCCGTATTGTAAGAATGGTTGAGCTATTTCAGCCTTACTAGTAGGTGTCCCTTTATCGAAATCTACTTGATACGTTAACTCGCCATTAGATGCAGTTGCAGTCGTAGCAAATTTTTGAACACCACTTGTCGCTGAAATTGTTTTTGTTTCAACCACTGCACCGGTATTTTTATCAATTAATTCAACAGTAGTTTCAGTAGAATCGTCAAACTTCTTGTAAGAACGTGAATAATAGTTAGTATTGTAACGCTTGTTAAACTCAGTTAGGTCTACAATACTATATGTATAGTAGTCACCTTCTTTTCTGGAATAACCAGCTGGTACATCTTGTGATTTAACAGTAGCCCCGTTAGGATTAGTGATAGATGGATCAACAGTCTCACCGTCTTTTAAATAAGTACTAACACTGACTGGTTTAGTGTTGTGATCTCCAGAAACTGCATCTTCCGTAGTCGCACGACGGTTACGAACTTTAGGTTTATTTGACTCATCTGTAGCTGGTTTTGATTCAGTTGCTGCTGGTTTTGATTCTTCAGTATTTTCTGCTTTATTAGCTTCTCCTTCAGCAACTTCTGGTTTAGCAGGCTCTTCAACTTTGGAAGTTACTTCTGTAGCTGGTTTTGATTCAGTTACTGCTGGTGTAGCTTCTTCTGCTTTGTTTCCTTCAGCAAGCTCAGTTGTTGCAATATTTTCTACAACATTCTGTTCCTTTTTAGAGGAACCCTCGCTACTATCCTTTTTCACCAACTCTGTTTTTTCTTCAGAACTTGGTTGTGTAGGAAGTTCAGAAGCTTTTACCGCACCTCCATTTGCTAACATAAAACTAAGAGTTGTTCCCAAAAATACGGATGCAACACCTACCTTATATTTCCTCAAAGAAAAACGTTGTTGTTCCTTTCTTATCATTTTGATAAGTTCTCCTTTTATATTATTTTACTATTAGCAGAAAAATTATACCATATTTGAATCTAGAATACAATATTTTTCTCTAACTTTAGCCCTTATATCATACCATAAGTCTGACCTAACTTCAAATAATTATGTGTTCCTGAAATCGTTTACTTTATTATATTTTAGGCCTTTTTAACACCTTGCGATTTATTATATATACTTATATGTAAATGTACACCACCCTATATTATGTCTATCTTTTAAAATCAATTAATTTTAAATTATACTATTTTTATATATTTACTTAGGGGCAGCTTTTGCATTTAATTATTTGTGAAAAATGATAGCAACGCTTTCATAAAAAAAGATTCTCAAATGAGAATCTTTTTATTAAATCGCTTCTGTAACAAAACTTCTGCTTTCTAGTACTTTTAACATTGCATCTGCTGTATCCAGAGCTGTAAAGAGAGGAACTCCATGTTCAATTGCTGAACGTCTGATTTGTTCACCATCTTCATCAGCTGTCCGTTTGGTACCAACTGTGTTGATGATAGCTTGAATTTTTCCTTTGCGGACGTAGCTTGGAATATCGTGTTCATCATCACCAATCTTTCCAACGAGTTGAGCCTGCAATCCATGACTTGCAAAGAACTCTGCTGTTCCTTCAGTAGCAAGGATTCCGTAGCCAATATTTTGGAAACGACGAGCCAAATCTAGTGCTTCTTCTTTTGCATCATCTGCGATAGTGAAGACAACATTACCAAAGGTTGGTAAGTGAAGATAAGAAGCTTCAAAGGCCTTGTAGAGAGCTTTTTCAAGAGTGGTATCAGAACCCATGACTTCCCCTGTTGACTTCATTTCAGGTCCAAGCAGGCTGTCTACCTTAGCTAGCTTGGTAAAGGAGAATACTGGTGCCTTGATATGAACGCGACTACTTTCTGGGTAAAGTCCATCCTGATAACCAAGCTCTTCAAGACTTTGACCAAGTATCAACTTAGTCGCTACCTGAGCCATTGGGATATTGGTTACTTTAGAAAGGAATGGAACAGTACGACTGGCACGAGGGTTTACTTCAATGACGTATACTTTCTCATCCTTTATAACAAACTGAATGTTCATCATCCCAAGACAGTTGAGGCCGATTGCAAGGCGTTTTGTGTAGTCTGCAATCGTTTCTTGCACTTTTTGCGACAAGGTTTGAGGAGGATAAACAGCCATGGAGTCACCTGAGTGGACACCAGCGCGTTCGATATGCTCCATGATACCAGGGATGAGGACATTTTCTCCGTCTGAAATGGCATCGACTTCACACTCTTGTCCGACGATATAAGAGTCAACAAGAACAGGGTGGTCTGGACTTGCCTTAACCGCAGTACGCATGTAAGAACGGAGATCATCTTCATTCTCAACGATTTCCATAGCACGTCCCCCCAAGACATATGAAGGGCGAACGAGAACTGGGAAACCAATTTTACGTGCAGCAAGTACTGCTTCTTCTTCATTGGTTGCTGTTTGTCCAGGAGGTTGTGGAATATCCAAGTCTTTGAGGGCTTGTTCGAAGAGGTCACGGTCTTCCGCACGGTCCAAGTCCGCAACTTGAGTACCAAGGATAGTCACACCAGCTTTTGCTAATGGCTCAGCTAGGTTGATAGCTGTTTGACCACCGAACTGAACAATAACACCTTTTGGTTGCTCCAAATCGATGACATTCATCACATCTTCGAAAGTCAATGGCTCAAAGTAGAGTTTATCAGATACAGAGAAGTCTGTTGAAACTGTCTCTGGGTTTGAGTTCATAATGATGGCTTCGTAGCCAGCAGCCTGGATAGCTTTAACAGAGTGAACAGTTGCGTAGTCAAACTCTACCCCTTGACCGATACGGATTGGACCAGAACCTAGGACAAGTACAGATTCCTTATCAGACTTGATAGACTCATTTTCCCATCCATATGTTGAGTAGAAGTACGGAGTTTCTGATTCAAATTCTGCGGCACAAGTATCTACCATCTTGTAAACTGGGACAATCTTGTTTTCTAAACGAAGTTGGCGAACTTGATCAGCTGTATTTCCCCAAAGTTCTGCGATTTTACGATCTGAGAAACCATTGAGTTTTGCTGTTTTCAAGACATCGACATCCTGAGGATGTGCGCCCAATTCTTGCTCAATCTCAAAGATATGCAAGAGTTTATCAAGGTAGAAGATATCAATCTTAGTCAAGTCAGCAATCTCTTCTGGTGTATAACCACGACGAATAGCTTCTGATACGTAGAAGAGACGGTCATCTTGAGCCTTGACAACTTTTTCAATCAAGGCATCATCTGAAACATCTGCAAGCTCTGGCATTTCATTGTGATGGACACCAATTTCTAGAGAGCGACAAGCTTTAAGGAGAGATTCCTCGATGTTCCGACCGATGGCCATAACTTCTCCAGTTGCCTTCATCTGGGTACCAAGACGACGTTCCCCTTTTTCAAACTTGTCAAATGGGAAACGTGGAATTTTAGCCACCACATAGTCAAGGGCTGGTTCAAACATGGCATAGGTTGAACCTGTAACTGGGTTAATAACTTCATCCAAGGTCAACCCTACCGCAATCTTGGCAGCCAATTTAGCAATTGGATAACCTGTTGCCTTAGAGGCAAGAGCTGAAGAACGAGATACACGAGGATTTACTTCGATGACATAATACTTAAAACTGTGCGGATCCAGAGCTAACTGAACGTTACATCCACCTTCAATCTTGAGAGCGCGGATAATGCTCAAGCTGGCATCACGAAGCATTTGGTTTTCATAGTCTGACATGGTTTGCGCTGGAGCAAATACGATGGAATCCCCTGTGTGGATCCCAACTGGGTCAAAGTTTTCCATGTTACATACAACAAGGGCATTGTCAGCTGAGTCACGCATCACTTCGTACTCGATTTCCTTGAAACCTGCAATAGAACGTTCAATCAAACATTGGGTAACAGGTGACAACTTCAAACCATTTTCAGCGATTTCACGCAATTCTTCCTCGTTGGCACACATACCACCACCGGTACCACCAAGAGTGAAGGCAGGACGGACGATAACTGGGTATCCAATAGTTGCTGCAAAGGCAACCGCTTCCTCTACCGTGTTGACAATTTCTGATTCTGGAATTGGTTGCTTGAGTTCTTCCATCAATTGTTTAAAGAGATCGCGGTCCTCTGCTTGGTCGATGGCAGACAATTTGGTACCAAGAAGTTCTACTCCAAGCTCATCCAAGATACCATTTTTTGACAATTCCATGGCCATATTAAGCCCCGTTTGACCTCCAAGAGTTGGGAGCAAAGCATCTGGACGTTCCTTACGGAGAATACGAGTCACAAACTCAAGTGTAATCGGTTCGATGTAGACCTTATCTGCAATCTCTTTATCTGTCATGATGGTTGCAGGATTTGAGTTAACCAAGACAACCTCATACCCTTCTTCTTTCAAAGACAAGCAGGCCTGGGTTCCAGCATAGTCAAACTCAGCAGCCTGACCAATAATAATCGGACCAGAACCAATCACCATAATTTTTTGAATATCAGTACGTTTAGGCATTTATAAGATATTAAGGGCGTCAAGCGGACAAAGCTAAAATAGGAGTTATGACGAAGAACTGCTAGTTCTAGAAATAACTATCTTTTTAGCACCGTCCGTAGCCCGTATTCAGTTCAGCAAATACGGACCACCCTTCTCCTTTCTATTCGTCGCCTCACAGAGCGACATTAAATAAATTCTCCGACGATTTCTCACTCGTCATTAATTTGTTTGTTTGAATGCTTCCATCATTTCAATGAATTCATCAAATAGATAACTTGCATCGTGCGGACCTGGTGCAGCATCTGGGTGGAATTGCACAGAGAAACCTGGTAGATATCTGTGACGTACCCCTTCAACTGACTTGTCATTGATTTCTTCGTGGGTGATGATTAAGTGCTCTGGTAAATCCTCACGGCTAACTGCGTAACCATGATTTTGACTAGTGAAATCCACGCGCCCAGTTGCAATTTCACGAACAGCATGGTTAAAGCCACGGTGACCAAACTTCATTTTATAGGTCTTAGCACCATTTGCCATCGCAAAGAGCTGGTGACCCATACAGATACCAAAGATTGGAATTTTCCCGAGAATACCACGGATCATCTCAAGAGCTTCTGGTACATCTTCTGGATTCCCCGGACCATTTGACAACATAACTCCGTCAGGGTTTAAATGCAAGATTTCCTCAGCCGTAGTTGTGTATGGAACTACAGTCACGTTACAATCACGTTTAGATAGCTCTCGTAAAATAGAGTGTTTAAGGCCGAAGTCTACTAAAACAACGCTCAAGCCAATTCCTGGAGCCGGATAAGCAGTCTTTGTAGAAACTTGTCTGATATTATCAGTCGGTAAAACAGTTGCTTGAAGTTGATCTGCAATGTGATCCATACTATCGCCAGCATGTGTTAGAGTCGCTCTCATGGTACCATGTTTACGAATAATCTTTGTAAGAGCTCGAGTGTCAATGCCTGAAATTCCAGGAATTTTCTTAGCCTTCAAGAATTCATCCAGCGTCATTTGGTTACGCCAGTTGCTGGCTCTACGAGCCTCTTCGAAAACCACAACTCCCTTACAAGTAGGACTGATAGACTCGTAGTCGTCACGGTTAACTCCATAATTCCCTACTAGTGGATATGTGAAGGTCAAGATTTGTCCATTATAAGATTGGTCTGTAATGGATTCTTGATATCCTGTCATTCCAGTGTTAAAGACTATTTCCCCTGTTACATCAATATCTGCACCGAAGGCCTTACCTTCAAAAACTGTGCCATCTTCTAAAACTAGAAGTCGTTTTGTCATATTTTCACCTCTCGTGGACGCTCACTGGCGTCTTTTAACGTTTTGTGTCTTATTTGGCTTTTCTACTTGCCAATACGGATTCTAAGATTGCCATTCGAACAAATACTCCATTGGTCATTTGTTGGACAATGCGTGATTTTGGTGCTTCAACAAGATGATCGGCAATTTCCACATCCCGATTCACAGGAGCCGGATGCATAATGATTGCTTCTTCTTTTAAGCGATTATAGCGTTCTTGGTTCAAGCCATGTTGAGCGTGATACTCTTCTTTTGAGAAGACTGCTCCACTTTCGTGGCGTTCATGTTGAACTCGAAGCAACATCAGAACATCCACCTGGTCAACAATCTCGTCAATAGTTACAAACTGACCATAGTCTGCAAACTCTTGACTTCTCCATTCCTCAGGTCCTGCAAAGTAAAGTTTAGCACCTAAACGTTTCAAAATCTGCATATTGGACTTGGCAACGCGTGAATGGTCCAAGTCACCAGCAATGGCAACCTTGAGCCCCTCAAAACGGCCAAATTCTTCGTAAATTGTCATCAAATCAAGCAGACTCTGACTAGGATGTTGCCCTGAGCCGTCGCCTCCGTTGATAATTGAAGTCGTGATGGTTGGGCTCGCAATCAATTCCCTGTAGTAATCAACCTCTGGGTGCCGAATAACACAGATATCTACACCAAGCGCAGACAAGGTCAGGATTGTATCATAGAGTGTCTCACCCTTGTTTACCGAGCTTGTATTCACATCAAAGTCAAGTCGTTCCAATCCCAGTTTAATCTCTGCAACTTCGAAGGATTTATGCGTTCTTGTCGAATTTTCAAAGAAAAGGTTGGAAACAATGGGATGGTCTTCGTAGGGCAACTGGGCTCCATTTTTAAACTCGATCCCTCGTTTAATCAATTTTATAACCTGATCTACAGTGAGATCTTCCATGGACACCACATGTTTTATTGCTTGTTGATTTTCTGACATGGCTACTCCTTTAGCTTTTAAGCTTCTTCAGTAATCAAAACTCTATCTTGGCCATCAAGTTCTGTCATCTCAACGATGATTTCTTCAGAACGACTAGTTGGAATATTTTTCCCAACGTAATCCGGACGAATTGGCAATTCTCTGTGCCCACGGTCAACTAATACTGCAAGACTCACACGGGCAGGGCGACCATGTCCGACAATGTTATCGATAGCAGCACGGATTGTACGACCTGTGTAAAGAACATCATCCACCAAGATAACTTCGCGGTCTGTCACATCAACAGAAATCAAGGAAGTATCTTCACCACTTTTGACATCGTCACGGTAAGGTTTGGTATCTAATTCAACAACGGGAACAGAGATGTTTTCCAATTGTTCCAAGCGCTCTTGGATGCGGTGGGCGATAAAGACACCTCGTGTTTTAATTCCCGCTAAAATGATTTTGTTCAAATCTTTGTTGCGTTCGATAATTTCATAAGTGATACGCGTAATTGCTCGCTTGACGGTTAATTCGTCTACAACTTCTTTTGTCTTCATGACAAACCTCCAAAAAGAAAAGTCTCCTTAGACAAGGAGACTTGAGAATGTATCATTAAGCGAGCCATACTGGAAACAGCATAGACTTACCCTTCTACTTTATCGAGCTCCTTGCCTGCCTCACGGGACAGGTTTAAAGGAATATTTTATTGTTCTTACTATATCACAAAGCCCAGTTCAAAGCAAGTAAAAACATTCAATATTTGACCTTATAATGAACCAAAATCATACAATTGTGGATAGTGTTCGCATTCTGGATTTTTCGGATGACAGATAGCACGACCAAAGTAAATCATGGCCTGATGCGCCGCCAACCACTTTTCTGGTGGCAAGACATCCATGACACGTTTTTCAACCTCTAGGGGAGTAGCTGATTTTTTAACAATATCATGGTGTTTGCAAATGCGCTCCACATGAGTATCTACCGCAAAAGCTGGAATTCCAAAGCCCACACTCATGACTACATTAGATGTTTTACGCCCAACTCCCGCCAAACTTTCTAATTCTTCTCTAGTCTGAGGAACATGACCATCAAAATCTTCTAATAACTGTTGCGCACATTTTTTAAGAAATTTTGCTTTATTTCGATACAGACCTAAACGAGAAATATGTTTTGCAATTTCACTCTCACTTGCGTCTGCCATGGCTTGAGGCGTAGGGAAGGCTTCAAAAAGAGCTGGTGTCGCCTTGTTTACTGCCGCATCTGTCGTCTGAGCAGACAACATAACTGCAACTAAGAGTTCAAAATGATTGCGAAAATCTAGACTTGGTTTTGCATCTGGAAAAAGAGCTATGATTTCCTCAATGACATGACGGGCACGTTTCTTGGATAAAACCATCTATTCGTCTCCATCAAACAGCCCTTGTAAACCTGCAAAAGGACTACTTGCTTCTTTTTTGACTGCTTGTTGAGCTTGATAATCTTCCTCAGACATAATTTGCCAGTCATTTCCAGAAACAAATCCCTGGCCAGCTTCTTCCTCAGCTGTTAAGACCTTGATTGGAATATTTAGCAAGATATTATCTGAAACACTTTCAGCCAGGTCGATTTCACCATTTTCGATAGGTAAAACCAAGTCATCATCAAGAACTTCTTGGTCCAGTTGATTGGTAGCACCTTCCATAAAGACTTCTGTCACTGGATAAGACTCTGCTAACTCAACAGGTTCCATACTACGACTAGAAGCAAGAACGATGGTATAAGACAGTTGGTAATCTAGGAAAAACATACGGTCTTCATACTGAACCTTTCCAACTGCGACAATATCTTTGACATCTAAAATTTCTTGGTTACGCTCACGTAAGTCAGCTGACAAGTCTAGAGTTTGCTCAAAATACAAACCCTCAGGCTGCTTACGAACTTCTTGAATATTTAATTTCATACTTCCTCCATAAAGATTTACTTCCTTGATTATACCATGAAAGGGGGTCAAGTAAAGCCTCTAAACTTTTAAAACATCTTTCTGTATTTTTTGATATATTCATTATGACAAATTTATTTTTTGTGCTATACTATAGGCATCAATACATGAGCAAAGGAGGACGCTCATATGGAAGACAAAGCTCTTTTAACGGAAGCTTATCAACTCGTTTCACAATTAAACCAAACAATACAAAGTTGTAAACAGGGATTGCCAGATGATCTACGCTTACAGCAAAACATAGACGAAATTCTCAGAGCACTTAAAAAAGCTGAGAAAGTAGACAACGCCATCTTAATTGAACTGGAAACTTTTTACCAACGGACTAGTCTTTTGATTGGACTTGGTAGTCTAAAACTAAACGACCAGGCTCGCACTGCTTGGCGAAACTATGATAAGTTTCACTACGATCACGTTAAACATACGTTGACACTCTATGGACCTGTTTTTGGTCTTTAAAAATAGAGGATTTTATGGCTTAATCTTGACAAATTTTCACAAAAAGAGTATGATGATTGCAACAATATTCGGAGGTAAGGGAGACATGAACAACTAAGTCTATCAAATAAAGAACCTTTATTTAGTAGATCTTGTTTCTGTCTCTTTTTTGTGTGCTCTTTTTCTGCTGGATTTTCAGCCCTTTTTAAAGAGTTTTTTTGACATAGACGATTAGCTCTACTAGGTAAAGTAGAGCTTTTTGTTATGCAATATGGACATTCTAGAAAGGGCAATAATATGATAAAAATCAATCATCTGACCATTACACAAAACAAAGATTTAAGAGACCTTGTTTCCGATTTAAACATTAACATCCAAGACGGAGAAAAGGTCGCTATTATAGGCGAAGAAGGAAATGGAAAATCAACCTTACTTAAAACTTTAATGGGAGAAAAATTAGCTGATTTCTCTATCAGGGGAGAAATCCAATCTGACCTTCAATCACTGACTTACATTCCTCAAAAACTACCTGAGGATCTGAAAAAGAAAACTCTACATGACTACTTCTTTTTAGATTCTGCTGATTTAGACTACAGCATTCTCTATCGCTTGTCTGATGAATTACATTTTGACAGCAGTCGTTTTGCAAGCGACCAAGAAATTGGTAGCCTCTCGGGGGGCGAAGCTTTGAAAATTCAGCTCATCCATGAATTTGCCAAACCCTTTGAGATTTTATTTTTAGATGAACCTTCAAATGACCTGGATATAGAGATGGTTGATTGGCTAAAAAAACAGATTCAAAAGATGAGGCAAACCGTTATTTTCATTTCTCATGATGAAGATTTTCTCTCTCAAACAGCAGACACCATTATCCACTTGCGACTGATAAAGCACCGGAAAGAAGCGGAAACGCTAGTAGAGCATTTAGACTACGATAGCTATAGTGACCAGAGAAAGGCTAATTTTACCAGACAAAGCCAGCAAGCTGCCAATGACCAACGAGTCTATGAAAAAACCATGGAAAAGCATCGTCGAGTCAAGCAAAATGTCGAAACTGCCTTGCGAAATACTAAAAATGATGTTGCTGGGCGACTATTAGCTAAAAAGATGAAAAATGTTCTTTCTCAAGAAAAACGCTACGAAAAAGCAGCTCAGTCCATGACTCAAAAACCACTTGAAGAGGAACAAATCCAACTTTTCTTTTCAGATATAGAGCCATTAGCGGCTTCAAAAGTCTTAGTTCGACTAGAAAATGAGACTTTATCCATTGGCCAACGAATTCTGTCTCAAGGGCTACAATTAACTGTCCGTGGTCAAGATAAAATAGGCATTATCGGTCCCAATGGCGTTGGCAAATCCACTCTTTTAGCAAAGTTACATCAACTACTAAGCAGCAAAAGAGAGATTTCGCTTGGTTTTATGCCACAAGATTACCAAGAAACATTGCAATTGGATCTATCCCCAGTAGAATTTCTCAGCCAAACTGGACACAAGGAGGAAATACAGAAAATCCAATCTCACTTAGCCAGTCTTAATTTCAGCTATCCAGAGATGCACCACCAAATCCACTCCTTATCTGGAGGTCAACAGGGTAAACTCCTTCTTTTGAATTTAGTTCTACGAAAACCAAACTTTCTCCTTCTGGATGAACCCACACGAAATTTTTCTCCAACTTCTCAACCAGAAATAAGAAAACTCTTTGCCAATTATTCTGGTGGTCTTGTCACTGTTTCGCATGATCGACGTTTCTTAAAAGAAGTTTGTACGAGTATCTATAGTCTGACAGAGCATGGTTTAGAAGTAGTTGATTTACAAGACCTTTAACTTTTGGAAATAAAACATCCAGAGAAAACCTCTGGATGTTTTTTACATATGTTTCAAACGCTCAATCCGTTCTGAAATAGGTGGATGCGTATAAAATAGTTTTTTCAAGAAACCTGGTTTTTGAGGATCGTTAATATAAAGTGCACTACTAGCATCATCCACATGATGAGTCATTGGTTGACTATTTTCTAGCTTAAGGAGGGCATTGATCATCCCTTGAGGATTACGAGTTAATTCTACGCTTGAAGCATCTGCTAGAAATTCTCGTTGGCGAGAAATAGCTAATTGCACTAAAGTTGCTGCAAGAGGTGCCAGAACTATGGCTAGGAGAGAAATAACTAACTTAATCACTTCAAACCCTCCACTGTCACGGTCACTATTTCTTCTACTACGTGATGCCCCACCCCACCACATCATACGACCAGCCATACTCGATAAAAGGGTAATAGCACTGGCAAGAGCAACAGCAATCGTAGAGATTCGAATATCCAAGTTGCGTATATGACTAACTTCATGCCCGATTACCGCTTCTAACTCCTCACGATTCATGATCTCTAGAAGTCCTGATGTCGCTGCAACAGCAGCATTTTGATGATTCGAACCTGTGGCGAAAGCATTCAAACCCGGGTCATCAATTACATAAACTCGTGGCATAGGAATTTGCGCCACCATAGCCATATCCTCAACAACATGATAGAGAACAGGTTCTTCATTCCTATCAACTTCACGCGCACCATTCATACTCATGACAATCTCTGTAGATTGAAAAATCATGGTCAAGGCATAGATGAAACCGATAATCATGGCTACGGTCACGCCCCAGATACCTGAGTTCATGAAAAGATATCCAACTGCATAACCTACAATAGCTAACAAAAGAAAGAAAACAATTAATAAAACCCAAGTTTTACGTTTATTACTAGCGATTTGTTTGTACAGCATCTTAGTCACCTAAACCACTAAAATCAACTCTAGGAACAGCCTTTTCTTCTTCTGGAGTTTGAAGGAAATCCGCTGCCTTGAAGCCAAAGATAGCCGCAACCAGATTACTTGGGAAAGTTTCTAATTTAACATTGTAGTTGCTAACTACACTGTTATAAAGTTGGCGAGAATATGATATTTTGTTTTCTGTGTTAGTCAGTTCTTCTTGTAAGTGAGCAAAGTTGCCACTAGCCTTCAAGTCAGGATAGTTCTCTGCAATCGCAAAGATACCAGATATCTGACGAGTCAGTGCATCACTAGCTTTCATGGCTTCTGCAGGTGTAGTTGCTACAGCTACTTGTCTACGGAGTTCAGTCACCTTTTCAAGAGTAGAATTTTCGTATTTAGCGTAACCTTTTACTGTTTCAATTAAGTTTGGTAAGAGATCATTTCGACGCTTCAACTGAACATCAATCTGGCTCCAAGCTTCCTTGGTTTGCATACGCCCTCTGACTAGGCTGTTATAACTAACAATCACAAAGAGAACAATAAGAGTAGAAATTCCAAGAATAATCCAAGACATAGTAGGATTCCTTTCTCATTTAAGATTAGTACCAGTATATCAAATTTCCATGTTTTTGTGGTAAAATAAGATGATATACAAGAAGGATATAACTATGAAACCAGAAACTTTTTACTCACTACTTGCTGAACAGAATATTAATCTTACTAACCAGCAAAAAACACAATTTGAGCGCTATTTCGAACTCTTAGTCGAGTGGAACCAAAAAATCAATCTAACTGCCATTACTGAAAAAGAAGAGGTTTATCTTAAGCACTTTTATGATTCCATCGCTCCTATCCTACAAGGGTTGATAGAAAACCAAGAAATTAAGTTACTTGATATTGGCGCTGGTGCAGGATTCCCAAGTCTCCCTATGAAGATTCTCTACCCTCAGCTAGATGTGACCATCATTGATTCACTCAACAAGCGCATTAACTTCCTTCAGCTTCTGGCTGAGGAGCTTGATTTAGAAGGGGTTCATTTCTACCATGGACGCGCAGAAGACTTTGCCCAAGACAAGAATTTCCGTGCCCAATTCGACATTGTGACAGCTCGTGCAGTTGCCCGCATGCAGGTCTTGTCTGAATTAACCATTCCTTATCTAAAGGTAGGTGGAAAACTTTTGGCTCTTAAGTCCAGTAATGCTCCTGAGGAATTGACAGAAGCCAAAAATGCTCTCAACCTTCTCTTTAGTAAGGTTGAAGATAACATCAGCTACACACTTCCTAATGGAGACCCTCGCTACATCACCATTGTAGAAAAGAAAAAGGAAACTCCAAATAAATACCCACGTAAGGCTGGCATGCCAAATAAACGCCCACTTTAATTGTCTTATTTAAAACTGAGTCAGCATCAACTTCGTGTCTTTGTTTCTTGGCTTGGAAAAAATGATTTACAAAATCATGCCTCTCTTTTTTGTTTCTTGGCTCGGGAAAAAACGATTTATAAAATCATGCCTCGCTTTCTTATTTCTTGGCTCGGGAAAAAATGATTTACAAAATCATTTTTTTCTGCTATACTATCACAAGCAAAGGTTTTTAATGTCATCCCGTGAGGTGACGAAGACGCAGATATATATGAAATTCTTTAAATATTGGGATAACCATGTTTTAAATATGTCTTACTCTGAGAGCCTATTGCTGTAAAATTATGGGCTCTTTTTTGATGCCCTAAAAGTGAGGTATTTATGAAACAAGAATCAACTGTTGATTTGTTACTCGACGTTGACCAACGTCCTTCTTTTGGTAAGGGAATTCTACTCAGCTTCCAGCACGTGTTTGCCATGTTTGGTGCTACCATCTTGGTGCCACTGATTTTGGGAATGCCTGTATCTGTTGCCCTGTTTGCATCAGGTGTCGGAACACTGATTTACATGGTATGTACTGGCTTTAAAGTTCCGGTTTATCTCGGTTCTTCTTTTGCCTTCATCACTGCAATGTCTCTTGCTATGAAGGAAATGGGTGGCGATGTTTCTGCCGCTCAAACAGGGGTTATCTTAACTGGTTTAATCTACGTTCTTGTTTCAACTAGCATCCGCTTTGCTGGTACAAAATGGATTGATAAACTCTTGCCTCCAATCGTTATCGGACCTATGATTATCGTAATTGGTCTTGGTCTTGCAGGTTCAGCTGTAACAAATGCTGGTCTTGTTGCTGATGGCAACTGGAAAAATGCTCTTGTAGCTGTGGTTACCTTCCTCATCGCTGCCTTTATCAATACAAAAGGCAAAGGATTCCTTCGTATCATTCCTTTCTTATTTGCCATTATCGGTGGATATATCTTTGCAGTCTTTCTTGGTCTAGTAGACTTCACACCTGTTCTTCAAGCTAACTGGTTCGAAATTCCAGGCTTCTACCTACCATTTAGCACAGGTGGTACCTTCAAAGAATACAACCTTTACTTCGGTCCAGAAACAATCGCAATCTTACCAATCGCGATCGTAACAATCTCAGAACATATTGGAGACCACACGGTCTTGAGCCAAATCTGTGGCCGTCAATTCTTGAAAGAACCAGGTCTTCACCGTACCCTTCTTGGTGACGGTATCGCAACATCTGTATCTGCCTTCCTTGGTGGTCCTGCTAATACTACCTACGGTGAAAATACAGGGGTGATCGGTATGACCCGTATCGCTTCTGTCTCAGTTATCCGTAACGCTGCCTTTATCGCAATCGCCCTTAGTTTCCTTGGAAAATTCACTGCTTTGATTTCTACAATCCCTAGCGCCGTACTTGGTGGTATGTCAATCCTTCTTTATGGGGTTATCGCCAGCAACGGTTTGAAAGTTTTGATTAAGGAACGTGTAGACTTCGGTCAAATGCGTAACCTAATCATCGCAAGTGCAATGCTCGTACTTGGACTTGGTGGAGCAATCCTTAAACTTGGTCCAGTTACACTTTCAGGTACTGCCCTATCAGCAATGACAGGTATCCTTTTGAACTTGATCTTGCCATACGAAAATAAAGACTAAAAGCATTCATAAAAAAATCCACTTGAATGAGTGGATTTTTTGCTTATGTTCTCCAAGTAATCAACAAGTACAAGAGACTTGAACCAAACATATCTGCAAGAGCATGCATAAGAAAGAATGGCAGTAAATTCTTGACTACATACTTGTACAAGAAATAATAGAATAGTCCATATACAAGCCCAATAACTAATGCCCAGAGTAATCCTTGGTAGGTATGGAAAGAAATCCGTATGATTACCGAGTATACTAGAACTAGCCACTGATGCTTTTCTTTTACTGAAGTCAGTAATCCCAAGAAGAAAAATTCTTCGTAAAAACCATTTAAAAGCGCATAGCCAATAGCCATTGGCGTTAAGGCCATGAATTTTCTAATGATTTCCATTGGGTCTATAAAAGGAATCAACTGAGGATTAAAGTAATTGTACTCACCACTAAGGGTTGTTACAATATCACCAAAAATACCAACAATAGCAAAGATAAGGGGAACCCAGATGAAAACAGACCAGGAAAAGCGTATAGGAAGTTGTTTAAAATCATAATTTCGAATCAAGAGATAAAGGAAAGTAATCCCTAACATCATCAATTGAAAAGTAAAATTACTAGAATAAGCTGCCCCATCACTTGCTACATTTGTTGTAGTTTCCGCAACACTAGCAAGAGTTGAAGGTGATAGACTCTCCATAAATTGTTGAGTAGAACGGATGATAAACTCTCCAAACATTAAAACAGTGATGCTTAAGATGTCGAACCATTTTAAGTATCTTAAAGGTTTAGCAGGATGAATACTTTGTATAAAATTCATATTTCCTCCGTTTAGCTTATTTTTGTACCTTTATTATAAACTTTCAATCTTAAAATTAATTAAATTGATACTAGAGCAAAAAAAACAACCTCTTTATAAGGTTGTTCTGTCCTTAAATAGACTTGTGTTTCTTTTCTAGCATTAAATCTTTTAAAGAAATAATAGTCACAGCCAATAAAATCATTGCCATACCAAGAAAATCTACAGGATAAAAGATATCTCCCATAATCATGAAAGCAAAGAATACCGCAGATATTGGCTCAATAGAGGCCAAGAGACTAGATTTGACTGGTCCAACCAGACTTGCCCCCTTAAGAAAGGCCGTGTAGGCAAAAACAGTCCCGATGAGAATAATTCCAGCAAATGCTAAGAAAATATCAAAAGACATAGGTAGACTAGCACCGATAATCCCAGTAAATGGCACTGCTACAAAACCTGAGATGGTCATACCAACACCAATAACCAGAATGCTCCCCCATTTTTGAATGAGTTTAATGGGTGAAATGATATAAAGAGCATAGGTTAAAGCAGAGAACAAGCCCCAAAAGAGACCTGCTGGTGTCATAGAGAGCTGATCCAACTGACCATGAGTCGCAATTAAAAAGGTTCCACCTATTGCTAAAATCATAGAAAGGATTTCGGCTATAGTAGGTGCTACCTTATCCTTTATACATGTGTAAGCCAAGATTCCAACAGGACAGACATACTGAAGCACCGTCGCTGTACCTGCATTTGTCTCCTGAATAGCCGATAAATAAGCCAATTGATTCAGAAAGAGGCCAAATAAAGAAAATAGTAAGAGAGAAAACAGACTTGATTTATCTTTTAGAAAAGCCAAAAATTGTTCCTTAGACTTTGTATAGGACAAGAGAACTAAGAGCAAACCTGCAACAATCAAACGGATATTGGTTAGGACTAGAGCCGATATCCCATGAACCATTAGGTACTGACCACTGGTCCCAGACAAGCCCCAAGCAATACCAGCAATCATTGTAAAAAGAGTTCCTTTAAGAGCTTTTGACATACTTCCTCCCTAGTCTGCTTCACGAATTAGATCCATGACCTGATTACGGTCTATGATCCACTGCGCACGCTCGTCTTTTTCGTAGGTTCTATTAGACAAAAAAATCGCAGCTTCCTGCTTCTTACGATTCCACATGATAAAGGTTCCAGTATAGCCTGTATGGTCTAGCCAATCACCTTCAAGGTTCCAGGCTAAGGAGCGTTCCTTATCACTCAAATCCGAAAAATTTTGACTTAAATCTGTAGCAAAATCATCCTGTAAATAATGCTCAAGGAAGATTTTTAAATCCTTCACAGTTGAAAACAAGCCTGCACTTCCAGCATGTTTACCTAGTAAACGTGCCTTAGGATCATGCACCACTCCTGCCTTCTGTCCCCGAACTGTAGGAACAGCACTGCTAACTGGTCCAAACTGAGTTTCCTTCATCTTCCATGGAACGAAAACTTGCTCTTGTAAAATCTGGTCTAAGTCTTTCTCAAAGTAATTCTCTAGGAGAAAACCGAGCAAGAGAAAGTGAACATCCGAGTACAGAAAAGCCCTCTTATCTCGTCGATTCAAATGAAACATAGCTTCTTTCAATTCTTCGGCATTCAACTGGTCTCTATTGATGATAAACGGGTCCAAGTCCGTAGAATGTGTGAGGAGTTGACGAATGGTGATATCTGGATAATCCGCCTCTGGAAGATAGGTTTTTATGGATTGATCGAGCTCAATCTTGCCTTGATGCCATAAAAAAGTTAAGACAGTTCCAACTCCGACGACTTTGCTCACACTTGCCAAATCATAGACTAAACCTTGACAAGTCTGCTCTCCAATTTCTGGATCTGCTTCTCCGATGTACCATTCAGACCATTCACCATCCCGATAATACGCAAAAGAGGCACCAGGATAAATCCCTGCCTCAATTTGTTGCTTTATTTTTTGAATGATTTCTTGTTTCATACTTCTTCAAACCACAATTCGATATTGTTGGCATCCTTGGTTAGGAAAAACTTCTCAGACTTAGGAATAAAGTAACCTGCAATTTCAAAACGTTGACGCAGACTAGCCAATTCAAGTTTTTTTACTTGGAATTTCAACATAGACAAATCCCAAGTTACATTATTTTCAACAAGCAAATCACTACCTTGGGCTTGCTTGAAAGTTATGCTAGTTTCGATTTCCTCTTTTTCAAGCAGGCTCGTCGTTTCAGCAGGTAAGTTAATTTCTGCTGAAATATCAAATGCTGTTAAATATTGCACTTTCTCATCTTTTGTGAAAGTAACAGTTTCATCAAACTTTCTCAAATCTTTGATGTCATCTTCCGCATGGATTAGGACAAGATCCCCTTCTGGTGAAAGGATTTCAAAAGCATATCCCTTATTTCCTTTATAGAGTTGAGGAAGTTTTTCCATTCTAGCTAGCAGTGCTTCAACCTCGGATGGATTCGCTACTTTTACAATCAATCTAGCTAATTTTTTGATCCCTTCAACCTTACGGCTTCTCATACTTGGCGATTCTTCTAAAACCAATTTTTCAATGCCTGACTGGTCTCCTAGCGATAAGAAAGCCGACTCTTCAAGCAAGGGTTTCATACCCAAGGTTTGGATATAAAACAATTCATTTAATCTTCTATTATTTATCTTTAGCGTCGGGATCATACGCACAATTTGATTTACATTCATAAATTCCTCCAACACTTTTTATTTTAAAGGATTTTATTTCATTTTACAAGTTATTCAACTAAAAACTTTAACTATATTAACCCCTTGAATAAGGAATCCCCTTCGCATATCCGAAGGGGGACTCATTTTATTTTAGTAAAATTCTTTGTTAGTTCTTCCAAGAAAGTTCTGCTTGAAGACCATAGTGATCACTGACCTGCGGACTTGATTGGCCATCAAAAACTACCTGTAACTTTTCTACCTGAAGATCTTTTGTCGTGAAGACGTAATCAATTCGAAGCGGTTCTGTATTTCCCTTCCAACCATCAATTTCTGGAGGAACAGTGTAGCTTCCACTTCTCTCTTTTGCAACTTCATAGGCATCCTGTAAGCCTAGCGGACTAGTTAGGATAGCTTGATATCCTTCCTGACCTGCAGGATTATTAAAATCACCTGCTAGCAAGAGTGGCTTCTTCAATTCTTTCAGAACTGCTTCAAAGCGCGCCCATTCCTCTTGGAATCCTTTATCCCACCAAGAGAGATGCACACTCGCAACTGCAAGCTCTTTACCTTCTACTACTGTTTCTACTAGTGCAACTCGACGAGTGTGATAATCAGTTGGATCATCTACATCTGAAACCAAAATCTCACGCGCCTCAATCGGTGTTTTAGATAGAATTGAAACTCCCTCATGATAACGGTCATATCCGATATGATTATAAGCCCATGTCCAATAATAGTCCAGTCCTTTTTCAGACAACTTCTCTACCAAAAGACGAACATAGTGGTCTTGGTGAATGGGTTCTGCTGAAAGTAACGGATTGTATAGTGGTCCAGACTCTACTTGAGTTGATGTAATTTCTTGGTTGATTTCTTGAAAACAAATCAAATCATAACTGTTTTCAAGTATATCTTGAAACAAGAGCTGAAATTTTTCTTCAGGATTTTTTTCCATCCAACTATGAGTATTGAGTGTTAAAAACTTCATGTTTTTCTCCTATAAACAAGAGGTTGGAAAACAGCTTCCAACCCCTTAGTGTATTACAATTCTACTTTTGCAACTGCTGTTTTAGCTGCAAGAGAACCGGTTTTTTCTAATTTAACTGACTTGATTACATCTCCATTTGTAAAGACAACTACAGTTGTAGTTTCACGACCTGCTGCTTGAATAGCACCAAGGTCAGCTTTGACTAAGAGATCACCAGCAGCTACTGCTTGGCCTTCTGAAACCTTCACATCGAATGGTTTTCCTTCAAGACTTACAGTATCAAGACCAATATGAACAAGAACTTCAAGACCTGCTTCAGTTACAAGACCAAGAGCATGTTTAGTTGGGAATACACTTGATACAGTACCAGAAACTGGAGATACAATGTTTCCGTTTGCTGGTTCTACTGCAAATCCATCACCCATCATTTTTTGTGAGAATACTGGATCCTTAACTTGTTCCAATTCAATCACTTGACCATCAGCAACTGAGTACACTTCTTCAGTCACACCTTTGTATACAACAACGTCTTTTTGAGATGCTGCCATTTGACTTGGAAGAGTTTCAGGAATCACTTCACCTGAATCAAGAATATCTTGGATATCTGATTTCAAAACGTCAGCTTTAGGTCCGTAGATAGCTTGGACACCTTGTCCTTTCATGACAAGTCCCATAGCTCCTTCAGCTTTCCATTGTTCTTCTGTTCCAACTTTTTCAGCATCTTGTACAGTTACACGAAGACGAGTCATACATGCGTCGACATCAACGATGTTCGCACGTCCACCAAGAAGGTTGATGATGTTAACAGCTTGAGAAGCTTCTGCAACTTTAGTTTCTCCAGCAGATGAAGATTCAGAAGAACCATCTGCATTTTCATAGTTACCGTTACGTCCTGGAGTTGCATAGTTGAATTTCTTAATCATGAAGTTAGCGATGAAGTACATGATAAATCCAAAGAGTACTGTCACCCAGATAAAGTTAATGATATCCATACCAAGACCAGCATTGATAGCTAGTGGAGTACGAGTCAAGAATTCGATTGAACCGAATGAGTGCACACGAAGGTTCACAATATCAGCCATTGCAAATGCAGCACCTTGAACAAGAGCGTAAACAAGGTAAAGAGGTGTTGCGATGAACATGAACATGTACTCAATTGGTTCAGTTACCCCTGTCAAGAATGTTGCAAGAGCAGTTGCGATCATCATACCTTTGTATTGGTGTTTCTTATCTGGATCAACGTTACGGTAGATAGCCACAATGATACCCATCAAGATACCAAACGAACCAATCATTTGTCCAACTTTAAAACGAGCTGGATGTACTGTATCTAACAAGTGTTGGTATTGACCTGCGTCAGTACCTTTAAGGTTTACAAGGTCAGTTACCCATGCAAGCCAGAGTGGATCTTGACCAAATACTTGAGTACCTTTTGCTGCACCAGTCATGACATCATAAGTACCACCAAGAGCTGTATAGTTCATTGGGATAGTCAACATATGGTGAAGTCCAAATGGCAAGAGTAAGCGTTCCAAAGTACCATACAAGAATGGTGCTAGAACTGGAGCTGTTTCTTGTGAGTTGGCAATCCAGATACCGAAGTTGTTGATACCTGTTTGAACAAGTGGCCAAAAAATTGAAAGAAGGATTGCAGCGATTGCTGAACGAAGGATAACAACAAATGGTACAAATCGTTTTCCGTTAAAGAAAGAAAGTGCATCAGGAAGTTTACGGAAATTGTAGTATTTGTTAAAGGCAGTTGCCCCTACAAAACCAGAAATAATCCCTACAAACACACCCATGTTAAGTGCTGGAGCTTCAAACACGCTGATAAAGTAATCAGAAACTTTGATAGAGTTACCAAAGATTGTTGAAACCATAGCATTAGGATCTTTCAACATATCACCACTAACACTAAAGATAGCACCAGTGATACGGTTAATCAAGATAAAGGCAAGTCCTGCTGCAAAGGCACCACCTGCACGTTCTTTTGCCCAGCTACCACCAATAGCAAGAGCAAACAAGATATGTAGGTTACCGATAACTCCCCAACCAATTTGCTCAAGGATTCCACCTGTAACAACAAGTGGCGCAAAGTTAGGGTTAATCATTGCAAGTGTCTTACCGATTGAAATCATCAATCCAGCCGCTGGCATAACAGCGATAACCACCATTAGAGCCTTACCGAATTTTTGCCAAAACTCGAAAGACAAAACATTTTTGAATGTAGCTTTCATCATTCAAATCTCCTTATTTTATTTTAGTGCAAACGATTTACGAAAACGTTTGCACCATCAACACCTCTATTATACCACTTTAATTTTTTTTGTAAAGGATTTATATAAGATTTTTTGATTTTAAAAATTTCTTACTTCTCTTCAATTGTTTACTAACTTTGAGTTTACTGGGGTTTTCTGATATAATATTAGCTATGAAATCCTATAATACCTTGAATGATTATTATCGAAATTTATTCGGAGAAAAAACTTTCAAAGTTCCTATCGATGCCGGATTTGATTGTCCCAATCGTGATGGTACGGTAGCTCATGGAGGTTGTACTTTCTGTACTGTTTCTGGATCTGGAGATGCTATTGTTGCACCTGACGCTCCTATTCGTGAGCAATTTTATAAAGAAATTGACTTTATGCACCGTAAATGGCCAGATGTAAAAAAATATCTAGTCTATTTCCAAAACTTTACTAATACTCATGAAAAGCTCGAAGTCATTCGTGAACGCTATGAACAAGCTATTAATGAACTCGGTGTTGTTGGAATCAATATCGGTACACGACCAGATTGCCTGCCTGATGAGACTATCGAATACTTGGCAGAACTGTCAGAACGAATGCATGTTACTGTAGAGTTAGGTTTACAAACAACCTATGAAGAAACTTCTGAATTGATTAACCGTGCCCACTCCTATGAACTTTATGTGGAGACAGTTAAACGCTTGAGAAAATATCCAAAGATTGAGATTGTTGCCCATTTGATTAACGGCTTGCCAGGTGAAACTCATGACATGATGGTGGAAAATGTTCGTCGCTGTGTGACTGATAATGATATTCAAGGGATTAAACTTCACCTACTTCACCTTATGACAAATACTCGGATGCAACGTGATTATCACGAGGGTAGACTGCAGCTTATGAGTCAAGATGACTATGTGAAAGTTATCTGTGACCAACTAGAAATTATTCCCAAACATATAGTCATCCATAGGATTACGGGTGATGCGCCTAGAGATATGCTGATTGGTCCTATGTGGAGTCTCAATAAATGGGAAGTTCTAAATAGCATAGAAGCTGAAATGAGACGTCGGGGTAGTATCCAAGGATGCAAGGCTGTAAAACAGGAGTTTATGAATGAAAAGACCACTTGAAATGGCGCATGATTTTCTTTCCCAAGTCATCACAAAATATGATGTTGTTGTAGATGCAACAATGGGAAATGGACATGATACACTTTTCCTTGCCAAATTAGCTAAACAAGTCTACGCTTTTGATATACAAGAACAAGCTCTTGAAAAAACAAGTCAACGTCTACAAGAAGCCGGTTTGACCAATGTCGAGTTACTTCTACAAGGTCATGAAACCGTAAATCAGTTTGTAACTGAGGTGAAAGCAGCTATCTTTAATCTAGGTTATCTTCCTACTGCCGATAAGTCTATCATAACTAAACCTCACACAACCATTGAGGCACTTGAAAAACTCTGTCAGATGCTCGTTAAAGGCGGAAGAATAGCCATCATGATTTATTACGGGCATGAAGGCGGAGATATAGAACGGGATGCAGTTATGGATTATGTTAGTCAGTTACCGCAACAAGAATATACTGCTACTATCTATCGCACCCTCAACCAAATTAACAATCCACCATTTTTAGTTATGATTGAAAAATTAGAAAGGTATCGCCATGGATAAACAATACCTAAAAGATAAAATCGAAGCTCTTCGTCACAACTTTGTCGAGTCAACCCAACATGAACGTGCAGTTGGTATTTTGGATGAAGCACAAATGAGTAAAAAAATGCTGAAAATCAAAAAGAAAATGATTTCACTTGAAATGGAGCGTTGTCAGAAGAAAATCGAGCATAAGGACTGCTCAAAGATTGATCAAAAAATCCAAGAACAAAAGGAACTTTTTGAAAATTGTCGTAAACAAAAATAGGGAGGTGGAAAATGAATTTACTTTTTTATCTCTTGGTATTTTTACTAGTTCTTATTGTTTCTAGTACGACCAATAAGCTTCTGCCCTTTTTACCCATGCCTCTGATTCAAATTTTGTTAGGGATTGGAATTGGACTTTGTTTACCCAACAACCAATATCATTTAGATACTGAGTTGTTTCTAGCTTTAGTCATTGGCCCACTACTATTCCGAGAGGCTCAAGAAGCAGACATTACTTCTATCCTAAAACACTGGCGGATTGTCCTCTACTTGATTTTCCCAGTTATCTTTATCTCAGCGCTGAGCATGGGGGGACTCGCTCATGTCCTTTGGGCTAGCCTACCATTAGCCGCCTGTGTAGCAGTTGGTGCTGCTTTAGGGCCTACAGACCTAGTAGCCTTCGCATCCCTTTCTCAACGCTTTTCCTTCCCAAAGCGGGTTTCTAATATCCTAAAAGGAGAAGGTCTTCTGAATGATGCTTCTGGGCTAGTAGCCTTTCGTATGGCTCTCATCGCTTGGACAACAGGAACATTCTCCCTTACCCAAGCCGGAACCTCATTAGCCATTTCCATCGTTGGAGGGTTTGCAGTCGGCTTTATAACAGCCCTAATCAATCGCTTCCTTCATACCTTTCTACTCAGCGTCCGAGCAACAGATATCGCAAGTGAGCTCTTATTGGAACTTAGTTTACCTCTCTTGACTTTTTTCATAGCCGAAGAAATCCATGTTTCAGGCATTATCGCCGTTGTTGTTGCTGGGATTCTGAAAGCCAGTCGTTTCAAGAAAATAAATCTCCTGGAAGCGCAAGTTGATACAGTTACTGAGACTGTTTGGCAGACTGTAACCTTTATGCTCAATGGTTCAGTCTTTGTCATTCTTGGAATGGAACTGGAAATGATCGCGGAACCAATTCTTAAGAGTGCATTCTACAACAAAGTACTTCTCTTACTCAGTGTTTTTCTCTTGACCTTCCTGCTTTTTGCTATCCGCTTTGTCATGATCTATGGATTTTACGCATTTCGGATTAAGAAGCTTCATAAAAGTTTAGACAAATATGTCAAAGATATGCTCCTCCTTACCTTTTCTGGTGTGAAGGGAACTGTATCCATTGCCACTATCCTTTTGATACCGTCTAATCTGGAACAAGAACACCCTCTTCTTCTCTTCCTCGTAGCCGGTGTAACCCTGGTAAGTTTCCTGACGGGATTACTAGTACTCCCACACCTTTCTGAAGAGAAAGAACCATCTAAGGATCAGCTCATGCACATCGCTATTTTAAATGATGTCGCAATGGAGTTAGAGAAGGATTTAGAGAACACAAAAAACAAGGTTCCACTCTATGCGGCTATTGACAATTATCATGGACGTATTGAAAATCTTATTCTTAGTCAAGAAAACAAAGAAATTCAGGAGGACTGGGAAGCTCTTAAACTCTTGATTCTCAGTGTTGAAAGCGATGGCTTGGAACAAGCCTATGAAGAAGGAAAGATTGGAGATCGTGCTTATCATGTCTACCAACGCTACTTGAAAAACATGGAGAAAAATATTAAGCGAAACTTTGCTTCTCGACTAACCTACTACTTCCTTGTCTCCATACGCATTCTTCGTTTTCTACTTCATGAATTGCTCACATTTGGGAAAACATTCCGTTCATGGAAAGACAAGGAAAAACAGAGACTTCTTGCCATTGATTATGACCAGATTGCAGAACTCTACCTAGCTAATACGGAAATTATCATCGAGAGTTTGGAAAACCTCAAAGGGATTTATAAGAGTTCTTTAATCAGCTTTATGCAGGAATCTCGTCTTCGCGAAACCAGTCATATTACGAGTGGTGCCTTTGTGGAACGGGTTATCAATCGTATCAAACCCAATAACATCGATGAAATGCTCAGAGGTTATTACCTTGAACGTAAGTGTATCTTTGAATACGAAGCTCAAAAACTCATCTCAGCTCAATATGCCAAAAAGCTACGCCAAAATGTCAATAATTTAGAAACTTATTCCTTAAAAGAATCTGCTAATACCTTACCTTATGATATGATGGAATTAGTTCGAAGAAATTAAAGTCTTTAGAAAACAAGAGAAAAACTGGAGGATTGTAACATGAAAAAGTTGTGGAAACAGCTGACTGATAGACCCTTATTAAAAGCTTTTTTGCACTACTATCAAGCCTCCGATAGTGAGTTAACTAGCGTTGCTGTTGCCTACTATTGGTTGATTTCAATCTTCCCTTTACTCATGATAGTGGTCAATATCTTACCCTACTTTCAAATTCCCATCTCTAACTTTCTATTAACAATCAAGGAATTTTTACCAGATACAATCTATGAAGTTGTTGCAAAAATTGTCAGAGAAGTTCTGACTCAACCATCAACAGGTTTACTAAGTTTTGCTATCTTATCAGCTCTTTGGACTTTCTCCAAATCCATGGATTTTCTTCAGAAGGCCTTTAATAAAGCCTATGGAGTTGCAAAAAATAGAGGAATTATCTCACACCAGCTGATGAGTCTCTTGGTTAGCTTTGGCCTTCAAATTCTCTTTGCCCTTGCCTTATTCCTCAGTATGTTCGGCCATATGTTATTGGACCTGCTTAAAAACTACTGGAAATCTGAGAGTGCTCTGTTTTCTTATCTACAAGATTTTACAGGTCCCCTGATTTATGCCTTTCTTTTTGCTACCGTGATTATGCTCTATTATTTCCTACCAAATGTTAAAGTAAGTAAGATTCGCTACGTCATACCTGGTAGTCTCTTTGTACTAGTTACGACAATTGCTTTATTAAACATCTTTGCAGCTTATTTCAACAATTATGTCAACTATCTCGTTGACGTCAGATTTTTCAGTTCAATCGTCGTCGTTGTCATGATGTTCTGGTTCATTATCATTGCCAAAATATTGATCATCGGCGCTGTCCTCAATGCCAGCGTTCAAAGTTTGAAGGATCCAGACTTTAAAGCAAATCAATAAGATTTCACCGATTACACAAATCGATCCCCCAGTCATTTAATACTGGGGGATTTTTGAATTTCCTGCTTTATTGTCCACTAGTGAGGGCTTGCAATTCTGTTTTTAGATACTGAGCCAAATGTTGGTGAGCAAAAATATTGGCATTTTTTTCTGCGGTAGGATTGTAGTTGGTGTTGGTATTTACATCATAGACATAAATGTCTCCACTCTCTGATTGAACCCATTCAATCGCCGCAACTTCAATCTGAGCATTTTTCAAGAAATTCTCATAAGCTTCTCTCCGGTCATCTGGTAGAGGTTCTGTAATCTGGAATTTTTCAGACGTTTCTAGTTGCTCTGGTCTCTTGCCGATTTGGCAACCATCTGCTGGACACAGTTGGAAACCATCTGAAGAATCAATCGAAACAGTATAGAGGAATTTTTGATTGATAAATTCTGAACGACGGATACGTCCATCACTTGGCTTGATGTAGGCTTGTAACAAGGTAATCCCGTCCACTGATGGTTCAAAGAGAGGGCTATTGACATAAGCTGCCAGTTCTTCTTCATTTTGAAAGAGTTGAACCCCTAATCCCTTACCTGCTCGATTGTGCTTGGTAATCAAAGGATAAATGTTTAATTTTCTTGCTGCTTCAATAATGTTCTCTTGACCCAAAACCGCAACTGTTGCAGGAGTCTCGATACCAGATTCGTTTAACTTCAAATATTGTTTGACTTTACTAATTTCAAGGTTGATAGCACCGGTACCATTCACAACTTTGCGTCCGTGTGCTTCTAACCAAGTAATCACTTGCTCTGTAAATTCTGGCGCATAACGATGTCCTCTTGTGTGAGAAGAGGCAGACATACGATTGTAAAAGATACCTTGCGGAGGTGGGCTTTGCAAATCTAAAATCCCTCTAGACAAATCCCATAGTTCATAAGGGACTTCTAATTCTTCCAACCATTTCACTAAATGTTGAGTCCATTCTAGATTCTCATGAATCACATAAACTTTTGCTTCACTCATTATTCATATCTCCTTAAGAAAAGCTGACTGATAATTGGCTTTCCTTTTCTTCTTCTAAAATATATCCTTCTGTTTTTTCGATAACGCTAACTGTTAAGATTTGACCCAGAACATTGATCATGGTACGGCCGGCATTGACAAAGAAATCAACTGCAAAAATCAAGGCCACTCCTTCAACTGGCAAGCCCAATTGAGGTGCTGCAGCTAATAGAACTACGATAGCTCCTGATGGCACAGTTGCTGCAGTTTTTCCAATCAAAGTCAAGAGTAAAACAGTAAACAAGAGACTTGATAAAGAAAATTGAATACCATAGGCATGGGCGATAAAAATTGTCGCTACTGAGAAATAAACCGCTGCTCCTTCTAAGTTAAAAGTATATCCTAAAGGAACAACTAAATCAATTGTATGCTCGTCATGCCCCTGTTTTTTCAAATCTTTAAGAAGTGATGGCAAGACCACACTAGAACTACCCGTAACAAAGGCCAGAGTCAAGAGACTCCAATTTTCACGAAAGGCTGATAAATACGGTACTTTAAAGAAGAAAGCAATCAAAGGGAAAATAAGGAGAACCAAAACAGCATAAGCCAGATAAGTTCCAATTACAAACTGGCCAAGCCCAATCAACTTGTCGATACCCGTAGTTGCAACATCTTTAGCGATAAATCCAAAAATACCAATCGGTGATAGTTTGATAATTACTGCAACAATCTTATAAATGGCTTCAATCCAGATTTGGAAACCTTCGATAATCTTCTGAGATTTATCAGACTTAAGATTCCCAATTCCGTAACCAAGAAAGATTGCAAAAACGATAATTGGCAATAGAGCGCCATCCGAAAGAGATTTAACGATATTTGATGGAATGAAACCAAGCAAAAATTCGCTGAACTTGACATTGTTAGCAATCCCATCAAGGTTTCCACCAGTTTGACCGATATTCACTCCTTGACCAAATCCTAAATAGTAACTAGCAAATACAAACAAAAGAATAATGGCAGTTGTTACGGCAAAAAAGTAAACCAAACTCTTGGTCAAGATTTTTCCGAAAGATTTTTTTCCGATAACTCCAGCTACTGCAACAACGATGGTTGGGAAGATTAGCGGAATGATAACCATATTGATCAATTTAATAAAGGCTTGACCTAAAAATTGATAAAAGCCTGCAAATTGTGGCCAGATAAGGGCAGCGATAACACCCAAGACCAAAGCCACCAATAATTGAATGCCTAGTGAGAGTTTTGACCATAAAGTAACTAATTTCATAAGAAACTCCTTTGTTTTATTTGCTACCCATTCTACTACTATTCTTCTCTCCTGACTAATATATATTTTTTATTGTCACCATAAAAAAGATTTATAATGAAGGTTCAAACTACTCCAACTTTACAAAGTAAATCACATTGATGTTTGATATAGTATAAAAAATCAGTTTCTAAACAAAAATTTTTAGAAAAACACTGTTAAATCAAGGAATATGCTTTCCTTTTATTCAAATTTTATGATACAATATTGTTATGATTTTAATAAAACTCGCTTCTGTCTTGCTTTTGGTACTAACCTTGGCTTTGGCTATTATCTTTAGTAGATTTTTTAAGTTAAAGAAAAAGGGGATTAACTTTGCAGATTTGGCTTTTCCTTTTCTGATTTTTGAATACTATTTAATCAGTGCAAAGGTTTTTACCCATAATCAACTTCCCATTTTGGGGGCAGCCCTATCTTTGCTAGCCATCATTCTAGCCTTTTTCTTTTTAAGCAAAAAACGTAGTTTTTATTATCCAAAATTCCTTAAATTCTTTTGGAGAGCTGGATTTCTACTCACATTGCTCATCTACATCGTTATGATTGTTCAAATCTTCATGATGAAATAAATCATGCCAGCACCTCAACAGTTGGCGACTCGTTCTTCCACATGAGGTGCTTTTCTAATGACATTTTAAAAAAGATTATTAAAAAAATAGGAGATCAAACAAGTGAAAAAAACGCTCTTGGCAAGTGCCATCGCACTTACTTTTCTAGGATTCGCAACACACCCTGCTTTGGCTGAAGAAAATAACGTAAAAACTACAGCAGAAACGACACAAGAAACTACAACTACAGAAAAAGAAAAAAAGAGCATCCCTTCAACCAAGGAAACTGCTCCTTCTACTGAAACAAGTTCAAGCGTACCAACAACTTCTACAACAAATCAAAGTGAAACTCCAGCTAAGAAAGAGGAAGACAAGGCTCCAGAAGTCAAAAAAGAAGGTTGGGTATTAGAGGAAAACCACTGGCGTTTCTATGAAAACAATGCCCCTGTTCTTAACTGGAAAAAAATTCAAGGAAAATGGTACTACTTCGATAAGAACGGTATCATGCTCAGTGATACGATTTATGATGGATACATCCTGACTAGTAGCGGTGCTATGGTCGATAGTGGCTGGGCTAAAATTAAAGATAAATGGTATTATGCAAAGCTATCTGGTAAAATCTCTCAGCAAAAATGGGAAAAAGTTGGTGGTGTATGGTACTACTTTGACAAAGATGGAATCATGCTCAGCAACACCATTTTTGATGGTTATATCTTTACCAATAGTGGGGCTATGGCTGAGAGCGCTTGGGTCAAACAAGATGGTAAATGGTACTATGCCCAAACTTCTGGACAATTAAGTAAAAATAAGTGGGATAAAATTGGTGGTACTTGGTACTACTTTAATAAAGATGCCACTATGGCAAGTAACCAATGGCAAGGTAACTACTACCTAAAAGCTAGCGGTGCCATGGCTGAGAAAGAGTGGATTTTTGATAAAAACTATAATAGCTGGTTCTATTTAAAATCAGGTGGTGCTTATGCAGCGCGTGAATGGATTGGTTCATACTACCTCAAGTCAGGTGGTTACATGGCTAAGAGTGAATGGATTGATGACAGCTACTACAATGCTCGTTACTATGTAGATGAAAATGGTGTCTATGTCACAGGAACTCGTAAAATCGATGGAAAAGCACATCAGTTCCAAAGTAATGGAAAATGGATAGGTGAAGTTCCAGTAAGTCGTGGATTTGAAAAAGGAAAATACACATATACCGTTTTCTTAGACCCAGGACACGGCGGTAAAGATCCTGGTGCTGTTTATTATAACACGAATGAAAAAGACCTCACCATGCAAGTTTATCAAAAACTACGCAAGGAACTCCAAAGTCTTGGTTATACTGTTCTTTCTTCTAGAGATAGTGATGTCTATGTCGACTTTGTCACTGAACGTTCAAGAATGGTTAATAAGACTGATTCAGATATCTTTATTAGTATTCACTTCAATGCTAGTGGCAGCCCTGCTTCTAACCGTTCTGGTATTCAGACCTATTCTTACGAAGAAGCTGCTGGTTATCCTTCTAAGATTAATCCATACTGGCATAACCATCCCGACCGTATCAGTGAAAGCAATCGCCTAGCTGCAGATATCCACTCTTCACTCCTAGCTGAAACAGGTGCTAAGGATGCAGGTCTTCTCCAAAGTAGCTTTGCTGTCCTTCGAGAAACCGATAAACCAGCAGTTCTATTGGAGCTTGGTTACATTGACAATTTCAACGAAAACCAACAAATTCGTAGCGATGCTTACCAAAATAGATTGGTGGCAGGTATTGTCAAAGGTATTCAAAAATATTACGCAGGCAAATAAAGCAAAAGTCTCGAGAAAGCTCGAGACTTTTTTGTTTTATACTTCTTTCTTGTTAGTTTCCGGAAAGAGGAAACCAATCCCCACACAAGCTAGCACACCTGCACCGATTACCAACCCACTTGAAAGTGGCAAAATATCAAGAATAGCATTTGCAATAATAAAAGCAATAATCAAGCACATGAGACTAGCTTTATAATCTTTTTTCACTAGATTCTCAAGAGTAAAGAATAGAAATAGACCTACTGGAAAGAGTGCCCAGATGTTAACATCCAAACTTGGCCATCCAACTAAACCAAAATACAAAACTGCTGCTGCAACGACTAAAAATCCGATACCTACTACTTTTTTCATGATATAACCTCATTTTCTATTTTGTTAGGAAGCTTTATCTCCCCTTGACAATTACTACTATAACAGAAATAAAAATCGCAAACAATAGGATTTGCCTATGTGGTAGTCATGATAGACTATGTGGTCAGAATTTTATAAAAAAGAAAAAAGAAGCCTGTCCTGAGACAAGGCTTGATTTATTTTTAAGAACCCGCACTTTCGTAAGCGTCTAATCCCCTATCCCAGAGTTTTAAAGAAATAACAAAGAAAACAAGGGAAACCAAAATCAACCCACCGATATTAAAGAAGACATCCTTATCCTGCAAGAAATAGCTGGCAGGATAGTAGGCGGTAAAAGCGAAAGGCACAATAAAGCTAATTAACCAACGAAGGAGCGAATTGTAAATGGAAATCGGGTACTTGGCAAAGTCATTAAACATATAGAAAATGTAAATCATGGCACCTGACTGCTTGGTCCAAAAAGCGATGCTGGCTGTCGCAATTTTCAAGGAAGTATAAATCAAGGTCGCAAAAGGAATACAGACTAGGAAAAGCAGGAATTTTGGAAGAGTCCAAGCAATGCTAGTCGCCGTTGTCGCTAGTAAGATTCCACCGACCAAAAGTTCACCCAAGGCATCAATCTGAAAGGTCTCAACGAGGATGTGAAAGAGAGGATTGATAGGACGAGTCAGATACTTGTCAAACTCCCCTTTTCGAACTAGTCGTTGACCTAAAGCCCAGAGATTGTCAAAAAAGAGATGATCTAATCCCTTTGGAATTAAGGAAAATCCATAGATAAAGGCAATCTCTTGAAAGGTCCAACCTTCTAGCGAGGGGATGTGTTGAAAGAGTACATTAAGAAACAAGAGGTTCAGGCCTTGAGTCAGAAAGACTCCCAAGACACCAACCACAAAATCCACCTTGTATTCCATGATTTGCTTGATGTATTGTCTAATAAAAATCAGATGCATGCGTTGATATTTTTTCATCCTAACCTCCCTGAATGGTGATAAATGACTGGACTCGTTTCCAAATCAACTGAGACAAGCCCACCATCACTATAAGCCAGAAAAACTGAAGCAAAAGAGCTTGAAGAATCTGACTAGCATCGTATTTCCCAAGAATAATCATGACCGGAGTGTAAATTAAGGATGAAAAAGGCAAGAAGGAGAGAATATCTGAAACCACCTTTGGAAAAAAAGCCAAAGGAATCAAACTGCCAGACATAAAGGATACTAGTGAAGCCTTAAATACTTGAGAACCCCATAGATTTTTAAATATAAAGGCTGAAAATCCAAAACAGATATTAAAGAAAAAGTTAATCAGATAGGCGAGCGTTAAGCTAATGAGATATAGAACCGTCGATCCCAGTACTTCTACAATCCCTTGTCCAGACAAGATTTTCACCAAAATGATGACACTTAAAAATGGTAGTCCAACGCTGATGAAAATCAACCACTTGGAACCAAGCTCGGTAAAGAGGTAAGAAGCCGCAAAATGCACTGGTCGCAACAAACGCATGATAATGGAACCTTCCTTGACCTCATCACCGATCATAAAGGAGCTATCTGACTCAGTTAATAAATTAGTCACAAAACTCATGATGATGTAAAGGGTGATATCCGCCATGCTGAAGCCCTGAATCAAAGACTCCTGCGAGGAATCAAAGACCGCCTTCCAGAGATAAAATTCCACAAAAGCACCCATGACATCACCAATCCGATAGAGAATAAAGTTGACTCGATAGGTGATCAACTCCTGAATCCCTGCATTGATAAAGGGTTTATAACGTCTCCACAATTTGACCATCTTAGAGCTCCTTTCGATAGAAGCGACGGATAATATCCTCAATATCCGTATCTACCATCTTCAAATCACGGACTTCAAAATCAGATAAGGTTTGCTTGATAATATCGGCCGACTGGTAGCGGGTACTATCGAATTCAATAGTCAGGTTATTTCCTTGTCTATCAATGGTCATATCAGGTAGGCCTTCATAGTGAGAAAGGAGATGACTTTGACCTGGTAGCAGTTCAAAGGAAAGAGTCTTCATCTTGCCAAAGGTTTCCTTGAGCTGACTCACCGTTCCATCAAAAATCTCTTGCCCCTTATCAATCATAAAAATCCGATCACAGAGTTGCTCAATATCACTCAAATCATGAGTAGTCAAGAGAATAGTTGTCTCTTCCTCCTGATTGATCTGGGTGATAGCACGTCGAATGTTATCCTTGACCGACACATCCAAACCAATAGTCGGTTCATCTAAAAAGAGAACTTTGGGATTGTGAAGCAAGGAAGCCGCAATATCCGCCCGCATCCGTTGACCTAGTGAAAGAGTCCGCACAGGATCCTTGATAAATTCCTTCAAATCCAAAACTTCATTCAAAAAGTCCATGCGCTTATGGAAAAGCGAGTCTGGCACATCGTAAATCTCTTTCAAGACCGTGTAGGTCTCTTGTAGAGCCAAATCCCACCATAGCTGGGTGCGCTGTCCGAAAACGACTCCAATATCCTTGACATAATCTTGGCGATTATCCTGGGGAATCTTGCCGTTAATCCGACAAAAACCAGATGTCGGTTTTAAAATCCCTGTCAGCATTTTGATGGTTGTCGACTTCCCAGCACCATTTGCCCCGATAAATCCTAAAATCTGCCCTTTTGGAACTTCAAAAGTTAAATCCTTGACCGCTTCAAAGGTCTGTTTTTCAGGATTAATAAAGGAGCGCAAAGCTCCCTTCAAACCAGGTTCCTTTACTGTCTTCACAAAATTTTTCTGAAGATGTTGCACTTCTATCATTGCCATATCTATCTCCCTACCGTAAGAAACAACATTGTATTTTTGACTACAAATATTCTAAATCCTTACTTTCTACACCTTCTCAATATTATTACAGAAGGATTTATACCAACCTATTATAATCTAATAAAAAAAGGAATGCAAGCGTTTGCTTATTGATTATGAAATTAGAGATTTCTCTCTTAAAATAATACTTTTAATCAAAAATTATGTTTATTAGTTTCCTTAAAACACCCAAAAAAACTGCCTTCTTTTTCAACATAAGAAAAGATAAAAAGGTGATGCTTCATCACCTCCCTCTACCAATTTAAGTCTTCAATCATGCTTCTTACTTGTGAGTCAAGAGTCTTATCCTTCTTGAGTTCTCCAACCAAAGCCTGAATCTGCTGGACTAGATTTGGATCATTGTCATTATAGCATCGATGAAGCATCCAGATGTTATGTACAGTTGGACTTTTTAGAACTGACTCCATCAATAATTCCTCATAGCCTTGATGATAAAATCGCTCCACAAAGTGAACCAACTCACCTGGAGCTCCAAAATCTACTTCTGGATGCTTGGAAATAAAGTCTAAGACGGGGTCAACCAAATCAAAGGGTTGAGGGTAAGCCTCCATGGCATCTACAATCTCGTCAGCCAACTCAAATTCTTGGTCTTCAGTAATTGCATCATGCAAAGCAACTAACATATCATCTTTAGTAAGCATCTGATTCTCCTTTTCAACTTTTCCATATCATTATTCGTTTTTGAACTTCTTCTTCACTCATCAAACCTTATTCGTAAGTAGTTTTCCAACTCCTTTTGGGATAAATCACTAGGAAGTTCAAACACATACTCATAACCTTCATCACAAAAGGAAACTTTCTCTTCAGGTGGAAACCATTTCCGAAGCCAGATGATATAGGAGGCATAATCTTGTAACCTGTTCGTTGAATCAAAGTAATCAATCACAAAAACATTTTTCTTGCTACTCAGTGAACTTTCCAAAGTAAGCTGAGGACTTTGATAATCCCAAGAAAGCGAGTAAGCTTTTTCAGGATTCGTCCTTTCTATGATCAAAATACCCGGGAATTTTTCTCTCAAAGCAGTACAAAAGGCTTGTAAATCTAGGAATATGGGATCTTTACTCTCAATAAAGACAAAATCAGCAGTACTCATCAGTCTCTCTCCTTCTTTTTAAAACTGAAAACAGACCTTAACCATCAATGGCAAAATTCTCCAGACTCTCAAATGCCTGCCCCTGATAGTCAAAAGAAAAGATATGAATATCATCAAAAGTTTGATCGCAGAAAGTAACGGTTTGTCTTTCTGGCTCGATGATGGGTTTACCCAATTTTTCAGTAGCTTCTTCATCTGTGAAATACCCATAAAATTCTTGTAAATGAGGCAGTATAAAAGCAAGAATACGAGATCTGTTTTTATGGTAATTGGCTGCAAGCAACTGAGCTTCCATCTCAAAGTTTCCACTTGGTCTTTCTTCCCAAGCTACAAGAACATCATCTACTTCATGAACGTAGGCTTGCAAGGACTGATCGAATATCATGGCTATTTCCCTTCTATTCTATTTACAATAACAGAAAATAAAAATCACATAGATTGAGCTAAATGATTACCTAAAAGTATCTGGCATAATTCTTTTCACACTCTCATCTTTGTCCACTAGAAAGCAATCTGGAAAGGTCATCTGTTCCCATTTTTTATAATCAAAACTTGAATCAAAATGATTGATTAAGATTCCTAGCAAATTTCCATGAGAACTCAGTAAAATGGTTTTACCTGAATACCTTTCTTCCAAGTCCGCAAATAAATCTAAAATTCTATTTAATGCTTCTCGATTGGACTCGCCTCCAATAAGAGATTTATCTGGATTTTGCCATAAATATTGAATTGTTTTTTCAAACTCAGTATCTTCAATAAATCTTGAGGATAATTTTCTTTCACGTAAACGATTATCAAGTACTATCTTATCAAATTGAACGGGAGAACTATTAACTGTCTCAAAAGCTCGCTTATAAGGGCTTGAAATAAAGTAATCTATTTTACAAGCATTTAAAAACTCCAACTGTTCAAGAGAAGAAAATCCTTTTTCCGACAATGTTCTATTAAAATCATCACTCGAGAATCTTGAATGAGCATGTCTAAGTACAATATAAGTATTCTTCATAAAATGTCACCTCTCAATTATTGGCATCAGTTCAAAATAACTTTCTAAATCACAGTTACTCTGTTAAAAATTCTTCAATTCGAGAAACGAGTTCATTATTTTGATAATGATAGAGGTCGTGAGGCGCATCCATATAGATGACTTGAACATTAGACTGACCACTAGCAAATCTCTCTGCATAATGCTGCCATTCTGATTGGCTAAAGCTAGTACCATCACCGTTAGACACCAGTAATAAGGTGGGAATTTTCGGATTAATGCTAGAGGGAACTTTCTTGGCATTTTCCTTTACCAAACGTGATTCATGAAGCATGGCTTGTGAGATTAACTGCTTATAAGCCAGTAATTTATATTGTTGTCGTTCACTTTCAGTCAAAGTTAGATTTTTTATGTAAAAGGACTCAGGGAAATAGCGTAATAAGCCAATCTTGCTGCTCCAATAGGCCACAGTAATCAAGGTCTGATTATCCTTTAAATCCTCATAACTTGCTGGTAATGCCCAATCCAGACCAACCAAGGCTTTCACTTCATCAGGATACTTTTCCTGCCAAGCCAGACTTTCAAGACTAGCCATTGAATGAGACAGAATGATAAAAGGACCTGTTACATTTGCTTGTGATAGAGCTTGACGTGTCTCAGACAAAACTTCCATCACATCTCTGGATTGATTGCTATCATCACTGTAACCATAGCCAGCCCGCTCCACGATGACTACCTTATATTTTTTTGATAAGGAATCCGAAACATTCTTAAAGTCCAATATTGGAGAGGCAATTCCAGCACCAGATAGAAACACTATTGTCTCTGGACCATCCCCTTCAACGTAAACATTGATTTTGTGCCCATTAACGAGAACAGTTTTACCCATAGGAGTTAGAGATGCTTGGTCCTTTTCTAAGCTGATACGATGAAAGATAAATGTCCCTACTAAAAACAAGATAAGGAAACTAAGAAGCCCTAGACACCATTTTTTCAGTTTTTTCATAGCATTATTGTACAAAAATTAGACTCTTTTAGCAACTTAAGTTTAAGAATTTTCCTGTATAATCTGTCTATATCCAGAAACAAAAAACCCACCCTCACGGGCAGGTTTCTGTTTTATAGGGTTAAGCTAGATTAAGCTTTACCTTCTGAACCGAATACGTCGATACGTTCTTCAACTGATGCTTGGATAGCTTTTACACCGTCAGCCAAGAATTTACGTGGGTCGAAGAGTTTTTTCTTGTCGTATTCTGCTTCGTTTGCTTCGTAGTCACGAGCAAATTTACGAGTTGCGTTAGCGAATGCGATTTGGCATTCAGTGTTAACGTTAACTTTAGCAACACCAAGTTTGATAGCTGCTTGGATTTGGTCATCAGGAATACCTGATCCACCGTGCAATACGATTGGGAATCCTGGTACAGCTTCAGTCAATTTTTGCAAGTGGTCAAGGTGAAGACCTTTCCAGTTTGCAGGGTAAGGACCGTGGATGTTACCGATACCAGCTGCCAAGAAGTCGATACCAGTTGCAACCATTGCTTTAGCGTCTTCGATTGGAGCCAATTCGCCATCACCGATGATTCCGTCTTCTTCACCACCAATAGTTCCAACTTCAGCTTCTACTGATACACCATTTGCGTGAGCAAATTCTACAACTTTACGAGCTTTTTCAAGGTTTTCTTCAACTGGAAGGTGTGAACCGTCAAACATTACTGAAGTATAACCAACTTGAATACACTCAAGTGCATCTTCGTAGTGACCGTGGTCAAGGTGGATAGCTACTGGTACAGTGATACCCATTGATTCTACAAGGTTAGCGATCAAGTTGCGAGCAACTTTGTAACCACCCATGTATTTAGCAGCACCCATTGAAGTTTGGATCAAAACTGGAGCTTTTTTAGCTTCTGCTGCGCGCAAGATAGCTTGAGTCCACTCAAGGTTGTTTGTGTTAAATCCACCAACTGCATAACCGTTGTCACGAGCTGCTTGGACAAATTTTTCTGCTGAAACGATTGCCATTTTATCAGGCCTCCTGTATATTTTTATGGGATATCCCATTTACATTGTTCATTTTATCACTTTTTGATAAAAAAATCTAGTTTTTCCCATACTTTAGATTGAATTTCTTCCAATCAGATTGATGTAAACCCTTTCTTAATCACTTTCCGGATTGACCTGTGGTAGCTTCATGAAAAATACTAAGTGATTCTCATCTCTTTCAAAATAATAGTCAATTTCTTCGTTCTCTAATAAACTCTTGACCACAAATAGTCCCAAACCAGCTCCCTTACTTTGGCGACTAGAAGTTGTAAAGGATTGTTCAAACTTATCTTGCTCTTCTGTTGTACAGGTATTTTCAATAAAAAACCAGTCATCTTCTGTCCCAATTTTTAGATAGCCACCTTGGATAGAATGCTTCACGGCATTACTGATAAGATTTGAAAGAATCAGCTTGAGTACAGAAGGATTTAGATAAGTTTGTTGGTCTGTGAGTTGATTCACAACTGAGATTTCCCTCTCTTTGGCTAATAAATCATAATCCTTTAAGAGAAAACCTGTCATTTCAAGAAGGTTGATTTTTTCCTTTTTATCTCGCAATTCTTGCACTGAAGAAAGGGATAAGATTTGCTGAACGTGGTGACTCAAATCATCTACAATTCCTAGAGAAACTCCTAGATAATGGTCTCTATCTTTATAGCGCCCAATGTTTGCTTGCATATTTTCCAGAAGAATTTTCAGACTAGCTAGAGGTGTTTTCAGTTCATGGGAAGCTCCTCGCAAAAACTCAACCTTCATCTTTTCTAACTGGAGGATGGATTCATTTTTCTCATGCAAGTCCGCAATGACGGTCAAGAGATGCTGATAGAGACTATTGATTTGCTCCTTGAGATCCCCAATCTCATCCTTGGAATCCACGCGCAATCTCACTTCTGCATCCAAGTCCATCATCCTTCGAGTTACTCGCTTGATTTCCAATATCGGAGCTACGATAGTTCTCGCATAGATATAAGCAATCAGGAGTGAAATCAGAAAGGAAGCTAACAGAGTATAGGGTAGGAATTGCAGACTCATATCTTCTGCTTCTTTCTGCAAATCCATAGAAGCAATAAACTGTATGGTCAAGGTCTGATCATCCTTAGATTGGACCTCTCTTTCCTCAATGACCAAGGAGGCCGTCTGTCGATCTCTATCAATTGGAAGATTGTCCTTGACTTCTAACTTATCCTGAGTCATTTCACCCTTGATGGTTCCCTTTATATCGCTACTTTGAGAATAAAGTTCAAGTACTTCCTGGATAGTTTGACTGTCTTTTCCTTGGAGGGTTTGAGCAATTTCTGTTGCCTTCTGTCCGATACTCTCCTGACGATGACTGAGATAGGTAGTAGGAAAGAGGAAATAGATGGCCAAATGCAAACAAATGACTAAGGTACAGAATACCGAGAAGGTATAGATAAAAATCTTTTTAAATAAACTCAGTCTTTTCATGTTCTCTCCAATTTATAGCCGACATTCCGCACGGTAAGAATACAGTCTAAGTCTAGTTTTTTCCGTAGTTCCTTGATATAGACATCGATCACTCGGTCAAAAGGAACTTCATCTGTCAACTTCCATACAGCATCGATGATTTGCGCTCGAGTTAATGCTTTACCTTCATTTTTGACCAGATAATCTAAGATTTCCAGTTCTTTTGCATTCACAGGAACATCTTTCCCCGCTACACTAGCTCTATAACTGTCAAAATCAACCTTGGTATCCTTATAGGTAAAGGTACGACTTGCATCATAATAACGCTTGAAAATAGCATCTACTCGTACCTTTAACAAAGATAGGGAAAAAGGCTTTTCTAGATATCCATCTGCTAGTGAGGCAAAGGCACTCATTTTATACTCTTCGTCCTGAAAGGCTGTCAACATCAAGACTGGAACTTGGCTGGTCTTACGGATTTCTGACAAAACCTCTAAACCATTGAGTTTAGGCATTTGAATATCTAAGAGAACCAGAGCTATTTGGTGATTGGAAAATTGTTCTAAGGCCTCAAGGCCATCTGCTGCCTGAATGGTTTCATAGCCACAATCCGTCAAATAGTCACTGATTCCCTCGCGGATCATGTCTTCATCTTCTACAATTAGAATTTTCATATAAATCCTTTTCTATCAAAAATGCTACCTATATTATATCTCATTTGAGTGAGAATAGGTAGCAAGTTTTTTATTCACTATCCAACAAGAGTTCTTTTGGTTGTTTAAAGAGGAGATTACTTGAAGCAAGTGCCATAACTAGTACTACTAGAACCAAGCCAAGTACAAAGATGATAGCAAAGTCAGAAGGTTGAATGGATATATCCAAACTTGAAAGAGTCTTACTAAAGCCGTCAACTTCTGCACCACCACCAAGATTAGAGGCTTGGGCTGCCTTACTAGCTTGCTTAGCCACATCTGATGTGACATTTGCAAGAACAGTATTTCCAATGGTACGAGCAGTATAGTTGGCTAGGAAGTAAGCTGAAATAAGTGCTGGAATTGCAATCATAACTGCTTCTGTGATAAATTGTCCTAGAATACTTGCTTGTTTTAGACCAATTGAAAGGAGGATTCCAACCTCTTTACGACGCGCGTTAATCCATAGTGTCAGTAAGAGAGCCAGTAGAAGAACAGAGAAGCTCAAGCTACCCCAGAAGAGAAGATTAGCCATCTTGTACATGCCTGAGATAGATTGTTCGAGGGCAGGATAGTTAGATGAACTCTTAATCAAGCTATACATCTTCCAGTTGATGCCGTTGATCGATCCTAATTCTTGCATGACAGTATCTAGGTTCTTATCTCCAGCCACAAAGAAGGTAGCATCTCCATAAATAGCTGTATCTTCTGTATAACCATAGAGTTGGGCAGCTGTGTGAATATCTGTGATAGCTGTATTCTCATAAAGTTCTTGTGAATAGGTTACAGCAGATTTGTTGTGTCCATCAAAAAGTCCTTTGATCGTTACTTCTACTGTTTCCTTGGCTCCTTTTTCGTTATCTGCATCGTAGATATTGGAGTTCAGTTTGACCTTGTCTCCAACCTTCCAGCCATGTTTAGCAGCCAAGTCTTTGTGCATGAGAATCTGGTATTTGTCATCGTTTGTTAAATGTTCTCCTTCGACCAGTTTGTAAGAGCCTGACACAAACTTGTCTTCTTTAGCCGAATCATTAACTCCTGTTATCATCAAGCTACTTCCAAAACGTTGAGCTCGATCTGCAGTTAGATTTTTCTTGGTTTCAGGCGTTTCAATCAGTTCATAGCCTGTCAAATCACCGATAGCATTAATCCGTTTGATGTAGGATTCAATGGCCTTATTCTCGGTAATTTTTTTGATATCTTCACCCTTGATATTCCCAGCACCACGTGGAGTACCTTGATTGACCCTACGGTTGATTTGCATGGAGAAACTATTGGTGATATTTTTAAAGGTTTCTTGAGAAGCCTTGGCTGTCGCACCCTTGATAGACAAGCCGACCAAACTCAAACTAGCCATCAAGAGAATGATAAGAAAGATCACAATAGACTTGAAAAATTTTCTTGTGACATAGGCAAATGCGTTGTGTAACATAAGATTCCTTTCTAGATTTACTTCGCTTATATGTTTTTATATTTCTTTATTTCCCTTAAATAGTGCGGACGGGAGCAACTTCATTTTAGAATTTCATCCCTAATTTTTGAGCCATCTGTCTCAAAAATCCCGTCCTAGATAATAACAAAGTTATTATCTAGGATACCACTCTAGCGGGAAATAACTGTTTAAGAATCACTTCGTTTATAATTACTTAATAGTTTACTAAATCAATTCCAAAAGTTTAAGAAGTAGACTCTATTTTTCAGTCAGTTTCTTATTCTTCAATTCCAGTGTAATATCTGACGCCTGTGCCACTTCCTTACTGTGGGTTACAACGATCACACACTTGCCTGTTTTCTCAGCGAGAGATTTGAGCAAATCGATGATATCCCCAGCAGTCTTAGGATCCAAGTTTCCTGTTGGTTCATCTGCTAAAATCACTGGTGCTTCCGATACAAGGCTACGAGCAATGGCAACACGTTGTTGCTGTCCACCTGATAATTGGAGAACATTCCGCTTGATTTGACTTTCATCTAAACCAAGTTCAAGAAGGGTGTCCTTGCTAGCTTTTTTATTAACCAAGCGGATATTTTCCAATGGAGAAAGATAATCAATCAAGTTATAGTTTTGGAAAACTAGCGAGATATGGTGCATGCGATGATAAGAATAACCTTGTTCACGAATATCCTTGCCTTCGAATAAGATAGCTCCTTCGACTGGGCTATCAAGTCCTGCTAATAGAGATAAGAGTGTGGATTTCCCAGCTCCTGATTCTCCGATAATACTATAAAACTTACCAGGTTCAAAATCGTAATTGATTTTATATAATACTGCTTCTGCAGTGTTCTTATAACGATAAGTAAGATCTTGTAATTGTAGTAAAGTCATGATTTCTCCTTTATTAACTGATGGATGATAAAATTTCTTTCGGTGATTTTCTAAATAAAAATAGGAAACAAAGTGCAACTGACAAGCAGCTAATTATAAGTAGGAAGATATAAGATTCTCCAAATGATAGAAGACTTGTTGTAAGATTCGTTGCTTTTGCTAGCGTATCTTGTAGGGCAGCTTGGTCGCCACTCACTAATACAGTCTTCAAGAGATAGGAAGTAATGGCATTGCCAGCTACAAATGCCGGCAAAATAGATGCCAATGAAACTAGGATGACTTCCAGGCAGAATTGGCTAAAAATTGCTATTTTCCCTTTACCTAGTGCCAATAAAATACCAACCTCGTAGACTCGTTCTCGTAACCAAAGTGACAAGACCAAAATCAGCGCTCCTACACCAGCAATCATAATGCCATAGAGGAAAATCTGTAGGAAAGTTTGGAAGGTCGAAACTGAATCCTTGATTTGTTCAAAAGCCTTATTTTCCTTTTCAACTTGGAACCCTTGGTTTTCCAGGGATAACTTTTCAACCTCTTGAATGATACTATCCATATCTTTTGGATTTTCTAAATAGAAACGAGCGGCAGTTACTAGAGCTTCCTTATTTCCAAGAAGAGTTTGGCTACTTTCGTAGTCTGTATAGACCGTATTTTCACTAAAGTCTGATGATAGACCGGTAAATTTCTCTTGTTTTTGACCTGAGAAAATACCTACGATTTCATAATCTAGATTTTGTCCAGAACTAGCTTCTACTTGTCCAGGACTTAAGTTGATCTTATCTCCTACTTTTAGATTGTTTTTCTTGGCCAAATCTTCATGAACTAAGATTTTTTTACGATCCCCTTTTTCGATATGTCTTCCTTCTTTAAGGGTAAAGGCGGAACTTGTAAAAGAAACATCCTTGGAAGAGTCTTCTAATGAAATTAAACTGATAAGATTTTTTTCAGCCTCTGTCAAATCATCCCGTTGAATACTTTGTTCTCCAGTTACCACTTCTTTGTCAGTTAACTTAGCTATTGTTTCTAGCTCAGGTGAGATCTTCTCAAGACCCTTTATCTTTTTAAGGTTATCTAGTTGAGACAGTTGAAATGTCTGATCTGCTTCTATTCTTTTAATAGAAAAAGACGTGTTCAATGAGCGATAGAGATTATTTTCTACTATTTTGTTGGACTTCATGAGCGTCAAACAAGCCGATATTCCAGCCAATAAGACAAATAGAATCAGGAATAATATGAGACTTCTCAGTCGTTTTCTGCTGACGTAAGCCCAAGCTCTTTGAGTGGGATTCATATAGCACCTCCATATTTGTAAAACCATTATAATATTCAAATATGAAATGTTTATGAAATACCAAAAAAAGAGCAAAAATATTTTTGCTCTTTTTTATGAAAAATAAAAAGCTAGCCAAAGCTAGCTCACTATTATGCGGAGAGAGGGACTTGAACCCTCACGACCTAAAGCGGTCACAGGATCCTTAGTCCTGCGCGTCTGCCAATTCCGCCATCCCCGCGTCGATTACTTTACTAGTATATCAACTTTGAAAAAAATTGTCAACACTTTTTTCAGATTTTTTCATCTTGAAATGTATTATTCTGTAATTTCAAGCAAATTTTCATCAAGCAATTTTGCACCAAGTGTATTCTTGAAATGTCCAAGTGCAAAGGCATGATTTTCAGGCCAAATGGATGCAACTGCTGGTTTAACAACTTCTATCTGATAACCAAGATTATAAGCATCAATGGCTGTATGCAAGACACAGATATCTGTAAGAACTCCTGTCAAAATGACTGTATCTACTCTACGCTCTCTGAGACGGATATCCAAATCTGTTCCAGAAAAAGCCGAATAGTGACGTTTATCCATCCAGAAAACACGACTATCATCAGCATGTTCCTGATAAAACTCGGCTAGCTTGCCATACAGATTGCGTCCACTAGTCCCAATAATATTATGTGGTGGGAATAGTTTACTTTCAGGATGAAAGACATCATTTCCCTCATGAGCATCGATGGTGAAAAAGATGTAATCGCCACGCTCAAAAACCTTTTGGGTCACCCGATAAATAGCATCGGATATTGCTTGAGCTGGAGCTCCCGCAGTTAATTTTCCATGATCAGCAACAAAATCTTCTGTATAATCAATGGAAATTAGTGCCTTATTCATTAATAGTCCCTCTTTTTCACTTCTTCAAAAATATCTGGAATTAGAACTTTGAGATAGGTTCCTTTCATACCAAGAGAACGACTCTCAATAATCCCTGCCGATTCGAGTTTACGAAGAGCATTAACAATTACAGAACGAGTGATACCGATACGGTCTGCAATGACTGAAGCTGTTAATTGACCTTCATTACCATTTAATTCAGCTAGAATAGCCGATACTGCTCTAAGTTCAGAGTAAGAAAGTGTATTGACCGCCATAGTTACAGCCGTACGACGACGAATGTTTTTCTCATCTTCTTCACGTTGAAAGTTTAAGAGTTGAATTCCTACTACTGTACTGGCAATTTCAACAAGAATTAAATCTTCATCTTCGAACTTTTTATCATTACGCCAAATAATCAAAGAACCCAAGCGAATACCAGAGACATGGATTGGAGCAATTGTTGTCAAACCATCTGGAAAATCTGAACGACTTTCAGTCGGAAAAATAGTCAAATCATGTTCAACTGGAAGGTTATACTCCGTATCATAAATCATGTTTGCTGCTTGAATATATTCATCAGGGAAAATTTTTGATTGGAAAAATTGCTCTACACGGTCATTATTGGTCTTGTAGCGCATAAAGTATCCCAAGAGGCGTCCTTTACTATTTAAGATGCAGGCGTTGCAATCAATGATATCAGCCAATTGACGCGTGATTGCGTTGTAGGGAAGATCATCTTGTAATTTCTCCTCAGAACGCTTTAGGATCGATGTAATTTTTCTTGTTTTTTCTAATAAGTGTACCATTTTTTACCTCGCATATAATCGCTTTCATTATATCACAAAATTCTGACTACTTCAACAATTATCTGAAAATTGTTTATTGAATTGCAATTCAAGTGTATTCGAAAATTTTTCCTATTTTTTATTATTTTCTCATTGACAGCTTCCTGATTTTTTGATAGAATAATATTACAAGATAACAAATTTATAAATACAAACTTCTCGTATTACTTTTCATATGACTCTCGGTCTCCTTATATATAAAAGCGATCCACCTCAGTGAACCGCTTTTTTTGTTATTTATCTCCTTTGTTACGAATAACAAAGCCTGTTTTCTTTTCGCTTGAAGTATTGCGTGGTTTTTTAGTGTCCTTGCGGTAACGCTTTTCTTTATCAAAGCGATCCTTTGAACGTCCACCTTTACGATAGTCATCACGACGTCCATTGCCACGTCGATCACGGTCTCGACGGTCATCCCCACGACGGCCTCCTCGACCACCCTTGCCTTTGCCACCGAAGCCACCACCAGATGGTTTAAATGGTAAAGGTTTTTCACGTGCAATCTCAACCTCAGGAAGACTGTCTGGGTCTTGAACAGTTAGACTGAGAATATACATGGCCAATTCTTCAGGACTGAATTCTGAGGCTAATTGACGAGCATCCTTGCCAAACTTCTCAAAGTTGCTACGAATCTCCTCATTCGCAAAATCACGTTCAATTTTCTTCAGTGCAACTTGCTTCTTAGCTTGGAAGGCTTCTTCTGCACTTGCAGGTTTGAGACCTTTCATGCGTTTCTTAGTTAAGTTTTCGATGATTTGTAGATAACCCATTTCATTAGGTGAAACGAAGGTTATAGACTGACCTGACTTACCTGCACGTCCTGTACGACCAATACGGTGAACATAACTCTCAGGGTCTTGTGGGATATCATAGTTGTAGACATGAGTCACACCTGAAATATCCAAACCACGAGCAGCAACGTCTGTTGCAACGAGGACATCAAGATTGCCATTCTTAAAATCACGAAGGACACGAAGACGTTTGTTTTGGTCCAAATCCCCATGGATTCCTTCTGCACGGAAACCACGGATTTTAAGCCCACGAGTTAACTCGTCTACACGACGTTTGGTACGACCGAAGACAATAGACAACTCAGGTTGATCAACATCCATGAGACGAGTCATGGTGTCGAATTTTTCTTGTTCTTTAACACGGATATAGTACTGGTCTACTAATTCTGTAGTTAATTCTTTGGCAGCAATCTTCACATGCTCAGGTTCTTTCATGAACTGAACACCAATACGTTTGATAGCATCTGGCATAGTCGCTGAAAAGAGCAAGGTTTGACGATTTTCCGGTACACGAGAGATGATATCTTCAATATCTTCAAGGAATCCCATGTTCAGCATTTCATCTGCTTCATCTAAAATCAAGGTTTCAATATCATGTAATTTCAAAGCCTTGCGTTTAATCAAATCAAGTAAACGTCCCGGTGTTCCTACAACGATGTGAGCACCTGATTTAAGAGCCTTGATTTGTTTTTCAATACTTGAACCACCGTAGACTGAACGAACTTTTACACCTTTACTACGGCCAAAGCGGAAGAGTTCTTCCTGACTTTGAACAGCCAGTTCACGAGTTGGGGCAATCACCAAAGCTTGGATAGTTGCTTCTTCTGTACGAATTTTTTCAAGGGTTGGCAAGCCAAAGGCTGCAGTTTTCCCTGTACCAGTCTGTGCTTGACCGATAACATCTTTTCCTTCAAGAGCCAAAGGAATAGTTTGCTCTTGGATAGGACTTGCTTCTACAAATCCTGCTTTTTCAATTTCTGCTAACAAATCAGCAGAAAGATTAAATTCATTAAATTTCACGTTATTCTTCTTTCTAAAGATGGTGCGAAGCCATCCTATAGCGCTTAGTTTATACTTTTCTTTTCATGACGGTTTTTCATATCTTTATATGAAAGATCGTGTTGCTTCTTTTCCACTAAAGAAAAGTACTGCTTTCTTTGCAACTTATCTAGTATAACACAAGAGAGGGCCAAAAGATAGTCTAACCACTTGATTAAATCATGTAAACGATTTTTCTATTTTTTGAACTTGATTCTCAAAAGCTTTCGTGAGACTAAATTAGTCCAATTTTTTTCCCGTAGCAGATTTGTGCAAAAGTTTTTTTCTTGTGCTAGAATGAAAATCAAACAGGAGGATTTAAAAATGTTAACATACGATTTAATTGTCATTGGATTTGGTAAGGCAGGTAAGACGCTTGCTGCCAAACTAGCTTCAGCTGGTAAAAAAGTTGCCCTTATCGAACGCAACAAAGCTATGTACGGTGGAACTTGTATCAACATCGGTTGTATTCCAACTAAAACCTTGTTAGTTGCTGCAGAAAAGGACTTGTCATTTGACGAGGTCATGGCTACTAAAAACACTGTTACTACACGCCTCAATGGTAAAAACTATGCTACGATTGCTGGTACTGGAGTTGATATCATTGATGCCGAAGCCCACTTTGTTTCTAATAAGGTCATCGAAATTCAAGCCGGTGATGAAAAACAAGAACTAACTGCTGAAACAATCGTCATCAACACTGGTGCTGTTTCAAACGTTTTGCCTATTCCAGGACTAGCTACTAGCAAGAATGTCTTTGATTCAACTGGTATCCAAAACTTGGAAAAATTACCAGAGAAACTTGGAATCCTTGGTGGTGGAAATATCGGTCTTGAGTTTGCTGGGCTCTACAATAAACTCGGAAGCAAGGTAACGGTCTTAGATGCTCTAGATACTTTCCTACCTCGCGCAGAACCTTCTATTGCTGCTCTTGCTAAACAATACATGGAAGAAGACGGCATTGAACTCCTTCAAAATATCCATACTACTGAAATCAAAAATGATGGTGACCAAGTTCTTGTCGTGACAGAGAATGAAACCTACCGTTTTGACGCCCTTCTCTACGCAACTGGACGTAAACCAAATGTAGAACCACTTCAACTTCAAAATACAGACATTGAACTAACTGAACGTGGTGCGATTAAGGTGGACAAACATTGTCAAACAAACGTTCCTGGTGTCTTTGCGGTTGGAGATGTCAATGGTGGACTTCAATTTACCTACATTTCACTAGATGACTTCCGTGTTGTTTACAGCTACCTTGCTGGTGATGGCAGTTACACGCTTGAAGACCGTCTCAATGTTCCAAACACCATGTTCATCACACCAGCACTTTCACAAGTTGGTTTGACTGAAAGCCAAGCAGCTGATTTGAAACTTCCATACGCTGTTAAGGAAATCCCTGTTGCTGCTATGCCTCGTGGTCATGTAAATGGTGACCTTCGTGGAGCCTTCAAAGCTGTTGTCAACACTGAAACTAAAGAAATTCTAGGTGCAACTATCTTTTCAGAAGGATCACAAGAAATCATCAACATTATTACTGTTGCTATGGACAACAAAATCCCATACACTTACTTCACAAAACAAATCTTCACTCACCCAACATTGGCTGAAAACTTGAATGACTTGTTTGCGATTTAACCTAAGATACACTTATGAAAAAACAACCTCCTTAGGGTTGTTTTTTTATCCAAAATCTCAAATCTATCTTTTCTGGCTTTTATGATATAATAGAAACATGAAATTAAAAACTACTTTGGGCCTTCTTGCTGGGCGTTCTTCTCATTTTATTTTGAGTCGTCTTGGACGTGGAAGTACGCTGCCTGGAAAACTTGCCCTTCAATTTGATAAAGATATTCTACAAAATTTAGCGAAAAACTACGAAATTGTTGTGGTAACTGGTACCAATGGAAAAACCTTGACAACCGCCCTCACTGTCGGTATCCTAAAGGAAATTTATGGTCAAGTGTTAACTAATCCTAGTGGTGCCAACATGATAACAGGAATCACGACTACTTTCTTGACTGCAAAATCTTCAAAAACTGGAAAAAATATAGCAGTACTTGAAATCGACGAAGCTAGTCTCTCACATATCTGTGACTATATCCAGCCTAGTCTTTTCGTTATCACTAATATCTTCCGCGATCAGATGGACCGATACGGTGAGATCTATACGACCTACAACATGATTTTGGACGCTATTCGAAAAGTTCCTACTGCTACTGTTCTGCTAAACGGTGATAGTCCGCTTTTCTACAAGCCTGCAATTTCAAATCCTGTTCAGTATTTTGGTTTTGATCTAGAAAAAGGTCCAGCGCAACTTCCTCACTACAATACTGAAGGTATTCTCTGCCCTGACTGTCAAAGTATTTTAAAATATGAGCTAAATACATATGCCAACTTGGGAGCTTATATCTGTGAAAATTGTGGATGTAAACGTCCTGACTTGGACTACCGTCTGACAGAATTGGTTGAGTTGACTAACAATCGTTCTCGTTTTGTTATTGAAGGTCAGGAATATGGTATTCAAATCGGTGGGCTTTATAATATCTACAATGCTCTGGCTGCAGTTGCTATCGCCCGTTACCTAGGCGCTGATTCTCAACTAATTAAACAAGGATTTGACAAGAGTCGTGCTGTCTTTGGACGACAAGAAACCTTCCATATCGGTGACAAGGAATGCACACTGGTTCTCATCAAAAATCCTGTCGGTGCTACCCAGGCCATCGAAATGATCAAACTAGCTCCTTACCCATTTAGTTTATCTGTTCTTCTCAATGCTAACTATGCTGACGGGATTGATACTAGTTGGATTTGGGATGCTGACTTTGAGCAAATTACGGATATGGACATTCCAGAAATCAACGCTGGTGGCGTTCGTCATTCTGAAATTGCTCGTCGTCTTCGAGTAACTGGTTATCCAGCTGATAAAATCACTGAAACAAGCAGTCTGGAGCAAGTTCTTAAAACGATTGAAGCTCAAGACTGCAAGCATGCCTATATCCTTGCGACTTATACGGCTATGCTAGAATTCCGAGAATTACTAGCCAATCGTCAGCTTGTTAGAAAGGAGATGAACTAATGGTTTATACTTCACTTTCCTCAAAAGACGGCAATTATCCTTACCAACTAAATATCGCCCACCTCTATGGAAATCTCATGAACACCTACGGAGATAATGGGAATATCCTCATGCTCAAGTACGTCGCTGAAAAGCTGGGTGCACATGTAACAGTTGATATCGTTTCGCTTCATGATAATTTCGATGAACATCACTACGATATTGCCTTTTTCGGTGGTGGTCAAGACTTTGAACAGAGTATCATTGCTGGTGATCTACCTGCCAAAAAAGAAAGTATCGACAACTTTATCCAAAATGATGGTGTCGTTCTTGCTATTTGTGGTGGCTTCCAGCTATTAGGCCAATACTATATTGAAGCTTCCGGAAGACGCATAGAAGGTCTAGGTGTCATGGGACATTACACACTCAACCAAACCAATAACCGCTTCATCGGTGATATTAAAATTCATAACGAAGAATTCGATGAAACCTACTATGGTTTTGAAAACCACCAAGGCCGCACCTTCCTCTCAGATGACCAAAAACCATTGGGGCAGGTTGTTTACGGAAACGGAAATAATGAAGAGAAAATCGGTGAAGGTGTTCACTATAAAAATGTCTTTGGTTCTTATTTCCACGGGCCTATTTTATCCCGTAACGCCAACTTAGCCTATCGCTTGGTCACTACTGCTCTTAAGAAAAAATATGGTCAGGACATCGAACTTCCAGCTTATGAGGATATCCTTAGCCAAGAAGTTGCTGAAGAATACAGCGATGTTAAAAGCAAGGCAGACTTCAACTAATACTTAGATTCCAACATGCTATTAGCTGTTGGAATTTTTTTAAGTTCTTTTCCCCTTCTCCCTTGCATTTTCTCCTAATTTTTGCAAAAATAGAGGGGTAGAAAGAAGGTAGCATATGTCTAAATTACAACAAATTTTAACTTATCTTGAATCAGAAAAGCTAGACGTCGCTGTCGTATCTGACCCCGTCACAATTAATTACCTCACTGGCTTTTACAGTGATCCACACGAACGTCAAATGTTCCTCTTTGTCCTTGCAGATCAGGAAACACTTCTCTTCGTTCCAGCCCTTGAGGTTGAGCGTGCAACTAGCACTGTCTCATTCCCAGTAGTTGGCTACGTGGACTCTGAAAACCCTTGGAAGAAAATCCAAAACGCCTTGCCACAGCTTGATTTCAAACGTGTAGCAGTTGAGTTTGACAATCTCATCTTGACTAAATACCACGGTTTGAAAACTGTCTTTGAAAGTGCTGAGTTTGAGAACTTGACTCCATTGATCCAACGCATGCGCTTAATCAAATCAGCAGATGAAGTGCAAAAAATGATGGTTGCAGGTGTTTACGCCGACAAATCTGTCAAAGTTGGTTTTGACAATATCTCTCTTGACAATACTGAAACAGATATTATTGCGCAGATCGACTTTGCTATGAAACGTGAAGGTTATGAAATGAGCTTTGATACTATGGTCTTAACAGGAGATAACGCTGCAAATCCGCATGGTATCCCTGGAGCTAACAAGGTCGAAAACAATGCCCTTCTCCTCTTTGACCTCGGTGTAATGGTGAATGGTTATGCATCAGATATGACTCGTACAGTCGCTGTTGGTAAACCTGACCAATTCAAGAAAGATATTTACAACTTGACTCTGGAAGCCCAACAAGCTGCCCTTGACTTTATCAAACCTGGTGTGACAGCTCATGAAGTAGACCGTGCAGCTCGTGAAGTGATTGAAAAAGCTGGCTACGGTGAATACTTCAACCACCGTCTCGGTCACGGTATCGGTATGGATGTTCACGAGTTCCCATCTATCATGGAAGGAAACGACATGGTTATCGAAGAAGGCATGTGCTTCTCAGTTGAGCCTGGTATCTATATTCCTGGTAAAGTCGGTGTCCGTATCGAAGACTGCGGTGTTGTTACCAAAGATGGTTTCGATCTGTTTACAAGCACCAGCAAAGACTTGCTTTATTTTGATTAAAAAGTAAATTATAAAAAATAAGATGGAAAAGTTATTCTTTTCCATCTTATTTTTTGGTTTGATAATAAATTTTATCAGCTATATAACCTTTTCGTTCAACTGCATTAGGAATCGTCTTCCAAAAAGTCATACCCGCCTTTTCCATCACACGACCAGAGGCAGGATTTAAACTTGCATAGCAAGCATCAACCTCTTCAAATCCAATTTCATCTAGACAGTATGATAAAACTGCCTTCAAGGCTTCTGTCATGAGTCCTCGTCCCCAGTAGTCCATCCCTAAGATATATCCCATCTCACAGCTAGACTTTTCTTCATCCACACTGACCAGACTAATATCTCCAATGACATAGTCTGGATTATCTTTGAGACAAATGGCCCATTTGTAATAGTTAGGATTGTCGTAGGATGCTACCCAATTGCCAATAGAATTTCTAGTCTGTTCGACATTCAGGTGTGGATTCCAAGTCACATAAGTCAGATTTTCTGAGCGTGAAGCCCAATTATCAAACATGGCTTCAGCATCACCTTCCACAAATCTCCTCAAGATCAATCGTTCAGTTTCTATAGGTTGTGTACCTAGTGGTTTCATAATCGTAACTCGCTTTCTATTTGAATGCCCAAGCTAAAAAGGTCCACTGGACCTTCTTCGCTTTCTTATTTCTAGGTGAGAGGGTCCCGGACCTTCCTCGTTCTCCTGTTTCTAGACTCGGGATAAAAACCTCCCCCGGAGGTTTTTACTCCCAAAACGTATCAAATACTGTGATTGGTAGGTGGCGTTTGTGTTGGCCTTTGTACCACCATTTTTCAATGGTTGCTTGCGCTTCTGGGCTTACTTGCTTACCTTCGAGGTAATCATCGATTTCATTGTAAGTGACTCCCAAGGCTACTTCATCTGCAATACCTGGTTTTTCTTCTTCCAAATCTGCTGTTGGAACTTTTTCATAAAGTGCTGGATCAGCTCCAAGTTCCTTCAAGAGTTGTTTCCCTTGGCGTTTATTGAGGCGATAGAGAGGAAGAATATCTGCACCACCGTCACCAAACTTGGTAAAGAAACCTGTGATATTTTCCGCAGCATGGTCAGTACCAATAACTGCTCCACTATGAGCTCCAGCGAGTGCATATTGGGCAATCATCCGGCTTCTAGCCTTGATATTCCCCTTGTTGAAATCTGAAACAGGACTACCTGTTGCTTCAACTGCTGCTGTCATAGCATCTGCAGAGTCCTTGATATTAACGGCCAAACTCACATCTGGTTGGATAAAAGCTAGGGCTTTTTGGGCATCTGCTTCATCAGCTTGCACTCCATAAGGCAGGCGAACTGCTATAAATTTATAAGAATCATCACAGGTTTCAGCTCGCATTTCTTCTATAGCTAGTTGGGCAAGGCGACCAGCTAAAGTCGAGTCTTGACCACCAGAAATTCCTAATACATAACTTTTAAGGAAGGGATGTTTTCTTAGGTATTTCTTTAGAAAGTCAATGGAACGACGGATTTCTTCTTGAGGGTCGATGACAGGTTTAACCCCTAATTGCTGGATAATGGTCTCTTGCAAACTCATTCTTCTTCTCCTTCACCTAGAGCTGCCTTACGCATCTTGTCAATCAAGTCCATCTTATCTTGCCAAATATCATGCGCTAAGTCTACTGGATAATGTTGTGGGTTAAGAACACGTTTGTATTCATCCCAAAGCTTATCAAATTCCTTGCGAGCATAAGCTTGAATTTCAGGTAGACTCGGTAAATCATAGATTAGTTTTCCATCCTTGAAAATATCCACCAAGAGAGGAACTGCATCAAAATTGCGGACAGTTTTCTTGATGTAAGTATAGGTTGGGTGGAACATCTTGAGTTCAGTCATACTTGACACATCAACGCCGTCATAGGTAATATAATCACCTTCAGATTTTCCTTTTTCACGACTGGTAATGCGCCAAACTTGTTTCTTACCTGGAGTTGAAACTTTTTCAGCATTGCTAGAGAGTTTGATAGTATTGCGCATCTGACCATTTTCATCTTCAATGGCAACAACCTTATAAACTGCTCCTAGAGCTGGTTGGTCATAGGCTGTAATGAGCTTAGTCCCGACACCCCAAACATCAATCTTAGCTTTTTGCATCTTGAGGTTAAGGATGGTATTTTCATCAAGGTCATTGGATGCATAAATCTTAGCATCAGTAAATCCTGCCTCGTCCAGTTGTTGACGAACTTTTTTAGAAATATAGGCGATATCACCAGAGTCAATACGAACACCAAGGAAATTAATCTTGTCACCGAGTTCACGCGCAACCTGAATGGCTGCTGGAACACCGATGCGAAGGGTGTCATAGGTATCCACTAGGAAGACACAGTTTTTGTGAGTTGAGGCATAAGCCTTGAAAGCCTGATAGTCATTCCCATAGACTTGAACCAAGGCATGGGCGTGAGTCCCTAAAACCGGAATTCCAAAGAGCTTACCTGCACGTACATTACTAGTTCCATTGGCACCACCAATGACAGCGGCACGAGTTCCCCAGATAGCTGCATCCATCTCTTGCGCACGACGTGTACCGAACTCCATCAAAGGCTCATCTTCAATGACCGAGCGAATACGAGCAGCCTTGGTCGCAATCAAGGTTTGAAAATTAACAATATTTAAAAGAGCTGTTTCAACCAATTGACACTGCGCCAAAGGTCCTTCCACTTGAACAATCGGTTCATTAGCAAATACTAAGTCCCCTTCTTGAGCAGAACGTACAGTCAACTCTAACTTTAGATTACGGAGATATTCCAGAAAGGCACCATGATAACCAAGTGATTCCAAATAAGCTATATCGCTATCTGAGAAACGCAAGTTTTCAAGGTAGTTCACAATTCGTTCCAAACCTGCAAAAACAGCATAACCATTTTTAAACGGTTGTTGGCGGAAATAAACTTCAAAAACTGCTTTCTTGTTATGAATTCCTTGGTCGAAGTAAACCTGCATCATGTTAATCTGATACAAATCTGTGTGCAATGTTAAACTGTCATCTGGGTACATATACTGTCCTTCTTCCTTATTTGTAAAAAGAAGAAAATATTTCTTCTTTTCTCATAAATTAGTACTATTATAACACATTTTACCAAGATGGAGAAAAAGCTAACAAGCTATTCCATACTCTCAAGTTCATCCATATCCTGCTCAAACTTTTTCTGAGCCCATTCACCATAACTTTTTAAGCCTAAGTTGCCAATAAATACCCAAGGAAGATAAAAGATATAAGTAAATACCCATGCATAAATGTACTTAATATGTAGAGGGTTGTGCTGATAAATTTCGATATTAAACTGGTAGTTTTGTAGCATCAAGCTAGCTGTAATCACTAGAGTTAATAATAGGCATCCTAAAATTGTAAAATGAAAACGACTATAATAGGTTACACCTAGACTTCGAGCACGGCCGAAAAAGTAAAAAGTTCCAATAATGATAATGATGAGAATCATTCTCGGATTAAAAAGACTTGGTGCTAATACTGCAATCATATAAGATAAAAGCAAGAAAGCTATAGAGATATAGAAACTTTCAGCCCCCGCTTTATTCATCAGTTGTTCTTCTCTTTCGTCTAGTAATTGATAATAAAAAAATCTATTTTTCATCTTCTTCCTCCCAAAATAATTGATCCAACGTTTTCCCTAAGCATCTACAAATGGATTGACAAAGTGAAAGCGAAGGATTGTACTTTCCAGCTTCTATCAAACCGATAGTCTGCCTAGTGACACCCACAGCTTCTGCCAAATCACCTTGTGTCATATCAAGCTCCACTCGAGCTAACTTTAATTTTAAATTCTTAGCCACTTGTTACCTCCTCCTTAATTTTAAAAGTCGCGCTTCTTTTTTCAACTTTATTATATCATATATTTTACATTATGCAATATATATCTGTCATTTTGTGATATTTATTTATAAAAAACTCTCTACCACCGAAATGATAGAGAGTTCTATACTTACAAATCTTTTTGATAATAGTGCCTTTGTCCAGTGCAGGGATAATCTTTTAAGGTTAAGACTTCCTTGTAGCCCTGCTTTTGATAAAAGGCTGGCGCTTGAAACTGATAGGTATTCACAAAAGCAAAGCGACAGTTTCTCATTTTAGCTTCACTTTCTGCTTGCTGCAATAGTTGGGAACCGATTCCTTGTCCTCGCAAGTCCTCCTTCACAAACAAATACTCAATTTCTAACCAATTCCCGAAAGTCTCTGCTACTAAGCCAGCCATGATTTCACCATATTCATCTTCGACATAAAGGTTTAGTGGCTCACTTTCAGCAACTTCTCTTTTGGAACGATTATAGGAGCGAATCAAGTCTCCTATAATTTGCGATTTCTGAGACTCTGTATTTTCCAATCTTACCTGCATCCAAACCTCCTCGAAGATACTTATAGCTTGATTATAGTCTTATTACCAAGAGCTGTCAAACTAGAAAGCTCATCAACCAGAGTTGATGAGCTTATAACTTATTTTCTAAATTTCCATTGGCTATAAATACCAAAAGCAACAATCCAGATAGCTGAACCTCTGGCTCCCATTACAGTTGATTCTTGTAAAAAGAGAGTTCCGAATACAAAGATGAAGAAGAGCATAGTCAGAGGATTTAGCAAGCGATATTGGGGCATGAGATAGCCATCTGCCATAAAGTCCTTTGACTTGCGATACTTAAGATGGGCCACCATGATCAAGATGTAGATGGCGATATAAACACCTGATGAAGAAGCTGTAATCAAAGCAAAGGCATCTGATACGCCAGGAAGTACATTGATGAAGGCTGCTAGACCAATCAATACCGCAGAAGCAATGATAGCATTCTGAGGAACGTTGTGGCGTGAAAGTGTATCTGCCTTAATAGCTTTCAAGAAACGATTTGGTGAATCATGGGCAATTTGGTACAAGTGACGACCTGTTGAGTAAAGAGTTGAATTCAAGGCTGACGCAGCGGAAGTCAAGACAACAAAGTTAATCAAGGCCGCCGCCCACTTAAGACCAACAAGTTCAAATACCGTTACAAATGGTGAATCCGTCGCAGAAAGCTCACGCCAAGGAATAATAGACATGATTGCAAGCAAAGCCCCACCGTAGAAGAAGATAATTCGCAAAGGAATTTCCTTAACCGCCTTGGGCAATACTTTCCGAGGATCCTTAGTTTCAGATGTGGTTACACCGATAAATTCAATCATCAAGTAAGCAAAGAAAACCATTTGAAAGGCCATGACAAAGTTCATTCCTCCATTTGGGAAAAGGGAGAATTGCTCACTAATATTGGTGAGACTTGCTGATCCATAAGGAGTTTCAAAGCCAGTCAAGACCATAAAAATACCCGTCGCAATCATGGCAAGAATAGCAACGATTTTAATCATGGCAAACCAAAATTCCACTTCACCAAATATTTTAACTGCAATCAGATTGACCAATCCTAAAATTGTTAAAAAGACAACCTGAATCAACCAAGATGGCCAAGACGGAAACCAAAATTGAACATAGTGAGCGATTGCAGTAATTTCAGCCATACCGATAAAGACCACTGATAACCAGTAGGACCAAACCGAGAAATATCCCCAGCCCTTTCCAAGATAGCGAGTAATAAAATTGATAAAGGTGTGTTGCTCTGGGTCCTGGTACAACATTTCACCGATAGCACGCATCATGAGATACATGAAGCCACCCGTAATCATATATACCAAGACAATCGAAGGTCCAGTTAAACTGATAGACCGACCTGCCCCGAGAAATAATCCTGTCCCGATTGTACCTGCAATAGCCATAACCTGAACATGGCGATTGGTTAGGCCACGCTCCATTTTACTTTTCTTTTTGTGCTTTTTTTCTGAATTCATCTAGTCTCCTTAAGTTTTTAAAAAATAAGAAAAGGAGTGATAGAAAACGCTTTCCCTGAATCCCACTCCTTCTTTTTATCCTATTAAGCGGTTTTTTCAACCTTTAAGATCTTAACATCATAGCTTCCAGCAGGTGTTTCGATTGTAACAACATCACCTTTTTTCTTACCAATCAAAGCTTGACCAATTGGGCTTTCATTTGATACTTTACCTGCAAAAGCGTCTGCACCAGCTGAACCAACGATAATGTATACTTCCTTTTCGTCTTCTCCAACTTCTTGGATTGTTACAGTTTTTCCGATAGCAACTTCATTTTTAGCAACTGCATCACTGTTCACGATTTCTGCATAACGAATTTTAGTCTCCAGACTTGAGATTTGTCCCTCAACGAAGGCTTGCTCGTCTTTCGCTGCTTCATACTCACTGTTCTCTGACAAATCACCATATGAACGAGCAATCTTGATACGTTCTACAACTTCTGGACGACGTACTAGTTTCAATTCTTCTAATTCTTTTTCGAGTTTTTCCTTTTCTTTCAATGTCATTGGATATGTTTTTTCTACCATTTTTCTCAACTTTCTTTTGATTGAATTAATAAATATATGCTTTAAAGCAAAATTATGTGGAAAACCACATAATTTTAGTTTGTGCTATTTGATTGGTTTAGTTTACTATTAATATGTTCTTGAACATTTCGATCATGTTCTTCCAGTGTTGTTGAATAGTAAACCTTACCATCTTGAACATTGGCCACAAAGTAGAGATAGTCACTCTTTGTTTGATTGATACTTGATTCGATAGCATCCAAGCTAGGGCTGTCAACTGGTCCAGGCATTAGACCTACTTTTGTATAGACATTGTATGGTGAATCAATTGAAGTATCAATAGCTGCATCATCAGAAAGACTGATGTTTTGACCAAGTTTCCCTTCTGCGTAAAGGATAGCGATATTACTTTGAAGTGGCATACCCTGGTTCAAACGATTATAGAATACACCAGCAATCAACTTACGATCCTCTGTTTTTGCTCCTTCTTTCTCAACAAGAGAGGCAATTGTTAAGAGTTCATTCACTGTTAAGTTCTTTTCTTTGATTGTAGCATAGTGACTAGATAGGTTTTTATCCATTGCAGCTAGCATTTCATCAATTAAACTTTCAACAGTTGTACTTTCTTTGATTGTAAAAGTCGCAGGGAAAAGATAACCTTCTAAACGGTAACGAACACCACTATCTTTGGCTGGCAAGCTTGCAAGCAGGTTTGGATATTTGGCAACCTCTTGAGCAATAAAGGTCTCATCTTGAACTTTAGCCAAAAATGCTTCCGCTGTCAAAGGTTCCTTAAAGTCCCCTTGAAGTTGGCCTACAGTCTGAGCAATTTGCTCTAAAGTATATCCCTCTGGAATAGTCAAGTTTGCAAGTGTAACCTCTTGAGGTTCAGGTGTGCCACCTTTTTGCAACTCTTTAATGACATCTTCAACACTCATGCTCTTTTGTAGGTTATAATAGCCAGATTTTAATTCATTATAGTTTTTATATTTGACATAAAGTGTAAAGACCAAACCGTTTTTAATGACACCAGATTTTTCCAAAGTTGAACCAATTTCTTGAGCATTAGATCCATCTGGAATCTGAACAGTCATATATTGTTTAGAACTTGGATCCACTGGTTGCAAGGCTGATTCAGCATAGCGAAGTCCAAAGAAACCACCAGCACCTAATAGAATCAGTAAAATTAATACTGTGACTAAAAATCCTTTCAAGTGGGATTTTTTCTTTTTCTTTGCTGGTTTCGTAGACTCTCTACGACTTCTTTTAGGAAGTTCATCTGCCTCAGTATTCTCCGGATGAGCATTTCCAGATGTTAATTCTTCTTGGTTAGTGGCAAAACTTACAGTTCCTTTATCTTCAAGTGATTTTTCATGAGTACGGTAGGAAACTGAAACCTTAGTTGGTATCGAATTAATTTCATCGTTATCTGAGATTGATTGAGGTGACTCAACGGATACTTCTTTCGCAGCTTCTTCTGCAACTTCCTCTTTAAGGTCTGGACGAGGAGGAACCACAGGTGCATTCTCAATCAATTGTTCAACATTTGAAACAGAATTAGCAATCAGTTCTTCTTCAGGAGTTATTACTCGTTCTTCCGTTTCTGCATCAGAAGAGTTCATCAAATTTGATAAGAGGTCATCTGTTTGTTCTGTTAAATTTTCCTCATTCTTTAATCGTTCTAAGTCTCGCAAGATCTGCTCTTTAAAACTCAACTTTTTTTCATTTGAATTTTCGCTCAAAGGTATTTACCTCCTTGTTAATAATCCTTAATATTATATCTTAAAAACCAGAGAAAAGCAACCTTGGAAGCCTTTCTACTCGCTAATTCCTATTTTCCCAGACCATATCATACCATTCTTCTCCCGCAAATTGGGACTTAGACTTTCCTTCATTGACAAAACCATGCTTCTCATAGTATTCAATAAGGTAGTCATGACAGGTCAGATTGATCCCCTCTCGTTCATGCCTAAGAGCCACTTCTTTAAGAGCGGTCAGTAGTTTTTTCCCCAGCCCTAGAGATTGAGCTTTTTTGGCTATAGAAAGACAAGTCACAGATATATATCCGCCTTTTTGATGACTATGGTCTTTTATTTCTTTAGTGAAAGACTGGTCTTGTAAATAACGATGAGGGACTACTGGTCCTTCGATATAACCGAGTATCTCTCCATCTTTTTCAGCCACAAGGAAACTAGTTTTAATCTCTTTTAAGTGAGCTTCAAAAACAGACCTAGGTATGGCTTCTTCAATTGAGAAATTCTCTAATTCAATCTCTAAAATACGATCTAAATCACTCAGTCTAGCTTGTCGAATAATCATAGTTCCTCCTGATAAAAGGGATTCATCCAACACATGAGAAAATCAACTTTATTTCCGACTCCCAGATCTACTATTCCTTGCTCTATAAATTCATTCATCTCAAAATAAGATAGCAATTCATCTTTACAGACCAGATAAATAGCTGGACTATTTTGTTGAAGAGCAACTTGTTTCATGGCTGCGAGCAACAAGGTTCCAAATCCTTGCCCTTGATAATTCGGATGAACAGATAAAGCATCAATCACAAGATTTTCATTACTAATAGCTTCTCCATCTGCCATCTCTACTATCCATCTACTTACTGAGGATGTAGCAAAATCTGTCGCTGAAATATAAGCAATAACCTGATCATCCAAACTAGCTAAGAGAAACGTATCCGCAAAATTACGGATACGTTCTTCTATTATTTCTCTATTAAATGTTTCTTGGAAGTTTTGAGTACTCTCCTGTATCAAGCAAACCTGCTCGATATCAGATTGCTGAACTTCCCTTATTTTAATTGGAAATTCCATGGTGTTCCTTACTGAACATTACTTGTCAAATTAGACAAGAGACGTTCTAATGAGTATTCATATGACTGAATATCACCTGCTCCCATAAAGACATAAACAGCATTGTTGTGGTCTAAGAGAGGGGACACATTTTCAACAGTGATAACTTGATGTTTTTTATCAATCTTGGCTGCTAAATCTTCAACTTTCACATCACCATGGTCAACTTCACGAGCAGAACCATAGATTTGTGCTAAGTAAACTGCATCAGCCTGATTCAAGGCTTGTGCAAAATCATCCAACAAAGCAATTGTACGAGTAAAGGTATGCGGTTGGAAAATAGCAACGATTTCCTTGCTTGGATATTTTTGACGTGCAGCATCTAGAGTCGCTACGATTTCAGTTGGATGGTGAGCAAAATCATCGATGATAACAGTGTCATTGACAATCTTTTCTGTAAAGCGACGCTTAACACCTCCAAAAGTATTCAAGTGTTCACGCACTAAATTCAAGTCAAAACCAGCAGTATAAAGCAAACCAATCACAGCGGTTGCATTCATGATATTGTGGCGACCAAAAGTTGGAATGTGGAATTGACCCAATTCTTGACCACGGAAGTGAACTGTAAAAGTTGAACCTGTCGTAGAACGTAGGAGTTCGCTAGCTACAAAGTCATTGCCCTCTGCTTCAAAACCGTAATAATAGATTGGAGCATTTGTCGTAATCTTACGCAACTCAGCATCTTCACCGTAGACAAACAAACCTTTGGTGATTTGTTTAGCATAATCATTGAAAGCGTTAAAGACATCCTCTAAGCTTGTGAAATAGTCAGGATGGTCAAAGTCGATATTAGTAATAATAGAGTACTCTGGGTGATATGGCATGAAATGACGTTCGTACTCGTCTGATTCAAAGACAAAATACTTGGCATTTTCAGAACCACGACCTGTACCATCTCCAATTAGATAGCTTGTATCAGTGATGTGTGACAAAACGTGAGAAAGCATCCCGGTTGTTGAAGTCTTACCGTGTGCACCAGCAACTCCCATGCTGATAAAGTCACGCATAAAACTGCCAAGAAATTCATGATAACGTTTATAACTTAGACCATTCTTGTCTGCATAGGCAATTTCAACGTTGTTATCTGGACGAAAGGCATTCCCAGCGATGATTTCTATATCCCCTTGAAGATTCTTCTCATCAAAAGGCAAAATTTTGATTCCTGCTTGCTCTAAGCCTCTTTGTGTAAAGTAGTATTTCTCTACATCAGATCCTTGGACTTTATGCCCCATTTGGTGCAACATCAAGGCCAAAGCACTCATCCCTGATCCTTTAATTCCGATAAAATGATAGGTTTTTGCCATCTTTTTCCCCTTTACTCTGTCATATTTGTCAAGTTCAACTCTTGAGCAATTTTACGTACTTTTTCTGATTGATTCTCTTTTTTGTTATAAATTTGGCTTTTCTTTAAAAAATCATAATTATTTTTCTTTGGTCCAAGATGATCTTCTTTGGTTGTCTGTTGCATCTGTGGAGCCATTTCAGCCAAAATATAATGGTTCTGAGTTAGTTTATCACTATATTTGGTAAGCTCACCAGGATTTTCCTTTTGGAAAGGAGCTGTTGGCTGATTTGCCTGTCTTACTACATTATTTGAAGGTTTATGACGTTTCGTAAAACTAACATCTTGGGTCAAATACTTTGCTGAACGTTTTCGTTTCAGATCAGCTCTTGCTTCTTCACGAGCAAGTTCAGCGTAGGATTTTTCCTTGTGTTCAGGCAGTTTCTCTGGCGCCTTAGTCGGTGACTTTTTTTCAGTAGTAATTGGTGACCATTCCAAGTAATTTTTATCTTGGTAGTCTCCCTTAATATTACTAATGAGATCCGACTCATCATATAAATTCATAAATGGCATCTCTGTCAGCATGATCTCATCATCTGACACTATTGGAAATCGTTCTAACTTCATTTTTATTTCCTTTCAATACTCCATTATAACGTAAAGTCTTGATTTTTCAAGTCTTGGCTTCAGAAATTCCTAATATTTCTTGAATTTCAGTAAGTGTGAGACTTCCACGAGACTCTGTTCCATCCAATACTTCTGAGACCAGATTTTTTTTCTCTTCCTGCAACTCTTGAATCTTCTCCTCGATTGTACCTCTAGTTACCAGACGATAAACCTCAACTGCTTGGTCTTGTCCCATACGGTGGGCCCGGCCAATAGCCTGCGATTCAACTGCCGGATTCCACCATAAGTCTACCAGAATAACTGTATCCGCACCAGTAAGATTGAGACCAACTCCACCAGCTTTAAGAGAAATCAAAAACACATCGCGCTCACCTTGGTTAAAAGCCTTGGTCATTTCTTGACGCTCCTGTGATGGTGTAGAGCCAGTAATCTTAAAGGAAGTTAAGCCAAGCTGAGGCAACTCCTTTTCGATACGATCAAGCATTCCCCTAAATTGAGAGAAGATGAGTACACGATGATTTCCCTCAGCAATCTGACTCAGCAAATCTCGTAAACTATCTAGCTTCCCGCTATCTCCCTTGTAATCCTCCATAAATAAGTCAGGAGTGTCACAAATCTGGCGGAGACGCATGAGCCCTGCTAAAATTTCGACACGATTTCGTTGAAATTCTGCATCGGTCACTTGTCCCAAACGCTCTTGCATCTGTTGAAGTTGAGCTAGATAGATAGCTTTTTGCTGGTCCTCCAGTTCATTTTTATAAACGACTTCTATTAGATCAGGTAACTCTGTAAGAACATCCTCTTTTTTTCGACGCATGACAAATGGTTTGATAAACTGTGCCACTCTCTCAGCAGGCAATTTCATAAAGTCTTTTTTTGCTGGCAAAAGTCCTGGCAATACAATCTGAAAGATAGACCATAATTCCCCTAGATTATTTTCAATTGGTGTTCCGGAAAGAGCAAAGACTGATGGAACCACAAACTTTCTCAAAATCTTAGCAATTTTGGTTTGGGCATTTTTCATCACTTGGGCTTCATCTAGAAATAGAAAATCAAAAGATAAATTTCGATAGATTTCACTATCCTGACGGAAAGTGGCATAACTGGTCACATAGACCTGATGTTTTTCTGCTAATATAGTCTCGCGATAAGGTTTCAATCCATGTACGACAGCCACATCCAAATTCGGTGCAAATTTTTTAAATTCATCAGCCCAATTATAGATGAGACCAGATGGAGCAAGAATCAAGACACGGCTATTCTCCTGAAGTTGGCTACTTAAAAAGGCGATGGCTTGTAAGGTTTTTCCAAGTCCCATATCATCAGCTAAAATCCCACCAAATCCATAATGGTCCAACATCTGAAGCCATTGAATCCCTTTTTTCTGATAATCCCTGAGTTGGGCTCGAATATCTAGGGACTTCATCGGAAAATCCTCAGGATGCGTTAAATGATGCGACAAATGACGAAATTCATCAGTAAAAGTAACTTGATCCTGATCCTTAAACAGATGAGATAAGGTATACGCTAAAGACTTGCGAGCGTGAAAAGAGTCACTCTCTATCTCTTCAATTCCCAAATCCTCTAGATCCTGACGAATACGTTTTGTCTGTTCATCAAAATAATAAACCTGGCTAGAGGAAGAAATATAATAGTCCTGCTTGGCAACGAGAGCTTTCATTGCTCGATTGATTTCTTCTTGATCAATATCCTGAAAATCAAATTGAATTTCTAAAAGACTTCCCTTTGATGATATCTGAACTTGAGGTTTTTGAATCTGATAAAGGTCTTGCATGCTCTCTGAAATCTTTAATTCTCCAAGTGCTGCAAAGGCTGGTAAAACTTCCTGAAAGAAAGAATGGACAGCTTCAGTTTTCAAGCTTTGACGCCACGAACGAAAATCCGCTTCAAACCCAGCAGATAAGGCCAACTGAAAAATCTGTTTCTCTAGTTGAATGTCACTAGCAAAAGGAAGTTTCTCTAGTTCATTACGATTGGTTACTAGGCAAGTTTCATATTGAAATTGCATATCTAATCGAATAGAACCATCCTCTTCTCGTTCCATATAAAAAGACGGACGGAAGGATTGGATTTGTAGTGAATCAGGAGCCTCTACTTTTCCTATGCATTTAAACTGTGACAAGGTCGAAGCTAAAAGATCTCGATCACGAGTATCAAACTGTAAGATCTTTCTGCCACCATTGTCTAAAGGAACTTTTCTAAGCGCATCTAATAAACTAGCCTGTTTTTTCGTCATCAGGAAAAAATTCCCCTTGTAGAATAATACTTGTCCCCTGTAAAAGAAATTAAGCCCTGTCTGTTCGAAAATTTCCATTTCAAAATAGTTGGATTTTTCTTCAATTCTAAATAAAAACAAACTTGCTTGGCCATCAAAGTCTTGGAAGAGAAGATGATGATAACTCGAAAGTTGATGGTCAAACTGAAAGACATCTAATCCCATCAACAGACTAGCCCCCTGCTCAAAAAAGGTTTTAGGGAAATAGAGATGTCGTCCTTGATTTGGGAAAAAAATAGAATTGTCTGTTTTCTCCTCAACTAATCCAAGTAAAAAATTCAAAACTTCTTGACTGGCTTTATCAAACTGTTCAAGTCTTAATGAAGACTCGTAATATTTTCCTATCATGTAGGGTTTGGCAAACTCTATGATTTTTAAGAAAAGAGGGATATCCCTAATCACATAAAACTTGTCTTGCTGAGCAAGGCCAATTCTTAAAGTCCAGATAATGCGATTGGTTCCTGCTTCCACCTGACCTTGAGCAGAAAGCCGATAGATGTTGGATTGCCGCGGAACTTGGATAGACTTCAAGAATTCTCCTCCGAAAGTCACCTGTGTCTCAACAGTCTCCTTCTCTTCCTGATTAGCCTCCAAATTGAGTAAGATTTCCTGTCCTAGCTGATCATTCTTTAAGTAATATTCTAGAGCTGCCAAATGAACACAGTAGCCTCTTTTTTTGAAAAAATCACAGGTACAAAAAATCAAATCATCATCTAAGCTATAACGGATTTCTTCCTCCGCTACACGCGCATAAATGCGATGGTCCTGTTCTTTAATGATTTCAATCTGACCAGTTTCGTAGAGTTCTACTCCCTCCATTCGAAGCTTTCCTGGAATCAATTTAGCCATAGTGTCCCCTTTACTTTATCTCTTAATTATACCACATTTCTGTCTATGAAAATAGCCTTCTAGGAGTACTTTTCTCCTAAAAGGCTAGGTTTTTAATAATTTGAAAAAGTGGCAATGATTCGTTGACAAACTTCTTCCAAGACAGATGTCGGCATGGCTACATTGAGACGAGCGTGGAGGGCTCCTTCTTCACCAAAGTCCAAGCCCCTATTCAGGATAACTTTGGCTTCGTCACGTAAAAGCTTTCTTAACTCTTCATCGCTAATATCATAGGCAGAAAAATCTAGCCAAATGAGATAGGTCCCTTGAGGTTTCATGACCTTGATTTTGGTTTCTTTGCCAAATACATCCACTACATAATTGATGTGCTTCTCGATTAGTTCTTTGAGTTCTGTCAACCAATCTTCCCCATAGCGATAGGCAGCTTCTGTTGCTAAGTATCCTAATCCTGAAATTTCATGTTGATTATTAGCAAGCTGGCATTTTTGGAAAGCAAGTCTCAACTTAGGATTCTCGATGATAGCGTAAGAGTTTTTCGTTCCCGCAATGTTAAAGGTCTTGGTAGCACTGCTTAAAATTAGTGAAAATTCTTTAAAATCTTCATTTACCGTATTGAATGACTGATGCTTGTTTCCAAACAAGGCCAAGTCTTGGTGAATCTCATCTGAAACTAGCAAGACTCCATGTTGTTGACAAAGTTGTCCAATCTTCTCTAAGACTTCCTTCTCCCAAACACGTCCACCAGGATTATGAGGGTTGCAGAGAACATAGAGTTTCACTTCCTCTTCGACAAAATCTTTCTCTAATTGTTCAAAGTCAATCTCAAAAAGTCCGTCTTTTTCTACTAGAGAGTTGGTGATTAGTCTACGATTATTGAGCTTAATACTGCGAGCAAAAGGAGGATAAACCGGTGTGTTAATGAGGACTGCTTCACCTTCCTTGGTGAAGGCTTGAATAGCTGTTGAAATGGCAGGTACTACTCCTTCGATAAAGACTAGAGCATCCTTATCAAAGCGATATCCATGATGTTTTTCCTCCCAATTTTGAACAGCTTCAATCAAGCCATCACTAGCATAGGTATAGCCATAGACTAATTGCTCAGCATAGTCATGGACAGTCTGACGAATCTCAGGTAAGACTTCAAAGTCCATGTCAGCAATCCAGGCCGGCAATACTTGACGGTCAGTCTCTGCTTCTTTCCATTTGTAGGTATGATGTCCAAAACGATTGGGCAAAGTCGTAAAATCATATTTCCCCATAGTCTTATCCTTCCAAAGCTTGACGCAAATCTTCAATCAAGTCTCTAGCATCCTCAATACCAATAGACAAGCGTAAAAGGTCATCGGTCAGTCCATAAGAATGACGAACCTCTGCAGGAATGTCTGCATGCGTTTGAGTGGTTGGGTAGGTAATTAGACTTTCAACACCACCCAGACTTTCAGCAAAAGAGAATACTTTCAAAGTATTTAAGATATGAGGGATACGTTTTTCATCTGCCACTTTAAAGGAAATCATTCCCCCACGACCTGTATACAAAACTTCTTTGACTGCAGGTGATTGTTCCAAAAAGGCTACGATTTCTTGAGCATTAGCTGTTGAGCGCTCCATACGAAGTGACAATGTTTTAAGACCACGAATCAATTGATAACTATCAAATGGTGACAAAACAGCCCCTGTCGTGTTGAGATTGTAAAAGAGTTTTTCGTACAAATCAGCATTATCTGTCACAACTACACCAGCTAGAACATCATTATGGCCTGCAAGGTATTTTGTCGCTGAATGAAGGACAATATCTGCTCCATCTTCAATTGGACGTTGGTAAATCGGGCTATAGAAGGTATTGTCGACGACAACTTTAGCACCCTTAGCATGAGCTAATTTTGACAATTTTTCAATATCAAATTCCAACATCAAAGGGTTGGTTGGTGTTTCGATATAAAGTACATCCACATCCTTTTCTAGCTCGGCAATTAGCTCTTCTTCTGTGTTTGCATAGGTAAAGTGGAATCGTCCTTCCTGCTCCACTTGATTGAACCAGCGGAAAGAACCACCGTAAAGGTCACGGACAGCCAAAATCTTGCTTCCTACTGGAAAAACGCTAAAGGCTAACACAATCGCAGACATACCTGAACTAGTCGCCAAAGCATACTTGGCTGATTCAATAGCTGCCAAAACTTCCTCTGCCTTGCTACGAGTTGGGTTTTTGGTGCGGGTGTAGTCAAATCCAGTTGATTGACCAAATTCTGGATGCTGATAAGTCGTTGAAAAGTGAATTGGTGTTACCAAAGCACCTGTCGCTTTATCTGACTTGATCCCTGCTTGGGCTAAAATTGTGTTGATATGAAATAATTTGCTCATACTTTACCTCCAAATCTATAGTAACTATTGTACCACTTATTTTGGATCCTTCGTTTTCTTGTTTTCAAGAGCTAGTTATAGTTTAAAACTATATGAAAAACGATAACCTCATCAAAGGTTACCGTTTTTAAATTTAGAGTCATTATTTAACGTGTTTAGCTAATTCTTCTTGAGCTTTCTTGTTAGATTCTTCTTTTTCTTTTAGCCATTTTTGTCTAGCTTCTTCATATTCAGATGTAGTCACAATCTTATCTTGCAGTTTAACGTATTTGTAGGATTCAACACCCTTATTACCAGCTTGAGAGAAGGCAGCAGAGAATGGAACTGTTTTTCTGATTCCTGGTGTTCCACCAAGAGATACGTTTGGAAGCGTGAGAGAGCTATCCACCAACCAAGCTTGTGCTTCAGCGTATTTGTCATAACGTTTTGTCAAATCTTGTTCAGCATTGGCTTCTTCTAGCATCTTAGTGTAGGTATCCAAGCCAACCGCAGTTGCTTTAGCATTACTTTCACCAGGTTCTAAGCCAAGGTTTTGCAATGAACCACCATTTGTTAGGTTAAGTGTATCAAGATAAGTTGATGGATCCTGGTAGTCAGGGCTCCAACCACCATTGTAGAGGTCATAATCTTTTTGGGCAGCTGTGTTAGCAAGATAACCAATGCTATCCATTTCTTCTGTAGTCAGCATTTGAATATCGATGACGACATTATCTGCACCCAAGACAGACTCGATAGATTGTTTGAAGGAACTTGCCTCTTGGACACCCTTCTTATATGATTGGTCTACTGGCAAGTCTAGATGAATAGGGAATTGTACGCCTTTAGCTTCCAATTCTTTCTTGGCTTGTGCAAAAGCTTCTTTGGCCTTATCAGCATTATAATAGGCATCTTGTGCATCCGCAAAGTTCACATTTTGCCATACTTGGCCGTAGTTAACCATCTTAGAAGCGACAACATCACCAAAATCTTTACCATCAAGAGTTACAAATGAAGGTGGAACGAGCAAGTTTCTGATAATCTTAGTTGCTCCCTCTTCCCCTTGTGACTGAGCCCCATAAGCTTTACGGTCATAGGCAAAGTTAATGGCTTGACGGAATGATTTGTTTAAAACTGCTTCTTGTTGAGCTGTCTTTTCAGCGTCTGTCGTTTTTGATGTGTGGTTATAAGATTTTCTATCTAAGTTAAAGTTAAAGTAGAAAGAAGTCGCAGTTTGCATACTGTAGATAATATTATCCTTGTATTTCTCTTGCACACCTGCAAAACTTGAACTATTTGGATAGAGACGGGCAAAACTATAGACACCTTCGCTAAAGTTACGAACAAGCGCATCTTGGTCGCTTCCATCATAGTAAGCCAACTTGACATCATCTACAAATACATTTTTTGCATCCCAATAGTTTGGATTTTTCTTGTATTCAAGTACAGATTTAGATGTGAATGATTTGAGGATGAATGGACCATTATACAAGATATTTGCTGGATCCACCTTACCAAAATCATCCCCTTTTGAGTTCAAGAAGTCTGCATTTACAGGGAACAGAATAGTTGCAGTTGTTTTTGAATTCCAATAAGGTTCTGGTTGAGTCAAAGTATATTGAACAGTCTGGTCATCAATAGCCTTAACTCCAACTGTTGAAAAATCTGTTGTTTTCCCGCTAACGTAGTCAGCCAGACCAGCAACAGAATCTTGCACTAAATACAAGGCTTCTGAATTTTTATCCGCAGCATACTTCAATCCTGTCACAAAATCTTGTGCTGTTACAGGTGCATACTCTTCACCATCTGCTGTATACCATTTGGCGTCCTTACGAAGTTTGTAAGTATAAGTCAAACCATCTTTGGAAACAGTCCAATCTTCTGCCAATGAAGGAATGTAGTTCCCGTATTGATCATTTTCCATCAAACCATCAACCAAGTTTGTCACAACATCACCTGTTGTTGCACGGTTTTCTAGGAGATAGTTAAGACTTGAGGGATCATTACCATATACATAATTATATGTCTTTGTAGAACTAGCTGAGTTGCTACAAGCCACCAATAGCAGACCGGCACTTAGGGCAACGCCTGCTAGCGTCAGATATTTTGCCTTAGACTTTTTCATAAACAGAACCTCCAAATTTAAATTTTTGTATCATTATACAGCTATTGTTTTTTTTAGTCAAGTCTTATG
>NZ_JADMUH010000045.1 GCF_015546995.1 Streptococcus infantis
ACGTTTCTTTTTGTTTCAGCTCCCTAAATAGTGCGGTCTGATTTCCTTTTATCTGAAATTCACCTTCTTCATTCGTCTTATAGGTGCTTTCGGAATCACCGAGCGCTATGACATAGTTCGCATTCTTGACAGCTTCGTATATGTCTCCGTTCTTTCTGCTCAACACAAACGTGAACTTGATATCATCCATCGGTATCTCATCCGTCTTATTCTCGATCAGCTTCGTTACCGATAAGATTCCTTCTTCCTTCATCTTTTCATTGACGAACGGCAATATCTCTACATTATCGCCTACGACCTTGTTCTCATAGCCTTCATTGCTTACCGGTGTCTTTTGGATATAGCCCGGTTTTACTATTTCCTGTACATCATACAGGGTCCCCGGTGCTATCCCTAAGAACATGGCGGTCTCATTCGCTTTCAAGGTGAAATGTCCATTCTCATCTGTCGTATAGGTTGCATCATCTACACGTTTTCCACTCACACTATCATACAGTACATACTTTGCATTGCTCCATGCCTTTTTTGAATGATCTGTTAATAAGAACGTAAATGTTTCATCCGATGTGTTCTTATCGCTCAATGTCTTATTGACCCCAAAGGAAGCAATTGCATTGGTATATTGCACTGCTGTTACCGGTGCCTGTGTCGCTCCGCTTTGTTTTACATCCCCCAATACTCGCCAACCATCTGCGTTTTCCTCAACGACCTCATAGTCCACATCTGCCTTGACTTCCTTAAAGACAGCACTCTGTCCACCTTTTAAGGTAAACCTACCATCTTCATCTGTCTTAGCTTCTTTCAATTCTTCTTTGGTATTGCTATCTGTGATCGTATAGCTTTCATTCGCATACGCTTTTCCTTCCAGCTTCAAGGTAAAGTGAAAGCTATCTTCTCCATCATATACATAACCTTGTGGAAAGGAGATATGCTTTGTCACGATCAGATCCGTTGTCTTCTGCTCAACATATGGCATATACAGATTCACAAATTCAACTCTGGCACCATCTGGTTTGATCGTACCGATGG
>NZ_JADMUH010000046.1 GCF_015546995.1 Streptococcus infantis
TGTAAGATGATAAATATAATATTTCATTTTCTCTATCTACAGCACCCGCATACTTCAGAATTTCCATTTGATGCAATATATCTGTTGAAATTGACATCATTGGCACTTCCCTTCATATAACTTGTGCATTATAACACATTAAAAATAGAAAAAGGAATTTCTAAAACGATTTCTGTATAAGATAAAATGATGATATGTAATCACGAGTGTTCATCTTGTTTTTTTAATGCTTCATACAAAATATTAGAAATAACGAATTGTCAATAACGGCCTTGCACTACGTTTTCCTCAAAATGGAAAGGAGGCCTTTTATGAGGGATATTTTTGGCTTTCTACCTCTATATAGAAAAAAACCTGTCCTTCTCAGAACAGGTCTTCCTACCTGGCAACGTGCTATCTTTACTGGAGCTCGTCCAGCTATTGTCGCCGCTGAAGTGCTTAACTTCTGTGTTCGGGATGAGTACAGGTGTGTCCACTTCGCTTTCATCACCAGATCGCTTGAGGTCCATCCCTCAAAACTGAATAACAGTCCAAACATTTCTTGTGATTAAGTCCTCGACCTATTAGTATCAGTCAACTTCACATATCGCTATGCTTCCATCCCTGACCTATCTACCTCGTCGTCTTCAAGGGGTCTTACTTCTTGCGAATGGGAGATCTCATCTTGGAGTAGGCTTCGCGCTTAGATGCTTTCAGCGCTTATCCCTTCCCTACTTAGCTACCCGGCTATGCTCCTGGCGGAACAACCGGTGCACCAGCGGTAGGTCCATCCCGGTCCTCTCGTACTAAGGACAGCTCTCCTCAAATCTCCTTCGCCCACAACAGATAGGGACCGAACTGTCTCACGACGTTCTGAACCCAGCTCGCGTACCGCTTTAATGGGCGGACAGCCCAACCCTTGGAACCGAATTCAGCTCCAGGATGCGATGAGCCGACATCGAGGTGCCAAACCTCGCCGTCGATGTGAACTCTTGGGCGAGATCAGCCTGTTATCCCCAGGGTAGCTTTTATC
>NZ_JADMUH010000006.1 GCF_015546995.1 Streptococcus infantis
TGTTGTAGTCATGTTACAAATCTGTATACTTTTACTACATAAAGTTAAAAATCACTTACAAAAAGAGACTGAAATAGGTTACTTCAGCCTCTTTGTATTTATTTTTTCATCAAGAAATCATATATTTCCTGTACTGTTCCAAGTGCCATCATTTCTTGATCTTTAACAGTTTGTTTGAGGTTTTGATAAATCTGACTTTCAGCGATGTCCCGCTTGGCAGCATCTTTATTTACTTTCATTACACCATTCTCAATTGTGACAAAACCAAGTTCTTCAAAAATCTGAATCATTTTGACTAGCAAGATCTGTTCTATCTTCAAATAAGATGATAAGTCCTTGAGCTTATAACGAATATCAAATTCTGGGAACTGGTAGATTGTCTTATAAAGCTTAGCGAATTGCTCTCTTGTACCATAACCTGTCAAATAGTATGCTTTAGAGATATCATTTTTAAAGTAAATAGCAGAGAAATCCTGTTCTTGCAACACTTGTTTGAGAAGACTGAGATCCTCGGGAATATTTTTTACAACGATTGCTGGGCTAGAAAGCATTTCTGGTAAATCACTGGTAAAATCTAGGACAGGCACTCCCTCTGGTAGCTCTACACTCTTACTACGGATGTTAAAAAGTTGAACACCGTCCACACGGGCATCTACCATCATCAACTGGAGGGTTGTTTGCCCATTCCATTGGTTAACAGAAAGGGTAACTGCCAATTCCAGTTGTTTTACCTGAGAAAACTCTGTAGCCTTTGATCCTTGACCAAAAGCTACTACCTCAAAGCTCGCGGTCCCTTTGGAAATCTTTAATTTTAGATGACTATCTCCCGCTCCCATAGAACGAGCATTTTCAACTTGAAAATCTCGAATATAAAAAACAGGTTTTTGGTTATCCATTCCAAAAGGAGCTAATCGTTCAAAGCTTTTAACCGTCTCTAAACTTAGACTTTCCAAATCTAATTCTTCATCTAGATATAATGTATTCTTGCCCTTGGCATCTATCCCTTTGTCTTTTACATAGGTTTCTAAAATTTCCGATAAGGCGTCTAGCTGTTCCGCTTCAAGTGTCATACCTGCAGCGCCTGCGTGCCCACCAAAGGCGATAAAAAGTTCCCGATGCGGATTCAAGGCTTCAAAGATATCGACTGCTTCAATACTTCGAGCACTCCCCTTGGCACGGCCATCTTCAATATTCAGAACAATAACTGTCTGCCCTAATTCTTCCAACAAGCGACCAGCTACAATCCCAAGCACTCCTGGGTTCCAACCTTCTTTGGCTAAAACTTGGACACTTTTGCTAGGGTCTACCAAACTTTTAGCTTCTTCATAGATAGCCTGAACAATTTCCTTGCGTTCTTCATTTTTATCTTGAATCATGAGGGCAATCTCACGCACCTCTTCATCATCAAAGCCAGTTAGTAAGTCAATAGCTGGATTAGGATCATCCAAGCGCCCTAGGGCATTCAAGCGAGGTGCTAGTTGAAAACCAACCGTCTCTTCTGTAAGATCACTACTAGAAATCCCCGCAACTTCAAAGAGTTCTTGGAGACCAATCCTTTGAGTATTGCGCAAAACTTCTAGACCATATTGAACCATGATACGATTTTCATCCGTCAGGCTGACCATATCAGCAATCGTCCCAATAGCAACCAAATCAAGCAACTCAACCTGTACTTCCTCCAAGAGGGCACAAGCTAGTTTAAAAGCCACTCCACAACCTGCTAAATGTTTAAAAGGATAATCTGCTTCTTGGTGTTCAGGATGGACAATCGCATAGGCATCTGGCAAAACCTCTGGCATAGAATGGTGATCCGTTACAATAACATCTACTCCCATAGATTGAGCCAAGTCAATGGCTTCATGCCCTGCAACTCCATTATCTACGGTTACAATCAAGGATATCCCTTGTTGCTCAATGAAGTACTTGTAGACACTGGCATTAGGACCATAACCATCTGTAAAACGATTAGGAAGATAGACTAAACACTCGGCTCCTAATTGTTCTAATGTTTCTTTAAGGATTGAAGCTGATGTCATCCCATCTGCATCGTAGTCTCCATAAACGAGAATAAATTCCCCCTGCTCTATAGCACGACGAATACGATTCACTGCCTTGTCCATATCGTGGAGAAGATAGGGATCATGTAAATCATCTAGACTTGGTGCCAAAAAACGAGACAAACTATCTTCATCCTTAATACCACGGCTAAATAATAAACGAGCAGCTTCAGGCCCTAGCCCAGCTTTCTTGGCGATTTTTGTAAAATCCGCATCCTCAACTTGAGGTGCAAATTGCCAATTATAAGTCGGAATAATCAAAATTCATCCACTCTTTCTTACGATTCTATTTATTTATTATAACATGATTTTTGTTTTTCTCTTGCTAATCTAATCACATTCCTGGCTAAATTCTCAGGCCACTTCAGCTAACACCCAGCATATTTAATTACGAAAAAAGCACCTAAACAACCAAGCTTTCAGCTTAGCAATTCAGGTGTACCTTATTTTAAAATTTATTCTTTTATTCTTGCTTCTGCATCTGCCACTACTCGGGCCAGACTAGTTTGGCTTAATTCTTCTTCCATGGCTTCTTGAATTTTATCTAACTTTTCATCTAAAACTCCATGGATGTTAGCTCCTACTGGACAGTTAGGATTAGGATTATCATGGAAACTAAAGAGTTGTCCAGTCTTTCCAAGGCATTCCACCGCTTGATAAATATCCAAAAGACTGATATCCTCAAGATTTTTGATAATCTCTGTCCCTCCAGTTCCACGCGCGACGGAAATCAAGTCTGCTTTTTTCAGTTGGGACAAAATTTTTCGGATAATAACAGGATTGACTCCAACACTACTAGCTAGAAAATCACTAGTCACCTTGCTTTCCTTCCCCTTTAGGGCAATGATTACCAACATATGTGTCGCAATGGTAAATCGGCTTGAAATTTGCATGCAGTTCTCCTTTATTATCAACAAAGCCTCATTCTTCTCTTATATTTATTATATCTCCTAGAGTTGTAATGTCAAGAGTTACGACTAAGCCAGTCGTCCAATTCAACATCATGTCCTTGACTCTGGGCGATTTCGTGCAACAAGTCCTGATTATGGGTATGGTGAATTCCATTGACTAAACTTTCATAGTACACCTCATAGTAGGGCAATTTCAAATCTCTAGCCAATTTTAATTCTGACTCAACATCGTAATCAACACGACGAAAATCTATATCCTTCAAACCTTTGTTATCAAAATTCAAAATCATATATTGCGCCCGCAAATCCTCACGTAGACTTGCTGATAAAAAGAACGGTTGCCCAATTGAACCTGGATTTAAAATGAGTTGTCCCTGACTCCCATAGCGAAGAAATTGCTGGTGAATATGCCCATAAATCGCAATATCACAGTCAGGATTGGTTACCAAACGGTCAAAATCCTCCTGCTTGCCAAGATGGATCAGTTCTCTTCCCCAATTTTTATCCGGCAAATGATGGCTTATCCCTACCTTCAGATTTCCAAACTGGCGGTGTGTGTGCATGGGAAATGCCTGTAGAGCTTCAATATCATCTAGACTAATTTCTTCCATAATATACTGGCATTGGCGCAAGAGGTATCGATGGCTAGGTCTACTTGTATCTAATTTTCGATGAGCAGCCCGCCACAAACTCTCTTCCCAATTCCCCAAAACTCGAACCGTTATTGGCAAGCCTTCCAATCGTTGAAGAATATTTTTTCGTCCTGTCCCAGGCATGAGAACATCTCCCAAAAGCCAATATTCCTCAGCGCTTGCCTTCTCTGCATCTGCTAAAACAGCTTCCAGTGCTCTTGTATTTCCATGGATATCTGAAAGTACCGCAATTTTTGTCATATGATTCCCTCTTGCATTCTCTCCTTTAATTATAGCACTCTCAAAATCAAAGTCAAAAAGCATTTTTGCTATTATGTTTTACTTTACTTTTTTAGTGAAAAGGATTACAATGAAAGTGATAAGAAATGAGGAGGTTTTTGCTATGACACAACGTTACGAAAACATCATGGTAGCAGTCGACGGTTCTAAAGAAGCTGATTTGGCTTTTATCAAAGGAGTTCAGTCAGCATTACGTAACCAGGCTAAATTAACCATTGCGCATGTAATCGATACTCGTGCTCTTCAAAGCATTTCAACATTCGATGCAGAAGTTTACGAAGAGTTACAAGTTGAGGCCCAAGATTTGATGGCAGAATATGAAAAGCGTGCAAGAGACGCTGGTCTTAAAGATATTCAAGTTGTCATCGAAATGGGAAATCCTAAAACTCTTTTGGCTAAAACAATCCCTGACCAAGAACACGTTGATTTGATTTTGGTTGGAGCAACAGGACTTAACGCCTTCGAACGTTTACTTGTCGGATCTTCATCTGAGTATATCCTTCGCCATACAAGCGTTGACCTTCTCGTCGTCCGAGACAAGGATAAAACTTTATAATTAGACTAAAAAAAGGAGCCAATGCGCTCCTTTTTATTGTTTATTTTTTCTTTCTTTATGACGTTCATAAGCTCTAATCTGACGCGCAAGTTCCTTCTTGATAGCTGGTTCTGGAGCATACTTCTCTTCCCAGCCTTCTGGCTTAAGTATCTTGTGAGTCACAGGATCAAACTGTGCCTTGCCATCTGGGAATATTTTACCCATGTTTGCCTGATGGACAATCTCGAATATCCGCTCTGGGTCCACTCCCATCAGTACAAAACTACCATATGTAAAATAGAGGGTGTCAATCAAGGCATCGACTTGTCCAACCAAAGTACTTTCAGCCGGTATTTTTTGAGAAACTTTATCTGCTGATACATCAAGCGCCTGGTGCAAATCTTGTACAGCTTGTTGAAATTCCTCTTCAGAATTGCTTGCAGCACGGACAAATTCAACTAACTCTTCAATCTTAAAGCCGGCGCGATGAGTCGCCCCTTGCAAATCCCAAGCTATTGGTTCTTCTTGAGTTCGCTCGTCCATCATATGATGGAAGGTTTTAACCTTGTTAAAATGATAGTCACGACTGACAAAGACTTTTTCAGAAGACAAAACTCCAAAATATTCCAAAGCTTTGTGAATCCCATCGTTTTGGTTGCTGGCAGTAATATGCTTGGCAACTTCTTTTACGCTGTTGCTACCATTTCCCATGGCAACAGACATCCCAACACCAGCCAACATTTCCAAGTCATTATCCGAGTCTCCAAAAGCCATGACTTGATTGAGATCAAAACCATACTCTTTCCCGACACGACGGATACCCTCTAACTTAGAATTTCCTTGATTGATAATATCGGCCGCGAATGGATTACTTCTGGTAAATTTCAAATGATTTAATACTTCAGCAGCATGGTTTGTCTCCTCAGGCGTCATCAACATAAGCACCTGATAGATCGGCTGATTGATTAAGTCCAACAAATCATCTTCCTTCTGAGGAAGGGCCTTACTGACCATACGATTAAAGGAATGACTAACAGTACGAGTCAAAAATTTAGGTACAAAACGACTGACGAGTTGTGAAAGAGGACTGAGCCCAAAGGACATAATCCGAGAACCGACAACGTCTTGTCGCGTTCCCATGGCAATCTCTTTTCGATTTTTCTTAGCATAAGAGATGATTTGTCTGAGGCTTCTCTTATCAATAGGGCTAGCAAAAAGAACTCGATCTTTGTTAAAGATATATTGGCCATTGTAGGTCACTGCAAAATCCAGATCCAAATCATCCATCAAATCCTTAACAAAAAAAGGTCCTCGCCCTGTTGCTACCCCAACAAGCACCCCTTGTTCTTTCACAATCTTGATAGCTTCCTTAGTGGACTTCAAAACACTCTTACTGTCATTTACAAGCGTTCCATCAATATCAAAAAATACAGCTTTGACTTCCATTCTATCTCATTCCTTTCTTTTATGATACAATGATTATACCACATTTCAGAAAAAGTGAGTGAATCATGACTAAGAAAATCCTTGTTTTACATACCGGTGGCACTATTTCCATGCAGGCAGATGAATCTGGAGCCGTAAGGACTAGTGCTGATAACCCTATGAATCATATCTCTAATCCTCTCGAAGGTATCGAAGTCCATTCCTTGGATTTTTTAAATTTGCCCAGCCCACACATCAAGCCTAAGCATATGTTAGCCCTCTACCATAAAATTAAACAAGAGGCATCGTCCTATGATGGTGTTGTCATTACACATGGGACAGATACACTAGAAGAAACGGCTTATTTCCTCGACACCATGGAAGTACCTCATATACCTATCGTCCTGACAGGTGCCATGAGAAGTTCCAATGAACTGGGAAGTGATGGTGTCTACAACTATCTTAGCGCCTTACGCGTTGCGAGTGATGACAAGGCTGCAGATAAGGGTGTGTTGGTCGTTATGAACGATGAAATTCACGCCGCCAAATATGTCACAAAAACGCATACTACTAACGTTAGTACCTTTCAAACACCAACTCATGGACCACTCGGGCTCATTATGAAGCAGGAAATTCTCTACTTCAAAACGGCAGAACCTCGTGTTCGTTTTGACCTTGAGAGCATTCAAGGGTTGGTCCCTATTATCCCTGTTTATGCGGGCATGACCGATGAACTTCTCGATTTACTTCCTGTTGACCAACTAGATGGATTAATTATTCAGGCTTTTGGCGCTGGAAATGTACCAAAGGAAACAGCTGAAAAATTAAAGTCTCTCAGTCAAGCAGGACTTCCTATTGCACTAGTCTCACGTTGTTTCAATGGGATTGCAGAACCTGTTTACGCCTACGAAGGCGGTGGTGTTTGTCTTCAGAATGATGGTGTATATTTTGTTAAAGAACTAAACGCTCAAAAAGCACGACTGAAGCTTCTTATCGCAATCAATGCTGGACTTAAGGGCGAACAACTCCAAACATATATGGAAGGATAATAAAAAACCAGGAAATCAGCTAGATTCCTGGTTTTTCATTACTTTTTGCGAGTTGATTTGCGTTCTGTCAAACCGTGAGGGAGAAGGACTTCACGTTCCTCCAATTCTTCCTTATGCATAATTTTAGTCAACATACGCATACTAATCGCACCTAAATCATACAGGGGTTGTGCGATAGTTGTAAGGCTTGGTCGAGTAAAGCGAGCGATTTGAGAATCATCACTCGTAATGATTTCAAAGTCTTCTGGTACTGAAACTCCATGATCAGCCAAGCCGTTCAAGAGACCAGCTGCCAATTCATCACCAGTCACAATCGCTGCAGTTGCTTTTGAAGAAACTAAGCGCTCTGCCAGAGCATAACCATCATCATAGCGATATTTAGATTCAAATACAAGTCCTTCACTATAGTTGACTCCTGCTGCTTTCAAAGCTTCTTTGTAGCCAACCAAGCGAATTTTACCGTTAATATCATCTACCAACGGGCCACTCACAAAGGCAATTTTTTTGTTACGCTTCAACAAATGGCGAACAGCATCCGCAGTAGCATTCTTATAGTCAATATTAACACTTGGAAGCTGGTGTTCTACATCCACTGTTCCTGCAAGAACTACAGGGGTACGTGAACGTGAAAACTCTGAGCGAATTTTCTCTGTTAAGTGATAGCCCATAAAGATAATACCATCAACTTGTTTTGAAAAGAGTGTATTCACTACTGCCACTTCTTTTTCATCATCCTCATCACTATTCGCAAGGACGATGTTATATTTGTACATCTCTGCAATATCATCAATCCCTTTTGCTAGCGCAGCAAAATACGTGTTAGTGATATCTGGAATGACAACCCCAACAGTTGTTGTTCGTTTGCTTGCCAAGCCACGAGCTACTGCATTTGGACGATAGTCTAGGCGATCAATCACCTCTAGAACTTTCTTACGAGTGTTTTCTTTGACATTCTTGTTGCCATTGACTACACGACTGACAGTTGCCATTGAAACTCCTGCTTCTCGGGCAACGTCATAAATTGTTACTGTATCATCTGTGTTCATACCGTTTCCTTTCTAATGTTGAAAATTTTGTTTTCATGTTTACACCACTACTAGTTTACCACTAATTGTAAGCATTTTCAAGGATTAATTGAACTTTCTTTGAAAAAATTTCACCGATAATCATATTTTTGTAAATTAGTTTACTTTTCTTGATTTTTAGGCCAGTTTGCAGTATGATAATAAAAAATTAAGTAGGAGGCATGGATGGCTTTTACGGATTCTCATAGACGTTGTGCCAGCTTTGGTGTGGTAACAAATCTTCCAGACGATGTGATTGACTCAATCTGGTACATTATCGATCATTTCTTAAAGCATGTTTTTGAATTAGAAGATGAGTTGGAATTTCAGCTCTTAAACAGTAACGGCTCCATCACCTTCCGTTTTTCAAGTGAGCACCTACCGACTACGATTGACTTCGATTTTAATCATCCCTTTGACCCATTGTACCCACCGAAAGTACTTGTTATGGATATGGACGGTAAGGAAACCATCCTCCTACCTGAAGAAAATGACCTATTTTAAAAACTCTAGCCTTCTGACTAGAGTTTTCTTTTTTTAATAAATAGAACGACTAACCACGATACCACCTGGTTTTTTAAATTCTAAATCCAGATAATCCTGATAGGTTCCAGGAACGATAAACCCTTGCGGGCTCAGGATATCTGTCCCAGCTTCTCCAACGATAGAATCTGCTAACAGAACACAGTTGGTACTGAGGACAAAGTAGGTTTTAAATTTAGATGATGTGAACTTATAGAGTGTCGCATCAGCCTCGTGTTTCAGTTGATAAGAGTAGGTATGTTTGACCTCTCCTTCCCTTCTTTTCAGCAGTTGTGAACTTGGCTCCCAAGGTATCAAGAGGCTTTCTATCTCTCTCAATCGTTCTTCGATGGCTTTTTTCTGTTGTTCAGACAGGCTTAAACCATAGGCGAATAGGGTTTTCTGGCTTTCTCTCTTACAAAGTTCAATATATTTTTCACGATTAGCCTTAAATAATACTCCGTCACCGATTGCCCCAAACAAGCGCTCTGAGTGAGGGTCATAAGAACCGTAGGAAATAACCTGACCTTGGTAGCAAATATCTACATGGCCCATGGCCAAGAAGAAGGATGATTCTGAAGTATGGATGAAAATTTCTAAGTCAACAGATTTTTCATTTTTTCTCTCCAAATGCACTTCGTTTTCTTCCGTCTGATGGGTAGCTAAGGTTTCATTCCATCTTCGTAAGGTACTAATAGGAATTAAAGCCGTCACAAATATAGGCAGTGTCATTCTCATTCTGCGCTTCAGCTTTGGATTACTTCTCCCTTTTTCAAAAAAGAATCCATCCCTGACACTACTCGCTCCCAACATGATTAAGTAAAAACCAAGCAGGAGCAACTCAAAATTTGTTGCATCATGAAAAGGGGAGATACTATAGAGACCAAATCCCATCATCCACAAAGCATCGAATAAGTAATTGACCCTTGGGCGAATATGATTCTTCCGATAAATCAACCAGGTAATCAGGCTAATCAGACCTGTAAACAATTGATAACTACCAATAGAAATAACCAAGACATAGAGGGCAATCCCCTGCAAGATGACAGAGTCAAATAGAATGACTGCAAGAAAGAGTTTGGCTAGAGTTACAAAAATATTTTCTCTGCGAGACTTTTCCTGAAACCATCGCGTCAATAGTTGCCAAACGGCAGACAAAGAAAAATAACCCATTAATAGCTGGTAACCTAACATCGGTACCAGCTGCCCAAAACAAATCAAGAGAAGGCCTAGGGTTATGGCTACTGCACCTTCCCCTAGACTTCTCCATTTACTATAAATTTCGAAAAACTTAAACATTTTCTTTCTCCAATTGACGATATAAGTGACGAATCGGTTGTCCTAGGACTGGATGGATGAAATGAGGCGCAATTTCCTGCAGAGACTCTAAGACAAAGAGTCGCTCAGCAAGATAAGGATGCGGCAAGATGAGATTATCGTTATAAATGACCTGATCCTCCATAAAAAGCAAGTCCAAGTCAATCAAACGAGGTCCCCAATGCACTTCTCTGACCCGTCCCATCTCTGATTCAATGCTCAATAAGGTATCTAACAAGACTGGGGCTGGAAGCCAAGTTTCGACTTCAATGACCTGATTAGCAAAACTATCTTGTTCTACACCACCCCATGGCTCAGTTGTAATCACACTAGATTCTTTAAGAATACGAATCCCTCGAGTACGCATCTTGTCAAGAGCTAGTTCGAGATTAGCCGTCTTATCCCCCATATTGCTACCTAGAGCAATAAAGGCTCTTTGTTTGCGGCGATGGATGGTTACTGAACAGGTGTCTAGTGGTAGATGAATAGGCGCCCATGGTTTTTTGAGTTCCAGTTTAATTTCTTGAACTATTGGATAGGTTTCAAAAGTGCGCTCTACTAGTTTGTAGGCAACTGTTTCAATCAAGTCTTCAGTGGTTTCCTGAAACCAAGTCGTCCATTGCTGACAGATCTCGCCATAATGGACAGAAGCTTCCAAATCTAAGTCCGTAGCAGCCTTGGTCATATCATAGGATAAGCTTGCTGAAATGACAAATTTTTGTCCCAGTTCTTTCTCACTAGGAAAAACCCCATGGAAGGCAAAAATTTCCAAATCCTTAATGCGCAATTGATCCATAACTAGTCCTTTCTAGAAAAAATCGTTTGAGTCGATTTTTATAACCCCATGAGACGGTATGCTTGATCTCTAAGATCTTTATCCGTTTCAAACACTCCACGAGCTACTGTTGTCAAGGTTGCAGTTCCTGGTTTTCGAACACCACGCATGCTCATACACATATGCTCTGCTTCAATAACAACGAAAGCACCTTTGGCACCTAGATAGTCCATCAAAGCATCAGCCACTTCGATATTCAAGCGTTCTTGAATCTGTGGTTTTTTGGCATAAACTTCCACAGTACGAGCTAGCTTTGACAAACCTGCCACACGTCCGTCTGGAATGTAGGCGATATGAGCTTTTCCATAAAAGGGCAAGAAGTGATGTTCACACATGGTATGGAAAAAGATATCCTTTTCCACTACCATATTGTCATCAATAATCTCAAAGGATTTTGACAGGTGCTCTTCAGCAGTTTGCCCAAGACCTGAAAAAATCTCCTGGTACATGCGAGCTACACGTGCAGGAGTTTCCTGCAAGCCTTCGCGGTTAACATCTTCACCGACCGCTTCGATAATCATTTTTACAGCCGTCTCAATCTTTTGTGTATCCATTCTCTAGTTTTTCCTCTCCATCAGATAGGCTCTTACCTGGCTCAAGAAATACAAGGAGCCCGTGATGATCCTAACTGTTTTTTCCTCTTCATTTTCCGTTTTTTTCTGATCTAGAAATGCCTGCCAACTTTGATAATTGAGATTTCTAGAATGAGCTGCTTGTCTGAGCACCTCTTCGGCGGTTGCTCGTCCATCATCAAAGTTCGTTAGTGTAAGCTCAGTATCTGGCAAGGTCTCTAATAAATCTAACATGTCCTCCAAGGCCTTGGTTTTTATACATGTAAAAAGTATCTCCTTGTGATAATCAACAAAGCGTTCTTCCAAAGTTGCCAACAAAGCCTTGATGGCATGAGGATTGTGGGCCCCATCCAAAATCATCAAGGGACTTCTAGAAACAACTTCAAAGCGTCCAGGCCAGCTTGTTTCTTCTAAAGCTTGAGCCACTAAAGCATTATCTGGTAATTCTCGACCAGTCACTTGGCAATAGCTATCTAACAAGGCCAGAGCCATCCCAGCATTCTCTACCTGGTGCAAACCCAGCAATCCTGTCTGAAAACGACCTTGTCTTTGTGGACTTGTATAGTCAAAGACTTCTCCCGTCCCCACACTCTCTTGATGACTGACTTGATAATCTCTTCCATAAACAAGCCTAGAAGCCTCTTTCGCTTTCGCGATTTGGTTGATAACTGCTAGGGCTTCTGGGACAATATTCCCTGTTACTAAGGGAACTCCTTGTTTGATAATCCCAGCCTTCTGCTCTGCGATGGATTCCAAGCTATCCCCTAGTAGAGCTACATGGTCCAACCCAATAGTCGTAATACCTGTTAAGATAGGCTGGCAAACATTGGTGCTATCCAAAAGTCCTCCCATACCTACTTCCATAATAGCCACATCGACTCGCTCAGAAGCAAAATAATCATAGGCTATAGCAGTGATAATCTCAAACTCTGTCGTCCCCTGCAAATCATGAGCATGCTCTCCTTCAAGTAGTGAGCGATAGTCCGACATCAAGACTTCTAATCTCGCTTCTGGGATGGATTCTCCGTTAATGGTAATCTGGTCTGTATAATGAATCAGATAGGGAGAGCTAAAGACACCAACTCTTAGTTCCATCTTTTCCAACATATTTTTCAAAAAAGCTATGGTAGATCCCTTACCATTGGTTCCACCGATGTGGATAACCTTGAGCTTCAGATGGGGATTGCCACGTAAGGCTAACAATTCCACCATCCTCTCCAAGCCGAAATTCGGTTGATCTGTCCGATAGTTTGCTATCCACTGATTCGTTTCGTTTTTATTCATCTTACTTATATTGTTTCAAATCTAAATTTTCCGCATCATCTGCCAGACGAATGGCTGATGCGATTTCAACTGCCATCTTGTGGCTGGCTACATCGTGTACACGCACAACTTCTACACCCTTTCTAGCAGCGATACTAGTCACATGAGCTGAAGCCGTATCACGATTGCGGAAACCAGCTTCAGTTTCTGGGTTTACTTCAAAACCATTTTCTTCCAGAATATTGATGACAAAGCGCTTGCGAGAGACTCCTAAAAAGATAGGATAGCCCATCTCGTGTAATTTATCAAGGTCACGTAGAAGTAGTAGATTTTCCTTTTTGGTCAAGCCAAAGCCAATCCCAGGATCCAGCATGATCTTTTCTTTCGAAATTCCTGCTTTTTCCGCTCTTACTAGAGCACGGTCAAAGAAAGCTGTCATCAATTCTTCTACTGGTAGTTTTTCAAACTCATCTAAGTCTTCCTTTGTAAAAGGCTCTCCAAAGCCAAAATGAGGGAAGATAAGTGAACTAGGGTGCTGAGGGCGTGCCATGACTGGATTAAACATGATAACTACCTGAGCTCCAGCTTTGGCAACCACTTCCGCCATCTTCTCATCTCCCATGAGACCGGTAATGTCATTGACTATATGGGCCCCAGCCTTTAGAGCTGCTTCTGCAACTTGACTTTTCCAAGTGTCTACCGAAATCAGAATATCACTTTCTTGACGGATAGCCTTAATGACTGGAACCACACGTTGGATTTCCTCTTCAATCTCAACATAGCTACTTCCAGGTCGAGTAGACTCTCCACCGATATCTAAAATAGTGGCACCTTCAGCAATCAATTTTCGAGCTTGTTTTAAGGCTTCTTCAATAGCAAAAAATTGGCCCCCATCAGAGAAAGAATCCGGGGTGACATTGATAATACCGCAAATAGCTGTTTTTGTATGATTGTCTCTTTTTTTCACGATTATTACTCAAATTTCATTTAGATTGGTATTCCTCTATTTTACTGTTTTTTTTGGATTCTGTCCAATTATCCCTCAGTACTCCCAAACTTTAAAAAAGCGCAAAAAAAGAGAGTGGAACAGAAATCGGTAATTCGTTAGAATTCGATTTCGTCGTTCCACCTCCGCACAGTTGAGTAGGGTTGTAAAAGCTGATGAAATCAGCGTAGTAGAGGCCACTCAACTACTGCGTCCTGCTCGACAACCCAAAGACAATTGAGAGGCTAGAACTTTTGTCCCAGCCTCTTTTTTATATTCTTATTTTTCAGTCAAAGCAGCAAGTCCTGGAAGTTCTTTACCTTCAAGGAGTTCCATTGAAGCTCCACCACCAGTAGAGATCCATGAGAATTTGTCTGCACGGCCAAGGTTGATCGCAGCAGCAGCTGAGTCACCACCACCGATGATTGATTTAACGCCTGGTTGTTTCACGATAGCGTCCATCACACCGATTGTACCAGCTTGGAAGTCAGGGTTTTCAAATACACCCATTGGTCCGTTCCATACAACTGTTTTCGCACCAGTCAATTCTTGGTCGAATTTAGCGATTGATTTAGGACCGATATCAAGACCAAGGAATCCTGGGTCTACTGCTTCACCTTCAGTATCTTTCACTTCAGTGTAGTCAGCAAATGCGTTCGCTTCTTTTGAGTCAACTGGCAAGATCAATTTACCATTTGATTTTTCAAGAAGAGATTTAGCAACATCCAATTTGTCTTCTTCTACAAGTGAGTTACCGATTTCGATACCTTGTGCTTTGTAGAATGTGTAAGTCATACCACCACCGATAAGAACTTTATCAGCTTTTTCAAGCAAGTTTTCGATAACACCAATCTTGTCTGAAACTTTTGAACCACCAAGGATGGCTACGAATGGACGTTCTGGAGCTTCAACTGCTTCTTTGATGTAAGCAATTTCGTTTTCAAGAAGGAATCCAGCAACAGCTTTTTCAACGTTTGCTGAGATACCAACGTTAGATGCGTGTGCACGGTGAGCTGTACCGAATGCATCGTTTACGAAGATACCATCTCCAAGTGATGCCCAGTATTTACCAAGTTCAGGATCGTTTTTAGATTCTTTCTTGCCGTCAACATCTTCGTAACGAGTGTTTTCAACCAAGAGAACTTGTCCATCTTCAAGAGCGTTAACAGCTGCTTCCAATTCAGCACCACGAGTAACACCTGGGATAAATTTAACTTCTTGACCCAATTTAGCAGCCAAGTCAGCAGCTACAGGAGCAAGTGATTTACCTTCTTTATCTGCTTCTTCTTTTACACGTCCAAGGTGAGAGAAGAGGATTGCACGTCCACCTTGTTCAAGGATGTACTTGATAGTTGGAAGAGCTGCAGTGATACGGTTGTCGTTAGTGATCACGCCATCTTTTACAGGTACGTTGAAGTCAACACGAACGAGAACTTTTTTCCCTTTCAAGTCAACGTCTTTAACAGTCAATTTTGCCATTAGATATGACTCCTTCTTTTTTTTTTACGTGTTAATTATATCACAAAATCAATAAAAGAGATAGCAAAACCTTAAACTTTTCCTTGAAACGGCTCTATCTAGTAAAGTAAACTCAATCTTTACTTTCTAAGGAAATCCCTCACTGTTTATGTCTTCATCTATGGTATGTTGCTCATTTATAAAGGAAGAGCTATTGTCTGGAGTTGTGTCTTTATTTTTTCTTAACTAACTCTTCAGAAACTGCTCAATTTTCAAAATCTATTCTATTTTGAAAGTTTTTCATTGCAATAGAAAAACTCACAAAAATATTATCATCGCATATCTAAGAGTTGAACCATTTTTGTTCAGTTTAATTTCAATTTAAAGACCTATCTGCATTTCTAATTAAACCTGTCCTGATACTTCATATTAAACAACCACTGCAGATTGATGAGGGGTTTACTCTGTACATCAAGTATGGGTTTAAGGGTCTCTCTAATCTCTCCTTTTATCTTTGTCTCATCAATTGTTGCAGTATCAATTCCTTTATACTCTTTATCGAGAGCCCACTCAAGCTCAAAATTCTTATCAAACTTATAGGACACATCGTTTTTATCATTGTAGTGATAACCTTCATCAAACTCACTAAAACTGGTAGGATGACCACTTGAATCGATAGAATTTTCGATAAAATTCGCTCCATCATCATCATAGCGAATACCTTCAATTTTCGGAGTATAAATCTCCCCCATGTTTTCAATCAACATGACTAAGTCGGGTTCTCTTCCTTCCTTATGAGGCATCCGTTGCGCATAATAAACTGAGTTAGATAGCAAATTAATCGTAGTAACAGCATACATACTCGCTCCTATAAATACTACTAAGCCAATGCTCACTACTACAATGTTTACAGCAATGACTACTTTTAATAATTTCATCTTCTTTTTCCTTTCTTATTCCCAAACCAATTCTTGATGGGATTAAGGATAAATAGCTTTTAAAATTCAATATACATAATCAATCTTCAAAGCAAAACATGCAGATATCTCACTACAACAATCCTTATGAAATTATAAAAATCTTAACATAAACATTCTAAGAATGCAAAAAGGCAGGAGCCAAAAATGGCTCTTGCCTTTTAATACTATTATCTTGTCAGACGGTAATTTAGAAGTCCAACTTAATCTTCTTTTTTCTTTTGGGCAAGTAATCCGAAACTACCCAGAACTCCAACCAATCCAAGGGCAAGGAGATTTGCATCTACTTCTTCACCTGTATTTGGAAGTTGTTTTCCTTCAGGTTTCTCAACTTGTGCTTCTGCTTTTGCTGGTTCTTGCTTCGCTGCTTGTGCTACTGGAGCAGGGGCAAGAGGTTTGTCAGCTTGGGCATCAACTTTTGGTCCAATCTCAACAATCTCAGTTACAGTTTCTTTGATAAGCTCTGTTCCCTTAAGACTGCGGTTGCCTTCTGCGTCAACTTCTACAAGATTTCTACGAAGCCCATCAACTCCTGCCTGAACAATTCGACGTTCTCCTGCTTTAAGACTAGGATTTACTCGTTCTTCATGGTCGTATGCAACCTTTTCTTCCTCAACAACCAATGCTGGATTGCTGATAGTCAAATCTTTGACTCCGTCTAGCGGTTGAACACGACTTTCTACCTTCGTACCAACTTCAGTAATCTCAGCCACTGCTTCCTTGACTACTTCTGTCTCAAGAAGAGTGCGGTTGCCTTTGGCATCAACTTCAATCAGACGACGAGTCTGACCTTCTACACCCGCCTGAACGACTCGACGTTCACCCAACAAGAGGTCTCCTGCTGGACGTTCTTGGCGTTCGAAGGCTTGAGTTTCTGTTTCAACCACTAGCTCAGGTAGAGCTTCAACTGTTGGAGCCACTTCATCTTCTAAGCTACCCACATGATGGCTTTCTTCAACTAGAAGTTTTTTATTGAGCTCTTCCTTCAGGTTGGCAAATGCTTCTGGGCTTGGATTTGTTGAGCCAATAAGAGTTTCTGCTTGAGCGATGATTGGATCGTCTGCATTTTTCTCACGAACTTTTCCTAGAAGAATTTCAAGCTCTTCCTTAGCTGTTTGATAAAGCTGTACACCATTCAAGTCTGCACCAGCTTGTTTCAAGTCATTCAAGGCTTGGTTGACTGCTTCTTGACTAGCATCGTGGTTTTCTAAGATAGCTTTTGCTGCATCAATCTTCTCAACAAGAGTTGCTTGTTTTGCTGCATCCGCAAATGTATAAGCTACTGTTTCTTTGCGACCTTGAGCAGATGTGATTTCTTGTTTCAGATATTCGTCGTTAATGGCTGCCTTAGGTGATACTAGAACATCAAATTCGACAGTTTGTCCTTGATAGTGCAACTCAAGTTTTTGACGGCCTGTTTTTTGAGAATCATAGCCTGTAATTTCGACTCCTTGGTCTGTAAAGCTATGTTCTGTCTCAGATTCATCATCATACAAGACCTTGAAGCGTCCCTCTGATAAGTCAAGTGTATCGCCTACAAAGTAATCAATTTTCGGTTGCTTGCTAATATACAAGGCTGCGACTTCTTTTGGACCAGCTTCTTCACCAGTGACTTGAACCTTAAAGCTACCTGCAACTGGAAGACCAAGATAGGCTACTGTCAACTCTTGTTCGCCATGGTGGTGAGCATCATAGCCGTTAACAACTACACCTGCATGACTGAGGTTGATGACTTCGTCTGCTTCTTCACCCTCGTATTTGACACGAAGAAGACCACCTTTGAGATTCAATTCCTCATCATCTTGGTAAGTTGTCTTTTTAGGTGCTACTTCTAGACTGACAGCCTTAATCTTTCTCTCATCCTGAGGAATCGTCACAGCAAGAGTATTACTGATTTCTTTACCTGGCAATTGTGTACGATAGTAAAGAAGGCTTGGACGTTTTTCAAAACTCAATGGTTCTGTTGCCAAATCTCCTCCAACTACTGTATTTAAAGTAGCGATAGGAGTCTGTGAATCTGCCTTGTCATAGACTGTAATTGTTGCTCCAGCAGGAACTTCTGAGAATCCAAGCTGGATCTTATTGTCCGTCAGAACACGCGCTGCAACTTTAGCCATTGGAATGTTTTGGCTCTCCGTATCAAGAGTTTCATACATCTTCCAGTTGTAGATACGAATGGCTTTCCATGGTGTTCCATTGTCAGACGTGATGACGTTCAAGCGCCATTCTTGCGCAGTGATTGGGCTATCAAGGGTGATATCTGAAACATGGGCTTTATTGCCACGAACAGCTTTAGCTAGTTTCCATTCTCCAGCTTCATCCTTATAGTAGAGGTCAAAATCCTTCGTATTCATCAAACCATCGTTGACAGATTCTCCACCAGCACCGGCATGGTCCATGACCCATCTAACGACACGGCGTGGTTGTGTCAAACGGATATCAACGCTACCACTCAACTGAGCAGAAGACCATTTATCAGATAAGCTAGTGATAGTTCCATTCAACATACCTTCGATACCTTCGCCGCCTTCTGTGTCTGGGAAGGTACTTCCGATAACAGTCGCTCCTGGAACGATATTTTCTGCTAATGGTCTTGGAAGACTTGTGTCTTGGACAGTCATTCCCCACTCAAAGTTTGTAGTTGCTGCTTCAGAACGAAGGCCATTCTTCCCAACTGCGACAACCTTCAACTCTTGACTAGTACCAGTTGCACTAGCTGAACGGCTAACTTTTGGTAGGTAGATCGTAGTGGCAGATGAACCTGTCAATAGGCGCCAAGCATCGCCATCCTTCTCATAAACTTCATAGAAATCAGCATCTTTATTTCCAGTAAATTGGACAATGGCTTCTGCTTCTTGGGCATTTTTAAGGGATTGTTTAGCTACTTTAAGAGCTGTCGGTGCTTGAGGAGCCTCTTGATTATTTGTTACAGTCAACTCACCCAAGTTAAATTGATAGCCCTTGAGGGCAGCAGTATTTTCAAAAGCGAGCTTGATACCGTAAATGGTCTGACCTGCCAATGCACTCAAGTCAAATTCATCTTTTGTCCAATCGTCAGATAGAGTCAGTTCTTTACGAGCATTCTCTCCACCATAAGTATAGTTTTTCTGAGTCGCAAACTCTACATAGACCTTGCTTCCCTTACCACCTTTATGAGCAACACGAAGTTTTGTTTTATCTGTTACTTCCAGTTTTGTAGAGTAGAGACGAACATCTTGGTTGGTATTTTCAGCTAAATCACCCGCAAACTTAAGTGAGTTACCACCATTGTAGGCATCTTCAAAGTCATAGTCAGCTTGAAGTTTAGCACCTGATGAAGTTTGCCACCAGCGCCATGTAGGCAAGATACCTGATACAGAACGATAGTTCCATTCAGAATCCTTAGAAACTTTGCCTTCTACAAACCATTTTTTACCATGTCCTGTGTTAAAGGATGTTGTAAAAGTACGGCCTACTGCTGGTGTACGGTCAGCTACAAGGTTGGCAATTCCGTACCAGTCCTTGTCATCTGGTTTTTGACCAGTTGGATCTCCTTGGTAACCTGTAAAGAAGATATTTTCATTCTTGTGATAGTCTTCTCCTGTCTTACCAAGACTAGTGATAGTATCCGGTGCAAAGAGTCCAAGCGACAAGCGAAGTTTGCCATTTTCATCAAAAAGGGCATCCCATTTCACTTTTGTCTTGTAGGAACCACCTTGTTGCAATTCCAAACCTGCAAAGACATCGTACTGACTACGTCCAAGCCATTTGGCCATAGTTACAGAGTAATCATTTTTCTCTTTGGTCCAGTTAAAGTTGGCAAAGAAGTGATCCGCAGGAACCTTGTCTCCCTCTTTTTCCATGAATTGGTAATTGTATTCACCCAAACCATCTTCATGATAACGACCATATTCATAGGTCATGGCATCATACCAAGAATATTTCACTGGATGATTGACTTGAGCTGCATATTCCTTGGTATAGAGCATGAAGTCACGCATTTTCTTACCAAGAGGCGTTACGATATCTCCTGTTGTTTCTTGGTTGATAAAATATCCATCAAATCCATAGTATTTAGCCAAATCAACCAACTTACGAGCGATAGGGAAAGTTCCGTCTTCGTCTTGTTTAAGGGCTTCGGCAAATTTTTCTTGGTCTGCAATACTATTAGACCAGTTGAAGAAGAGTGTACCCAATACAGGGACACCATTACGGTGACCAGCATCAATCACGTCCGGAGTTGGAACGAGTCCTTCCCAGAAGACCATTGAATTCAAGTATTGCCAGTAGTCAAAAGCATAGGCTTTAAACTCTTCACCACCTACAGAAGCGTGGTCTTTAGCCTTAGAGTTGGTATTGGCAAGAGCTTCAACCTTGGCATCCTTATTGGCTTTTTCGTTGACTACATGCCCACGGTAACGTTTAGCCAATTCAACTGAGGAACGATTAATAGCGTCGTCTTCACGTGCACCCGGTTTCCATTTCAACAAATCTTCCCAAGTCTCAAATTTAATTTCTTTTGGTCGAAGACTTTTTTCTTCTTTCTTAGGAACATCTGAAACAGTTGCTTTCTCTTCAGCCTTATTTTCTGTAGCCACAGGTGCTTCTTCAACCTTATTTTCTGTAGCTACAGGTGCTTCTTCAGCCTTAGGCGCTTCAGCAACCGGACTAGCCACTTCCTTATCAGCTGCAGTCAATTGGTCCAAGGTTGGTTTTTCTTCTGAAATAGGTTGTTCACTAACCTTGTTTTCTGTCTCTTCCAACTGCTTTAATACCTCAGGTGAAGCTGTAGTTGGTTGCTCTGATGTGGCAGGTGATGCTTGCTCTGTAGCCACAGCAGTAGTCCTTGTTTCATTCGCTGAGATTGCAACTTCTTCTGCTAGAGCTTGGTTGGCAAATAAAACCGAACCAATCATCAAAGAGCAGGCACCCACTGATAATTTTCGAATACTATAGCGACAACGTTTCTCAAAAAATGGATTCTTCATTTTTTCTCCTTTCACTTCCAAAAAGTAAGCGCTTTATTTTTATTTTAAAAAAGTAACTGCCCTTAAAATAGCAGAACTGTTCATTTTTATTTTATGATATTTATAAGTAGAGTCAACAGTCATCCTAAAATATCTATAAAGGGGTGAATAAATGATATAAATTAGACAATCAATTGCCTTTTTTACATTTTCATGATATTTTTCTAAAAAAATGCGTTTACTACTTGTTAGATTGCTTAGAATCCTTTAAAATAGAATGGGAGAAATTCCGCGATTAGTTTTCGGAGGGAAAATAAAATGTCCATTAATTGGCAGGAAATTGCATTTCACTTTTTAGGTGGTCTGGGACTATTCTTATATAGTATCAAGACCATGGGAGACGGTTTGCAACAAGCAGCTGGAGATCGTCTTCGATATTACATTGACAAATATACTAGTAATCCTTTCTTTGGAATTTTAGTTGGAATTGGGATGACTGCCCTGATTCAATCGAGTTCAGGTGTTACGGTTATTACAGTTGGTCTGGTTAGCGCTGGACTATTGACCTTACGTCAGGCCATTGGGATTGTTATGGGAGCCAATATTGGAACAACTGTCACATCCTTTATCATTGGTTTTAAATTGGGAGACTACGCATTACCTATGCTCTTTCTCGGAGCAGTCTGTCTCTTCTTCACAAAAAATAGAACCATCAATAACATCGGACGGATTGTCTTTGGTGTCGGTGGTATCTTCTTTGCCCTCACTCTTATGAGTGGCGCCATGGAACCCCTTAAGGATTTACAAGTCTTTAAAGACTACATGGTAGAACTTAGTAAAAATCCAATCTTGGGTGTTCTTGTCGGAACAGGTTTAACCCTTCTGATTCAAGCCTCCTCAGCGACCATCGGGATTCTACAGAATCTATACGCTAGCAATCTGATTGACCTTCAGGGTGCCCTACCAGTGCTCTTTGGAGATAACATTGGAACAACCATCACTGCTATTATCGCTTCCTTGGGTGCTAATATTGCTGCCAAACGTGTGGCGGCAGCCCATGTGGCCTTTAACGTTATCGGGACTGTTATCTGTATTATCTTCCTCGTTCCATTTACAGGCTTAATCCAATGGTTTGAGAGTTTCTTAAATCTAGCTCCAGAAATGACCATTGCCTTCGCCCACGGAACCTTTAACATTACCAATACAATCATTCAGTTTCCATTCATCGGAGCTCTTGCCTTCATGGTAACCAAACTTATCCCTGGAGAAGACGAAGTTGTCAAATACGAGCCACTTTACCTTGATGAGCAACTGATCAAACAAGCTCCGTCTATCGCTCTTGGAAATGCTAAAAAAGAACTTCTACACTTGGGTAATTATGCTGCGAAAGCCTTTGATCTCTCTTACGACTATATCATCAACTCTAATGAAAAAGTTGCAGAAAAGGGACATAAGACTGAAGAAGCTATCAATACCATTGATGAAAAATTGACTCGTTACCTCATTAGTTTATCTGGTGAAGCTTTGAGCCAAAAAGAGAGTGAAGTCTTAACAAATATCCTTGACTCTTCACGAGACTTGGAACGTATCGGAGACCACGCAGAAGCCCTGCTCAATCTTAACGATTACTTGCAACGCAAGAATGTTCAATTCTCTGAGGCTGCCTTAGAAGAACTAGCAGAGATTTATCTTAAAACTAGTGATTTCGTCAAAGATGCTCTTGAGAGTGTGGAAAACAACGACCTCGAGAAAGCTCAAGCTCTTATCGAGCGACACGAAGACATCAACAACATGGAACGTGTCCTTCGTAAGACTCACATCAAACGCCTAAATAACGGTGAATGTTCTCCTCAAGCAGGTGTCAACTTTATCGATATTATTTCACATTACACTCGTGTATCAGACCACGCTATGAACCTTGCTGAAAAGGTTTTGGCAGAACAAATTTAAAACGAAAAAAATGCTTTGATTCTTTCGAATCAAAGCATTTTAAATAGCTCTCCAATCATAAAGGAAGATGCAGCTGCACCCCTGTACCTAGCTTCTTCCTTTTTGATAAAGCGGGCCAGATTGACTAACTCTGGCGCTGGATGTTTGGGATGTTTGAGTAGTTCAAGCGTGACTAATCCTGAAAGTCGTACTGCTAGCAAACGCTCATCAGTACTGGGCAATTGCTTAGCGGTCTCTACAAGTGCAAGCACTAGATCTTCACTCAGGTTTTGACGGGCGTTGTTGTAAAGATCTCGTATCAAGGTTTCTAGGTTTGGTTCTTCCATCCCTATTACCTCCATCATTTCTGTTTAATAGTTTTTAATCAAATCTACAGTAGAGCGATCCAATTTTTTAACCAAGGATTGTAAGAAAGCTTGAGCTTCAAGGAAGTCATCCATTGCATAAAGGGTTTGGTGAGAGTGGATATAACGAGCGCAGACACCAATTGTTGTAGATGGAACTCCTGCATTTTTCAGATGAGCTGCTCCTGCATCTGTACCACCTTTTCCACAATAGTATTGATATTTGATTCCAGCTTCTTCAGCAGTTGTCAAAAGGAAGTCCTTCATACCTGGGAGAAGTAAGTGACCTGGATCGTAGAAACGAATCAAGGTTCCATCACCAATCTTACCTTGGCCTCCATAAACATCACCTGCTGGTGAACAGTCTACAGCAAGGAATACTTCTGGATCAAATTTTGTTGTAGATGCATGGGCACCACGAAGTCCAACTTCCTCTTGGACATTGGCACCAAGATAAAGTTCATTGCCTAGTTTTTGACCTGACAAGTTTTCAGCCAATTCGCTAACCATGAGAACACCATAACGGTTATCCCATGCTTTTGAGATGATATTTTTTTCATTAGCAGTTAGAATCGCACTACTATCTGGAACGATGGTGTCACCAGGACGGATACCAAAACTTTCAGCCTCAGCCTTATCAGCAAAACCACCATCAAAAACGATATCTGAAATAGCTGGCATGGTTGGGCCACCTGTGCCACGAGTCAAATGTGGAGGAACTGAACCCGAAATTACCGGTATTTCACGTCCTTCACGTGTGAAGAGTTTAAAGCGTTGGCTGCTAACAACCATTGGGTTCCAACCACCAATACTGACTACTCGGAAGGTCCCATCTGCTTTGATTTCACTAACCATGAAACCAACTTCATCCATATGAGATGCTACCAAAACGCGAGGTGCATTCGCAACTTCTGAATGTTTGATACCAAAAATACCACCTAGGCCATCAGTCACTACTTCATCCACGTGAGGAGTTATCTTCTCACGAAGATAAGCGCGTACAGGTGCTTCATGACCTGAGATAGCAGAAAGCTCTGTTACTTCTTTGATTTTAGAAAATAATGTTGTCATTTTAGTCCCTTCTTTCTTTCAACCATTTTACCACTTTTTATAGGAGAACGGTAGTAGAAATCGACATTTTAGTGATCAGCTTACTTCTTACACCAAAAAAGAATCACGACTGTGATTCTTTTTATTTTGAATTTCTCTTTAAAGAAAAGTGATCTGGTACGGGGTCCTTACCTATTTCAGACCAAGGATGACATCGCAATATCCGGGCCAATCCCATCAGAACTCCCTTAAATCCATGCTTTTCAATAGCCTGAATCATATAGTTTGAACAAGTAGGCTCAAATCTACAAGAAGGTGGGAATGCAGGGGATATAAAGCGTTGGTAAAAGCGCACAGGCACAATTAAAATTCGTTTCATTATTTATTAGTTGTTACAGCCATAGTATGTAGTTGGCTAATTTCTTTTTTGTTAAGACGACGGGATTCACCAGGACGGAGACCTGTCAAGTCAAGGTGTCCAAAACGTGTCCGAGACAACTTATCCACGTGAAGCCCAACTGCTTCAAACATCTTTTTAACCTGGTGGTTACGTCCTTCATGGATGGTCAACTGTACAACAGAACGGTTTTTAACAGGGTCTACTTTAAGAATCTCATAAACCGCTGGCTTGGTTTTCTTACCATCAATCTCAAGACCACGAGTTAAGGGGCGGAGGTTTTCCTTGTTAGCAATTCCTTTTACACGCGCCACATAGACCTTGTCGATTTCATTACGTGGGTGAATCATCTCATCGGTAAAGTCACCATCATTGGTCAAAATCAAGACACCTGATGTATCCCAGTCCAAACGTCCTACAGGGTAGATACGCTCTTTCACATTAGGCAAAAGATCGACAACCGTCTTACGTCCCTTATCATCTGTTACACTAGAAATCACTCCACGTGGCTTATTGAGCAGATAGTAAACCTTTTCTTCGTTATAGATGGGTTGGCCCTCAACCTCAACCTTATCACCAGACTTAATGGTTGTCGCTAATTCACGTACTACCTGACCGTTAACAGTCACCAATCCTTGTTTGATCAACTCTTCTGCTTTTCTCCTACTGGCCACACCTGCGTGGGCAATATATTTATTGATTCTCATCTTCTTCTATCCTTTCACCAAATAATTGGCTTTCTTGTGCTTGAATTTCAAGCTCGTCAATCACAGGCAATTCTTCCAAATGGTTAATACCCATGTAATCTAGAAAATAATCCGTAGTTACATAGAGATTAGGGCGACCAAGAACTTCTTTCTTTCCATCTTCACGTATCAAGTCAAAGGCCTGTAACTTAGCTAAGGCCCCACTCGAATTAACCCCACGAATAGCATCGATTTCTATACGTGTGATAGGTTGCTTATAAGCAATGATGGACAAGGTTTCAAGCGCAGCTCGAGATAGACTCTGGTTGATTGGCGCCTTAGAATATTCCTTCAAAACATCTGCAAATTGAGGCTTGGTTACCAATCTGTAGGCACCTCCTGTCTCAATCAGGGCCAAACTAGAATCCTGGTCTTTTTCATACTTTTTGGCTAATTTTTCTAAGCTTTGCTGAATTCCTGTTGGTGGAAGTGATAGAAGCTCAGCCAACTGGCGAACTCTAATCCCATCTTCCCCCGCTACAAACAGGAGCGCTTCTATTTTTGCTAAAGTACTCATACTTCCTCTCTATCAAGCCTGACTTTGCTCTACTTGATTTTCCTCATTCTTTTTCATGAGATAGATATCTCCAAAACTCTCTTTTTGAATCAAGAGAATTTCTTGGGTTTTAATCAACTCCAAGGTTGCTAAAAAAAGTGTAATGACCTCTTGTAAATCCTTGGTTTCTTTAAACAAATCCTGCAGACATAGTTGTTGCCCTTCTACCAGGGCTTCTCGTACGATAACCATCATATCCTCAATCTTATACTCATCTCGTAAAATGGTTGTATGGTTTTTCGAGAATTCTTCCTTTTTCTTGGTCAGTAAGGTTGAAAAGGCTAAGAAAAGATCGATCGTGGTCTTATCATGCACGAGTTCTGCATCTTCGTAAATTAACTCTGTCGGTGCTTTTGAGTAATATTGAGCTCGTTCTTGGTGTTTCACTTCCAACTGCTCTCCCAAAAGTTTAAACTTGCGGTATTCTTCAATCTGATAAAGGAGATCCTGCTCTAGGTCATCCTCTAAATCAGACACTTCCGCAACCTTTGGCAAGAGCTTACGACTTTTGATCAGCATCAGTTGGCTAGCCATCACCATGTATTCGCCTGCAACTTCTAGACGCATAGCTTGTAAGGTTGATATGTAGGCTAGATACTGCTCAATAACTTCTGTAATCGGTACATCATAGATATCCATCTGATACTTTGAAACCAAGTGTAAGAGCAAGTCCAAAGGCCCTTCAAAATCTTTTAATTTAATATCCATTATCTATATTTTTCTAAGGTCATGACTGTTTTTAATCCCAATTTTTTGGCGATTTCATACAAGTCAACCTTCTCTTCAATTTGTCTCAGTATAAACTGTTCTCTCAATCCTTGAGCCGATAAATCTGCAAAACCTTTTTCCTTTAGAAAGGCTTCTAACTGACGAAAGGCCCATTGACGAGAGTATGGCTTACCCGTTTTTTCAAAGAGGTAGGTCTGTCCCATCAAGGGTTCTAACTCTGCAAGTAGTTTTGTGGAAAGACTCAAGATTCTTTGTTGAGAAGCTTTATTGATTCTCAACACTTGAAAATCTAGATTCACATCACTTATTTTTATGGCTAGAATTTCACTAGGCAAGAGGCCCAATTCCACTATTAATAAGGCTAGTAAGCGTCCTTCTGGATAAGCACTTTCTTGCCAGAAAGAACTGAGGTCTAAAAGTTCCGACTTCCCTTGCTTTTTCTCAGCCTGTTTGGGTAATTCCAAACGGTAAAAGGTGCCAATCTTTCCTTTCTGATATAAGAAGTAAAGAAATTGGTTGCAAGCAGAAACCTTCCGCTTTTGGGCACTCATTTTAAAATTTGATAATTGAGCTTGGTAGATTTTTAAACTTGTCTCTGAAATTTGTTTTTCAACAAAATCCAAAAACTGCTCCAAATCATACTTATAAGACTGCTTAGAATTACTAGATAGATTTTGTTTTTCTTCTAAAAATACTGAAATCCATTCTCTCATTTGCTTCGAATCTCATATTCCTTACTAAAATCATGCAGAAGGGCATTGACAGCCTTAAGGATTGATTTCCGTGTAATAATCCCTTGGAAGATTCCATCCTTATCAACAACTGGTAGGAATGATTCATCCACTAACTTATGTAAAACATCTGTCAATGTATAATCTGGAGCTACCACCGCAACATCCTTCTTGGTCATGTGTACGATATCTGTATCTGCCATGACTTCCTGACTCAATCCCTGCTCCATCTGGTAGGCAAGAATATCTCTAAGACCAATAGTCCCGACGAATTTTTTCTCATCCGTCACGACTGGCACTCTGGTATAGGTCATCTGACTAAGGAGGAGAATTGCATGATCTGCATTGTGAGTATCAATGAGCACAGCCAAATTTTCAGCAGGAGTTAAAAAGGTTTCCTCTTGCTCCAGTAAAAACTGTTCAAATTCTTTGGCAATCATCGAGCAAACTCCTTAGACAAGCCTGGATATACCTCATGGTCACGTGTCAAAAAGTCCACTTTAAAGTAGCTATCATCAATCTCCACACGAGCGTAGAGGCATTCTCTAATTGCACCACGTGGCTGACTGATAGAACCAGGATTTAGAAAGAGAGTCTTTCCTTCCATCCAAGCATCTGGGATATGTAAGTGACCATAAAGACAGATATCTGCATCTTCCTCTTGAGCCCAGAAATCAAGCTTTTGGAAGTTGAAGTTAATATCAAACAAATGTCCATGAGTCTGGATGATCTTGGTAGGACCCAGTTGAGTCACTAAGCGTTCTGGATAGTCTGAATAAAAATCCATGTTTCCTCTGACTACCTGGATTCCTTCCCAGAGTGGTGAATCTGGGCGAAGTTCCGAGTCACCATTGTGAAAAATAGCATCGACTTTCCCAAGATAGCGGTCACGTATTTCTTCTACAATCAAGCTATCTCCGTGGGAGTCACTCATTACAATGATGGTTTGCTTTGCCATGATGGAAATACCTCCAAAAGTTTCTTAACGGCTAAGGCACGGTGGGATTGACTATTTTTTTCTTCAAGGGTTAATTCGGCTGATGATTTACCAGTTTCTCCTACTAAGAAGAGCGGATCATAGCCAAAACCATTTTCACCCTTAGGTTCAAAGTTAATGTAACCTGGCCAGTCAGCTTCGACGACCAAGCTTTCCTTACCTGGGCTAGCAACAACCAAGGTTGTATGGAATTGCGCTGAACGGTCCTTGAGATCAAAGACCATGGCTAATTCGTGCAAAAGCTTAGCATTGTTTTCCTGGTCAGTGGCTCCCACTCCTGCAAAACGAGCTGACCAGACACCTGGCAATCCACCGAGGACATCGACTTTAAGACCTGAGTCGTCTGCCAAAACCATCTTGCCTGTTAATTTGGAGATGGTTTCAGCCTTAAGACGAGCATTTTCTTCAAAGGTCATACCGGTTTCAGCAACTTCAGGCAGGTCTGGATAATCATTGAGATTCTCCACATCATAGCCAAGTTTGTCAAAGATAGCACAAAATTCCTTGGTTTTACCCTCGTTACGAGTCGCAATCAGCAAAGTTTCTCTGACCTTGTTTGTCTCAAAGAAGGCTTCCACATCGACTCCTTCTTTAGGTAATTCAACATGCAAGAGTTGTCCATTTTCAACTAAGAGCAGGGCACCTTGGCGTTGAATGACTTCCAAGTTTCGACCGGCTTCTGCATTTAAAATCTCAACGATAAAAGATAGCAAGCGGAAGTTGGAAGACCAGCGCATTACCGTAATCGTGATTGGAAAACCATTTTCCTCATCACGGAAAATGCGAGCCAAATCCATAAAATCGAGATCAAGAGGATCTTTTATGAGGCTATAGATTCCACCGTAGACGTCCCAGACACCTACATACCAGTCCTGGTCATCCTTGTATTCATAAATTTTGTTTGTCATAATGTTACATGCTCCACATGAATCTCTTTTTCTAGCCATTCCGCTCCAATCTGAGCAAAACTATGGCTATTTGCAGTTGTGTAAAAACGGTGTTGTAGCAGGCCTGCATCACGGCCACGATTAATCTCGAAATAATTGAGTAAGACAGAGATATCCCGCACGCACTCTGCACCACTATCAATCAGTTTCACTTCCGGTCCCATCACATTTTGGATAATGGGTCTGAGGAGCGGATAGTGGGTACAGCCCAGAATCAAGCTGTCCACCTTGCCGACTAAAGGACGCAAGGTTTCATAAACTACTTTCTTGGTCACACTGGTTGAAAGGGCCCCAGACTCAACCAAAGGAGCAAACTTAGGGCAGGCCAAACTTTCAACTTGCAAATTTGGATCTAGGTCATGAATTTTTTGACGATAGATATCTGATTGTACTGTCATTGGTGTTCCAATCACACCGATTCTCCCACCCTGACTTGCTTTGATAGCAGCTGAAGCACCCGGTAAAATCACTCCAAGAACAGGAATATCGAGTTTGGATTTAATTTCTTCCCAAACAACTGCTGTTGCAGTATTACAAGCGATTACAATCATCTTGACATCCTTAGTCAAAAGAAAGTTGACCAACTGCCAAGTATATTCACGAATTTGCTCAGCAGGACGAGGCCCGTAAGGTGCCCGTGCCGAATCTCCAATATAGACGATTTCTTCATGAGGAAGCTGGCGCATGAGCTCACGTACAACGGTCAAGCCTCCAACGCCCGAATCCAAAAAACCAATTGGTCGATTATCCATATAGTCTTCTTTCTAGTTTTATTTTTCTGATTGATAGTTCATTATCATTACATTTTTCGCTGAAATTTCTGACAGACTGGTAAACTCCAGACTATCTCCCTCTCAATCATAATCAAATATCAATAGAATGCAAGGAAAAAGTCTTATCCTTAAATATCAGTTGAACATAGTGAGAAGTCTGGAATTTTCATCCCAGACTTTTCCTATTTATTTCTTTTTATTGTTAGCAAGGGCTGCTTTTTGTTGGCGAATGATTTGGTGGTACACTTGTTGTACCTTAGCTTCGCTTGGTTTTTGACCATTTGCACTCAACAGAGTACGAACTGCTTCTGCATTCAAACGTGGGTTATCCGCAAATTCTTTTTCAATTTGCTTGCGCACCAAGTACATTCCTCCAAGAGCTCCACCTAGAAAAGCTAAAACAATCAAGACAATTGCTAAAATAAGGTCCATAATATTTCTCCTGTTTCTTTTTGAATCTTCTATATTATACCATAAAGTCCCACGCCTGACTAGTTTGATTTACGCTTTCAAAAGGGTAGGGCATTACTCAAATTCTTTTTCTGCTCTAATCTTTTTTAATTCAATAAAATTAAAAAAAGAACTAAAATTTGGTAAAATAATTCAGTTTTTCCTAAAAAACCTTGCATTGAATCGATTTATTTGCTATATTAAGATTATACAAAACAAAGGAAACATCTTTCTGCAAGGCTTATTTTTTTTTATAAGAAAATGTATGCGCTTACAGATTTGAGAAAGGAGTTTTTATGGAGAAGAGCTATTGGGAAAAATCCTGTAAGTATAGCATCCGAAAATTGACCGTTGGAACTGCTTCCGTTCTACTGGGAGCTGTTTTTCTAGCAACACAGAATGTAGCTGCCGATGGTATCGAAGTGAAAGAAAATCAAGCAAGTGTCAGTGAGACTACGGTTCAAGTGAATACAAAAGTAGAGGAACCCACTCAAGAGGGTAAGGAAAATCAACCAAGCACAGAAAATCAAACTTCTACTGAATTAGCTGACAAAGAGGTAAAACCTGAAAAGGAAACACCTCAAATACATCATCAATCAGAGACTAACGCTGTAGTTGAACCTTCTGAAAATAAGGAGAGTGAAAAACCAGAACTTCCTATGACTAAGCAAGAAAACTATCAACTTCATTACGACCAACCAACTGCTCCTTCTTATGACGGCTGGGAAAAACAAGCCCTGCCAGTCGGAAATGGAGAAATGGGGGCAAAAGTTTTTGGGCTCATCGGTGAAGAAAGAATCCAATACAATGAAAAAACTCTCTGGTCTGGTGGACCGCAACCGGATAGCACCGACTACAATGGAGGGAATTATCAAGACCGCTATAAGGTCTTAGCAGAAATTCGTAAGGCATTAGAAGAAGGAAACCACCAAAAAGCAAAACAATTAGCGGAGCGCAACCTAGTCGGACCAAACAATGCTCAGTATGGTCGTTACTTATCTTTTGGTGATATCTTTATGGTCTTTAACAACCAAAAGAAAGGCTTGGAGAATGTTACCGACTATCATCGTGGTTTAGATATTTCTGAGGCCATCTCGACCACTTCTTATACCCAAGATGGTACAAACTTTAAACGCGAAACCTTCTCTAGCTATCCTGACGATGTTACTGTGACCCACTTGAGTAAAAAAGGTGATAAAACCCTTGATTTTACACTCTGGAATAGTTTGACTGAAGATTTGATTGCGAATGGCGACTACTCCTGGGAATATTCGAATTATAAACAAGGAGCAGTTACGACTGATTCTAATGGTATTTTGCTCAAAGGAACTGTCAAAGACAATGGTCTGAAATTTGCTTCCTATCTCGGAATCAAGACAGACGGACAAGTCACTGCACAAGATGGCTATTTGACTGTCACCGGAGCCAGCTATGTGACCCTTTTACTCAGTGCCAAGACCAACTTTGCTCAAAATCCAAAAACTAATTATCGCAAGGATATTGACCTAGAAAATACTGTTAAGTCTATCGTAGAAGCTGCCAAGGCAAAAGATTATGAAACCCTAAAAAATAACCACATCAAGGATTATCAAAGTCTCTTCAACCGTGTTCAACTAAATCTTGGTGGCAACAAGTCTAGCCAAACTACAAAAGAAGCTCTGCATACCTACAACCCAGAAAAAGGGCAAAAACTAGAAGAGCTCTTCTTCCAATACGGACGTTATCTACTCATTAGTTCTTCTCGTGACCGGACAGATGCCCTTCCTGCCAACTTGCAAGGAGTCTGGAATGCTGTAGACAATCCACCTTGGAACTCAGATTACCACCTCAATGTCAACCTTCAGATGAACTACTGGCCTGCCTACATGAACAATCTTGCAGAAACTGCTAAGTCAATGGTCAATTATATTGATGACATGCGCTACTATGGTCGTATCGCTGCTAAAGAATATGCAGGTATCGAATCCAAAGAAGGCCAAGAAAATGGTTGGTTGGTTCATACTCAGGCAACACCATTTGGCTGGACAACTCCAGGTTGGAATTATTACTGGGGTTGGTCTCCTGCTGCCAATGCTTGGATGATGCAGAACGTCTATGACTACTACAAATTCACCAAGGATGAAACCTATCTCAAAGAAAAGATTTATCCAATGCTCAAGGAAACAGCCAAGTTCTGGAATTCCTTCTTGCACTACGACAAATCTAGTGACCGTTGGGTTTCTTCGCCATCCTACTCACCAGAGCATGGAACTATCACGATTGGAAATACCTTTGACCAATCTCTAGTTTGGCAACTCTTCCACGACTATATGGAAGCAGCCAATCATCTCAATGTCGACCAAGATTTGGTGACAGAAGTGAAGGCTAAATTTGACAAACTCAAACCACTTCATATCAACCAAGATGGCCGAATCAAGGAATGGTACGATGAAGACAGTCCTCAATTCACTAATGAAGGACTTGAAAACCATCACCGTCACGTTTCTCATCTGGTTGGGCTCTTCCCAGGAACCTTATTTGGCAAGGATCAGCCTGAATATCTGGAAGCAGCACGCGCAACCCTAAACCATCGTGGAGATGGTGGAACGGGTTGGTCTAAGGCTAATAAAATCAACCTCTGGGCTCGTCTGCTTGATGGAAATCGTGCCCATCGTTTGCTGGCAGAACAACTCAGATCCTCAACTCTAGAAAATCTCTGGGATACGCACGCGCCTTTCCAAATTGATGGGAACTTTGGTGCAACTAGCGGTATGGCAGAAATGCTCCTTCAGTCTCACACCGGCTACATTGCCCCATTACCAGCCCTTCCAGATGCATGGAAAGATGGGCAAGTTTCAGGTTTAGTCGCTCGTGGTAACTTTGAAGTCAGCATGAAATGGAAAGAAAAGAATCTTGAAACGCTATCCTTCCTTTCTAATGTGGGTGGAGACTTAGTCGTAGACTATCCAAATATCGAAGCTAGCATTGTCAAGGTAAACGGTAAGGAAGTACAAGCTACCCTCATCAAAGACAATCGCATCCAGCTTGCTACTCAAAAGGGCGATGTCATTACCTTTGAAAACTTCCCTGTGCCTATACTGTCTGAATTTGATTAGACTAAATCTAATCTATATCATAGACTCTCTACGAATCTATTATTTGCATCAGCTTTTTAAAACTTCGCCTTAATCTTATTGCTATAAACAAAAAAGATGGAATATCTTCCATCTTTTTTGTGATAATAAAGTTATATATGAGTATATATATGTACGTACTTCCAATTTCTAGTCTCTAAAATAAACTAAAAAGCCAGTTATAAATCCAGTTAAAAATCGAATATAACAAATTCAAAAGGAATTCATAAAAAATTAAACAAATGTGATACCAAATGAATTCTACAATCGTAATCAGTGGCTTGACTAGGACATAAAACAAAATATCCAAAATAAATTTCATTTTCTGTCTTCTTTCTTAGGAAGTCCCACAATCCAAGGCAGAGTAGATATCATTTTATAAGTCGCAAGAAATTTAGCAACCTCTAGGGCTTTTGGCTCAGATTCCTTCTTCTCAGTCAGCACTTCCATTCCTTTTACCCAGAGGCATATCCCAATCGTTCTAGCCATTCCTGTAAAAAAATTTGGTTGGTTGTCCATGTGATTCTTCCGTAGTTCATATCATTTCTAACAGATTAGTTCTTATTGTATTCAGTATATCAAATTAATGTAGATTATCAAGTTTTTATCTGCAAAATAAAAAAGTTTCATAACCTTTCTAGAATAATACTAGGAAGATTATAAAACTTTTCATTAGTTCATATCTTTTTTATAGCGTTCCAATTCTGCTTGGTTAGCCCAAACATAATGTCCTGGACGAATTTCAACCATAGACGGTTTATCAGTTTCGTAGTCATGTTGATTAGGATCATAGACTTTCAAAACTTTCTTTCGTTCCAAGATTGGATCTGGAATCGGAACAGCTGATAAAAGTGCTTGTGTGTATGGATGGACTGGATTGTTAAACAGCTCTTCCGTCTCAGCCACTTCAACAATGACACCCTTATAGATTACCGCGATACGATCAGAGATAAAACGAACTACTGACAAATCGTGGGCGATAAAGAGATAAGTCAAGCCTAATTCTTTTTGGAATTTCTTGAGCAAGTTCAAAACTTGGGCACGTACAGAAACGTCCAAGGCTGAAATTGGCTCATCTGCGATAACGAAGTCAGGTTGCATAACCAAGGCACGTGCAATCCCGATACGTTGACGTTGTCCACCTGAAAACTCGTGTGGGTAACGTGTCAAATGTTCAGCCAAAAGCCCTACTTCACGAATGATATTTTGAACTTTTTCTTTTCTTTCTTCTTCATCTTTAAACAAATGGTGATTGTAAAGACCTTCAGAGATGATATAGTCTACTGTCGCACGTTCATTCAAACTTGCGGCTGGGTCTTGGAAAATCATTTGAATGCGACGGATTAATTCCGCTGCTTGTTCACGTGATTTTTTACCATTGATTTTTTGACCATCAAAGATAATATCTCCCTTGCTGGTGTCGTTAAGACCGATAATAGCACGACCAATTGTTGTCTTACCACTACCAGATTCTCCAACGAGTGAGAAAGTTTCTCCTTTGTTGATAAAGAAGTTTGCATTCTTAACGGCTACAAACTTTTTGCTTCCTTCACCGAAGGAAATTTCTAAGTCTTTAATTTCTACTAATTTTTCAGACATTTCCTTCCTCCTAGTCCTCAAGATGAGCAAAGCCCATCTTTTCACGAATTTTATCGTGTAAGTCTTCAATCACTGCTGGTTTTGAAACTTTTGGAGCCTGTTCATGAAGCAACCATGTTTTCGCCCAATGAGTATCTGATACAGCAAACTGAGGTGCTTTTTCTTCGAAATCAATCTTCATCGCATAGTCTGAACGAAGAGCAAATGCATCTCCCTTCAATTCAGTATAAAGTGATGGAGGTGTACCCGGGATTGAATACAATTCTCCTTTATCGTCAGCCAACTGTGGCAAGCTTGACAAGAGGCTCCATGTATATGGATGACGTGGATCGTAGAAAATTTCTTCAACCGTACCATACTCAACAATTTCACCAGCATACATAACCGCAACTTTGTCAGCAATACTTGCTACCACACCAAGGTCGTGTGTGATAAAGATTGTTGTAAAGTGGTATTCCTGTTGAAGTGTCTTTAACAAGTCAATAATCTGAGCTTGAATAGTCACATCAAGGGCTGTTGTTGGTTCATCACAGATAAGAACATCTGGACGACAGGCAAGAGCAATTGCAATAACGATACGTTGACGCATCCCACCAGAATACTGGAATGGGTATTCATCAAAACGTCTCTCAGCATCAGGGATACCGACCTTATTCATATAGTCGATTGCCAATTCTTTTGCTTCTTGAGCTGATTTACCTTGGTGTTTTACAATAACTTCAGTGATTTGACTTCCGATTGTCTTGATTGGGTCAAGACTGGTCATCGGATCCTGGAAGATAGTTGCAATCTTGGCACCTCGGATTTGTTCCCAATCTCTGTTAGAAGAAAGTTCAGTCAAATCTTGATCACGGTAAATAATACTACCTTTCGCAATACGTCCATTTTCTTCTAACATTCCTGTGAAGGTTTTTGTTAAAACTGATTTACCTGAACCTGACTCACCAACTAAAGCGAGAACTTCCCCCTCAATCAAATCGATGGAGACGCCTCGAATAGCTGTCAAAATTTTGTCACGAACATCAAATTCCACGACAATATCTTGAGCAGTCAAGATTACATTTTTTTCTTTTGTCATGTCTACTCCTATCTATGTGTACGTGGATCACTAGCATCCGCTAGGTTTTGACCAACTACGAAAAGTGACAAGGATACCAAGACCAAAGTTGTCAATGGAATCCAGAAGAGGTAAGCATTTGTTGTTACGTTCTGAGAATAATCTGAAATCAAACGTCCCAAACTTGGTACTGTGATTGGTAAGCCAAGTCCAAAGAATGATAGGAAGGCTTCATATGAGATAAATGCAGGAAGCATTTGTGACATAGTCGTAACAATAACAGATACCAATTGAGGCATGATGTTTTTAATGACGATTTTGTAAGTTGGTGTTCCGAGTGTACGTGAAGCAAGGTTGTACTCCAAATCACGGTAACGCATGATTTGGATACGAATCATATAAGCAATACCAATCCAAGTGGTTACACTCATGGCAAAGATCAAGTTCCAGAAACCTGCACCGATAGAGTAAGTCAAAACAATAACGATTAAAAGCGATGGGATGTTATTGATAACGTTATAAACTTCCATCATGATACGGTCAACTGATTTTGAAATACCCCAGATACCTCCGACAATAACACCGATAACAACGTTGATAAAGGTTGCAATTACTGAAATCAAGATAGAGTTACGTGCTCCAAACCAGACACCGTCAAAAAGAGACTTACCATTACTATCTGTACCAAACCAATGTTCACCATTTGGCTTAATGTAACGAGCACTAAAATCATTTACTTTACTTACGTCGTTAAAGTCAAAATCTGAAAACATTGGGTAGATGAAACTCATCAATACGATGGAAATCAAAATACCAAGCATGATGATTGTTGATTTTTTCTTCAAAAACTGTCTAAAAACAGATCCCCAGTATGAGTAGGCAGGAGCGTCAATTGCTTCAGAGGCAAAATCATCTCGTTTTACAAATTGAAATTTATCATTACTAATTGTAGACATTATTTGCCTCCTTTCTCTGTCAACTTAATACGAGGGTCAATAATAGTCATCCAAATATCTCCGATTAAGTAAGAGAAAATTGAGACACTTGTAAAGATGAAGACCAGACCAACAACCATGTTGTTATTTGACGCTTTTACAGAGTCAATCAACATTTTACCCATACCTGGGAAGGCGAAGACTGTTTCAGTAAGAGTCGCTCCACCAATAACACCAATAATAGAACCTGGAATACCAGAAACGAGTGGCACCATGGCATTTTTAAAGATATGTTTATTAGAAATTTCTTTTTCAGAAAGACCTTTAGCTCGAGCAAAACGAACGAAGTCTTGTGATTGCAAGTCAATCATGTAACGACGAATCCAGATAGCTAGACCAGGTGCTCCAAGCAAACCAAGGATAACTGCAGGTAAAACATATGAACGCCAGTCTCCAGCACCCAAGATAGGGAATGAATCTGGGAATCCAATTGAAGAACCAATCAAACGAATGATGTATACAAGGGCAATCGTTGGAAGAGCAAGTAAGAAGGTCAAAGCTCCTGTAGAGAAACTATCAATCCATGTATTTTTGTAACGAGCCATTGCAGAACCAAGTGGAATTGCAATCGCGTATGAAATAGCAAGACCAATCAAACCTGTGATAGCAGAACTTGCAATCATTGATGGATACTGATAGTTACTTTCAGTAGCTGTGTATGGATCATCCTTACCGTAGTTAGCTACCTCACGTGCATCCGCCTGACTTGGTGATTTATAAGTTCTTGTGTAGATATTGACTGATGAAGTTTTCTTACCTGTTGGGAATTGAACTTCAGAAGTCTTCGTTTGTCCTTGTCCTTGTGTGATAACTTGAAGTACAGGAGTATTGGCATAAGTTGGGTAAGAATCTCCTAGGTTCAAGTTCACAAAGTTCTGATGAACAAATGGAAACTGACTGTTGAAGTACAAGAGGTATTTATGTTTAGTCCCTGAACCTACTAAAGACCATCCGATAGCTGGATCGTTTTCAAAACGCAAATAACGCTCTAAGTTAGGATTTTCTGGGTCTTGAATCTTGTTTGTATGGTCAATATCAAGCAAGTTTGCATAGAATTTGAACACACGCTCGAAAATAGGGATTTCACGAGTAGCATAGAATTGACCGCTCTCTGTAAACTCACCCAAAGTCCAACCGTTACCAAGTTGTTGGATATATTTTTCGTAGATAGCTTTATTTGTATCGTTTGCATCAACGGTTACAGAAGGGTCAATGCTACTAGCTTTTTCCTGCAACTCTTTCGTATCGTAATATTCGATATAACCCATACGCTCAAAAACGGTATTTTCATAGTTATCCCGTTTATCAGCTGTTGTTGCAATTTTATTGTAGTTAGTATCTTGTTTGAAGATCAACTTCCGTGGAACCATCGTATAGATGATTGTGTAAATCAAGGTCGTTACTAAAAAGATAGAAACTAACGACCGCAAGATACGCATAAAAACATATTTTTTCATATTTTTTCCTTTAAAATCCCAAAAGAACCTTCTCCTTTTGGAGAGAAAGTTCTGATGAGCATTATTTATTTCACGTGGCTCACTAATTCTTTTTGAGCTTTTTCGTTTGATTCAGCTTTTTCTTTGAGCCATTTTTCACGAGCTTCTTTGTACTCTTTAGCAGTTACAGTGTTCGCTTGCAATTGAAGATATTTGAAGTATACATCTGAACCTTTATCACCAGATTGAGTGTAAGATGCTGAGAATGGTACTACACGAGAAATAACAGGTGCTGCTCCTGTAGATGACATAGCTGGAAGGAAGAGTGAGCTATCTGTCAACCAAGCTTGAGCTGCTGCATATTTCTCATAACGTTTGTTAAGGTCACTTGTTTCACTAGCTGCATCATCAACTAATTTGTCATAGTCTTTCAAGCCAACTTGAGTGACCGCTGGGTTTGATGGATTATCATAGCCCATGTAGGACTTAGTTGTTTCACTATTAGTTGATTTCAAGATATCAAGGTAAGTCGATGGATCATCATAGTCTGGGTTCCATCCAACGGCACCTGAAAGGTCCCAATCTTCTGCTGCTGCACTAGCTGCGTAATATGTGACGTTTTGTAATTCATCTGTAGTGATTTGTTGGATATCGATGACTACATTATCTGTACCCAAAGCGTTCTCAACAGATTGTTTAAATGATTGGATACGAGCGATATAGTTTTTAGATGTTTGGTCTACTGGAATATCCAAGTGGATCGGGAATTTTACACCTTCTGCTTCGAGGTCTTTTTTAGCTTTAGCTAATTCTGCTTTCGCCTTGTCCGCATTGAAAAGTCCATCTTGACCATCCGCAAGGTTTACATCTTTCCATTCATCACCATAAGAAACGACCTTCTCAGTAACTAAGTCGCCAAATGTTTTATCACCTGCTGAAACGAAGTCTGGTTTTACAAAAAGGTTACGAACAGCAAGTGCTGCTCCATCTTTACCATTAACCTGAGCCGAATATGCAGTGCGATCAAATGCAAAGTTCAAAGCTTGACGGAAGTCTTTGTTAAGAAGGGCTTTCTTAGTAGATGTTTTTTCTTCGTCAGTTGTTTTTGATGTATATTTATAGCTTTGGCGGTCAATATTGACACCCAAACCAGCAATACCGGCTCCTTGTGGAGTATAGTAGATATTATCTTTATATGTTTCTGCTACCTTAGAATAGTTTGAGCTAGTAGGGTAGAGACGGGCATAGCTGTATGCACCACTTGTAAAGTTACGCTCGATTGATTCTTGGTCCGAACCATCATAATAAGCAAGCGTTACAGTATCGATGTGAACATTGTCTTTATCCCAATACTGTTCATTCTTCGCAAACTCGATAGAAGACTTCGCTGTCAATCCTTTAAGCAAGAAAGGACCATTGTAAAGCAATGATGTTGGGTCTGTTGCCTTACCAAAGTCTTTTCCTTTTGATTTTTCAAACTCTGCGTTCAAAGGCCAAAAAATTCCGTAAGACAGTTTAGAGTTCCAGTATGGTTCTGGTTGGTTCAATGTATATTGAAGAGTGTAATCATCAACTGCTTTAACACCTACTGCAGAGAAGTCTGTGTTGTTTCCTGACAAGTAGTCAGCCAATCCTTTAACAGAATTTTGTACTAGGTAAAGAGCGGCTGATTTATTGTCGGCTGCGTGTTTCAAACCTGTAACAAAGTCATTTGCAGTTACTTCTGCATATTCTTCACCATCAGATGTGAACCATTTTACACCTTTACGAATTTTATACGTGTATGTCAAACCATCTTGAGATACTGACCAATCTTCAGCGACTGCAGGAGTAAGGTTACCATACTTATCATTCGTAAAGAGTCCATCGATACCGTTTGAAGTGGCAACTTTTGTACTTTGTTTACCAGAGACTAGATAGTCCAATGTTTCTGGATCAGCAGTGTATACATAACCATAAGCTTTTGGCGCTTCAGTATTAGAAGTTTTTGAAGAACCGCAAGCTGCAAGAACGCCTGCAGCAAGTAGCGCAACACCCGCTACCGCAAAAATCCGATTTTTTTTCATGTTTATAAACTCCTCGTTTTAAATTGTGGATATTGAAGATTATACCACAGTTTTTTTAAAAAGTAAACGAATTTTCAGAATATTTTGTCGCATGTTTTTTTAAACATTTGAATCTTATGTTTTCAGAAAAGAAAACTATTGACGAGAAACAATTTTCAAGGTATAATAATAAAAGTTAAGGCGGTATAGCCAAGTGGTAAGGCACGGCTCTGCAAAAGCTTGATCGTCGGTTCAAATCCGTCTACCGCCTTTTTTATACTATTTTATAGGAATTTATCCGAAAAGAAAGCCCGATTTTACGGGCTTTTTTGTTTTTATTTTCGGATAAAAAAGGATAACTTTAAAAATCTTTTGGGGCGAGTTTGGGGCGAGGGTGTTTTTTAGAGATTAGATTTAAAATCCAAGCTCTCAGGGTAAACAAAAAAGACCGCTCAAAAAAGCTTTATCAGTTTTCTCTGATAAAGCTTTTGTTTTATTCAGTTTCTTCTTCTGATTCAAGTTCTTGGATTTGAACCTTAAGCTTGGTTACACGTCCGTTTTTCACTTTGTCATTTGTTAGTGTGATATGCTTGTTGCCACTTTCCACCTCGTAACTAAGCTTCTCTGAGGTTGGAATAGTTCCCACACCAGTCAAATAATAACCTGCAATGGTATCTACATCATCACTTTCAAGCTCGACATCAAAATAATCATTGAAATCGTTCAAATTCATTGTCCCTTGGACAATATAAGTGTTCTCAGCAATGGTATGCACGTAAACTTCAGCACGGTCAGTTTCATCATCAATCTCACCAACAATCTCTTCAAGGAGATCCTCAAGTGTTACCAAACCAGCCATTCCTCCGTATTCATCAAGAAGAATAGCCATCTGTCTTTGTGAATTTCTCAATTCTTTTAACAAATCATCCACAAAAATAGTTTCAGGTACAAAGAGGGGTTCCTGTAATATCTTTCTCAACACGATGTTGTCAAAACCATCAGTAAATCCTGCTTTTAGCAAACTCTTTGTATGGATCAAACCAATGACATTGTCCTTATCGCCGTCATAAACAGGAATTCGAGAAAAGTTTTGTTTTAAGATACTTTCGATAATAGTCTGAGTGTCATCTTGGATATCTACCATAAAGGCATCTGTTCGAGGAACCATGACTTCACGCGCCATAAGCTCATCTAGTGAGAAAATCCCCTGCAACATCTCGATTTCATCAGCATCCAAAGTTTCTTCGCTTTTAGTCAGCATGTACTCAATCTCATCACGAGTCATTTTTTCGTCTGCATCGTCAAATGTCATCGGCGTCAAACGGCTCAAAAGATTGGTTGATGCAGATAGCATCCAAACAAAGGGACTCACAATCTTACCGATAGCAATAATAAATGGTACTGTTCGGATTGCCAAGGCATCCTTAAGATTTAGAGCAATGCGTTTAGGATAAAGTTCTCCAAAAACGATAGAAATATAGGTCAAAAAAGCAAGTGATAAGAAAGAAGCTACTGCAAACGCAGTCTCGCTATTCCCCATCCAAGAGGCAATCAATTCGCCAAGAGAATCTGCTAACCTAGCCCCTGACAAGATCGTAATTAACGTAATACCAACTTGAATGGTTGATAAAAAGTGATTGGGGTTTTCAAGTACCTTTAGCAAACGGATATAGCGTTTATCCCCCTCTTCAGCCTTTTGCTCAACACGTGAGCGACTAAGAGAAACCATAGCCATCTCTGTCGCAGAGAAAAAAGCATTTAAAAAGGTCAAAACAACTAATAATACAAACTGCAGTAACAAATCCTGACTGCTCGGGTCTTCCATTTTCCTTCTCCTAAAAAGTATAATTGAGACTATTATACCATATTTTTCAACTTCTACACATTAATTTTCGATTTCTATAGTAAATCCCTTATCAAAACGATAAGGGATTTACTATTTATTAGTCATTTGTAACCGTAACTTCTCCTTTACGGTAATCTAACCGAATTCCCTTTTGAACATTAGGAATTACTACATTAAATTCCAATTCCCCGTCAGATGATTTTGCTTCAATCTGGGAGGCAGACGGTACTAGGTCTTCTTCAGTCGCATACAGTAGCGTAACGCGGTAACGTACTCGTTTATTCTTATCTAGAGCTTTTCGCACTAAGCCTTCATAGTAGTTTTGTCCAGTCGAATCTTCTGCGCGTGCTTGGTTGGCCCAGGCTGTTTGTACAGCGATATTTTTGGGATTGCTAGTAGATGCATCAAAACCATCTAAACCACCAATCAAGGCATAGCCTAGTAAATGTCCTCTATCTACTGCGTGATTGTAACTTCCTTTTAGATTCTTGACCTGATGCCATCCTGCTGGTGTCCAAGAAGTCGAACCATTACCCGTTTCTTCACGATCTTTGTACTGACGGGTCGCTTTTGACATAAGAGCATTAGCTACTGTAGGAACGATCTCTCCTCCTACAGTTTTTGTTTTATTATCAGCATAGGGTTTACTTGATACCTTTGCATCTAAGTTCGTTTTGTTTCCATTTACGATAAAGGCACCCGCTCCATTCCACTCAAGAGTACCCTTTATTTGTTTTTTAACCGAGTCTGTCAATACACTCTCAGCCAATTCTTGACTTGGAGTATCAGACGACTGTGATTTTTGTTTTGCTTGTGTTTGTGGTGCAGTGTTAGAAGACTGCATTTGTTTAATATAGTAGCTTCCTGCTGACAAGAGCAAAAAGAGCAAGAGGCCAATTAGGGCCTGCCTTGTTTTTTTATTCATCTTTTCTCCTTAGTTTTTGTTCTTAGAAAAAGACTGGTCCCCCAGCCTATTTCCCTGTAAATTTCGCAATTAACTCATGCCATTTTTCTGGTGCTAAAATTGCCCATGGATCTTGACTCTTGCCTAAGATACCGTAGCCAATCATCAAGCCAATTCCAAGTGCTAAGACCCCTAGAAGTAGGACAATAATAACTAGTAGGAATCTACGTAATACATAAGACCCTTGTTTATTCATCTTCATCAGCTTCCACACTTACCCGTTCAATACTAGCTCCTAACTGAGCTAATTTTTCATGGAAACGATAATAGCCTCTATCCAAATGGACAAGTTTCCCAACAACTGTCTCACCCTCAGCCACTAAGCCTGTCAATATCAAGGCTGCACTTGCACGAAGGTCTGTAGACAACACTTCTGCCCCTTGGAGAGGTTGACCTCCGACAATACGAGCTGTATCACGGATAATCTCAGAATGCAAGCCCATACGACGCATTTCCTCTAGATGTTGGAAACGATTCTCAAAGACTGTCTCAATCATAGTCGATTCTCCTTGAGCAACCGTCATAAGAGCAGTAAACTGCGCCTGCATGTCCGTAGGGAACCCTGGATGCGGAAGTGTCTTAACATGAACTGCTTTTAGTTTGTCTCGTTGAGAACGGATACGGATACCTTCATCCTCATCAATGACTTCAACACCCATTTCCTGTAATTTCGCTATCAATGGTCGATTGTGTTCCCAGATAGCATCTTGAATTAGTACATCTCCACCTGTCATTGCAGCGGCAACCATGAAAGTCCCTGCTTCAATACGGTCTTGTACAACGTTATGTGTTGCACCATGCAAGTTTTCAACACCAGTGATGGTAATGCTCTCTGTTCCTGCACCTTTGACTTTAGCTCCCATTTTATTCAAGAGAACAGCCAAGTCTACAATTTCAGGTTCACGCGCAGCATTTTCGATAACAGTTACGCCATCAGCTAGCGTTGCAGCCATCATCAAGTTTTGGGTTGCCCCAACACTAGGAAAGTCCATATAGATATGGGCTCCATGCAAGCGTTCTGCCTTAGCTTCGATATAGCCAGCTGTTTGGGTAATCTTAGCCCCCATTGCTTCCAAACCTTTAAGGTGAAGGTCAATCGGACGACTACCAATTGTACAACCACCTGGCATCGAAACTTTAGCGTGACCAACCCTAGCCAGGATTGGACCCAAGACTACAATAGAAGCACGCATCTTGCTGACATACTTATACGGAGCTTCTTCTGTGATATCATCTGTCGCATCCACTTCAACAATGTTTGCATCTTGATCAAAATTAACTTTCGCATTTAATCCACGAACTACTTGGTTCATGGTAAAGACATCCGATAGGATAGGAACATTTTTTAAAACTGTTTTTCCTTCGCTTGCTAAAACAGTTGCAGCAAGTAAGGGTAAGACTGCATTTTTTGCACCCTCAATTGTAACACTTCCGACAAGGCGATTATCGCCACCTCGAACTACAATTTTTTCCATAAATATTTTCCTTTACTTTCGAATTTAGAATAATGTCCGTACAGCTTCTTGCCATAATTGGTAGAGATTTAGGAAAAAAGAACTAATCAGATACCCTAAACCGATACTACACAATACTACTAAAAGTCGTACCTTCCTCGCATTGTCCTTAGTTACCTTCAAAATTTGATCCCATTTGACCAAATCTTTCAAAAGTTGAAAGACTAGATAGACAAAGAACATATGACTACTAAGGGTAAAAAACAATTGAATCATCTGCCTATTATACCATCTTCTCTTTTTCTACGCTAGTCTATGGACTTGCACTATATTTTATGGGTTGTTTTTCAAGTAGTCAATTGCATCCTGAAGTGTTTTTACAGGAACAATCTTCATGTCTGTTTTAATCATTTCAGCCGCTTCTACAGCCGTGTCATAATTACTTTTGGCATTTGGGTTTGCCTTTTTAGCTTCTTCAGAAACCGGATTATTTGGGGCAAAAAATACAGTAGCTCCTTTTTTAGCAGCAGCAACCACCTTTTTATCAATGCCACCAATATCACCTACATTTCCATCTCTGTCGATACTTCCTGTACCAGCAATGATACGGCCATTTCGAAGAGTTGGATCTGCAATTTGCGTATAGATGGATAAACTAAACATCATTCCTGCACTCGGACCACCAATGCCAGCCGTTGAAAACTTGATTGGCACATCACTTGATACTTCTGTGCGGTCAATCAAACCAATTCCGATACCATTTTTCCCATTTTCAAGAGTAATGATTTTCCCTTCAGCCGTTTTAACTTTCCCATCCTCTTGGTAAGTAACCTTAACCTTGTCACCTAGAGTTTGAGAGTTGACGTAGTCGACCATCTCCTTAGAACTCTCAAAAGTCTTATCATTTACAGCCGTCACGGTGTCAGCGATATTGAGAATTCCCTTGAAAGTCGAGTTATCCGTCACAGTCAAAACATATACCCCTAGGTATTTGAGCTCTATTTCCTTACCAGCAGATTTCAGACCTTGATATTTGGCCATGTTTTGCGAAGTTTCCATGTAAAACTGGTTGATTCGCATAAATTCCGCATCTGACGAACCACCAGTCATCTCTTTAGCACTATGTATGTCCGTAAAAGGTGTTAGCCAAGCATAAACCAAGTCAACCAGTCTAGCGTGCTTAACTCCAACTGTTACAAATTGGTAGGAACCTTCTTCTTGGTCAGATTGGTTATTTACTTGTAAAACCTTTCGAATATCTTCTGAAGTCCCTGGCACCTCAATGTAATAAGGAAGTGGTACCGTAAAAGCTATAAAAGTGATAATGAGCCCGATGATTAAATATATGGGCCATCTAGTTTTTTTCTTCATTCTTTAACTCCTCTAAGACAGCATTTGGTACATACTTGCTAATATCTTGACCAAACTTCAATAGTTCTCTCACAGCTGAAGAGCTGATGTAAACATGCTCTGGGCGACTATGGAGATAAACTGTCTCAATCTCTCCTGCTAATTGATGGTTGTAAAAATCAAAACTGGCTTCATACTGAAGATCCGCAGCGTTACGCAAACCACGAACAAGAACATGGACACCCAGTTTTCTAGCAACATCAACGACTAATTCATCATGAGAGGCAATGACTTGGACATTTTTAAGGTGTCCCACCGCTTTTTCAACCGTCTCTAGCCGACTTTCTATCGGTAAAAATCCATTTTTGTGTGGATTATAAAAAATTCCCACATACAATCTATCAAAGAGCTTACTTGCGCGTTCAATAAGGTCCAAATGACCATTGGTAATTGGATCAAACGAACCTGTAAATAGCCCAATTTTATCTGACATAAACCGTCACCTTACTAATCCCATATATTTTTTCCTTCCAGATGCCTAAACAGGCGATTTCTTCTGGAAGCTCTACTGATTTATCGGTCTCGCAGACCACCATGACATCTTCTGAAAAAAGATTTCTCTCAGCCATTTTTTCAATGTCGGATACGATCTGTTCCTTTGCATAGGGAGGGTCCAAAAAGATGAGATCAAAGACACCATCCACTTGCTCCAATGCGCGACTGGATTCCATTTTCAATAATTGAAATTTAGAGGTTTCCTTGGTCATCTGAATGTTTTCTGCCACAATATTCTGTGCTCGGCGATCCTTCTCAACTAGGATAGCGCTGGACATCCCTCTTGAAACTGCTTCAATGGATAAGCCCCCACTACCAGCATAGAGATCTAGCACACGCCCTCCTTCAAAGTAAGGGCCAATCATATTGAAAATAGCCCCTCGGACCTTGTCCGATGTCGGCCTCGTTGTTTTCCCGTCCAAGGTCTTTAAAGGACGTCCTCCGTAGATTCCTGATACGATTTTCATAAGGTATATTATACCAAATTCTGATGAAATAAGAAAATCGAACCTCTCGGTTCGATTGATTAAAGAATATTCTCGTAAGTATCTCTAACTTCTTGTGGCCAAACACTGGTTTGAACTTCACCGATGTGCTTCTTACGAAGTAAGAACATGGCCATACGAGACTGTCCAATTCCTCCACCGATTGTCAATGGGAAGAGTCCATTCAAGAGAGCCTTATGCCATTCAAGAGATAAGCGGTCTTCATCTCCTGTAATAGCTACCTGACGACGAAGAGTGTCTTCATCGACACGAATCCCCATTGAAGACAACTCAAAGGCTGCACCAAGATTCTCATTCCAAACTAGAATGTCCCCGTTCAGACCCTTATAGCCATTTTCAGATTCTGTTGTCCAGTCATCATAGTCCGGTGCACGTCCGTCATGAGGTTTTCCATCTGACAATACACCACCGATACCAATCAAGAAGACTGCACCGAATTCCTTACAGATAGCATTTTCACGTTCTTTAGGTGTCAAGTCTGGATAGCGTTCAACCAACTCTTCAGTATGGATAAAGGTAATTTGCTTCGGCAAGATTGACTCAATATCATAGCGGGCTTCGACTGCCAACTCTGTCAAACGAATGGCCTTATAAATCTTTTCAACTGTCTCTTTAAGATATGCAAGATTGCGATGTCCGTTTGGAATGACCTTTTCCCAGTCCCACTGGTCCACATAAACCGAGTGAGTCGCATCTAGTGAGTCTTCATCTGGACGAAGAGCCTTCATGTGAACAAAGAGACCTTCTCCCTCACCAAAACCAAAACGAGCCAAGGTATGGCGTTTCCACTTAGCAAGTGAATGCACCACTTCATAGGTCTCATTAGGAATCTGCAAAACCTTAACTGAAACTGGATGTTCAATCCCTGAAAGGTTATCCTGCATCCCATCCCCAACCTTACTCAAGATTGGACCCTGCACTTCTACTACTTCTAACTTATCTTTCAAATACTGGGTAAAGGTATTTTTTACAAAGGAAATCTCTTCTTGCTGATGAATAAAACTTTTCTTCATACGTTCCTCCTTTTGAATAATAAGAAGATTATACCTTTTTGTTATTAAAAATGAAAGTAAAAATTAAAAAAGAGCTCATTTGAGCTCTAAAAGTATTAATCGTCACGTCCAAAGATTCGTAGGAAGCTAAGGAAGAGGTTGATAAAGTCGAGGTAGAGGCTAAGTGCTAAAGAAATTGCCCAACCTGTAGCGACCTGACCATCTGACTCTTCGTAAACATAACGAATTTTTTGATTATCCCAAGCAATCAGACCTGCAAAAACAAGCACCATAACAATACTAATAATGTAATCCATTAGGTCACTATTTAAGAAGATATTGACAACCATAGCGAGTATCAAACCAAATAGGGCTGCAATCAAAGCACGACCGATCCCACTCAAATCTTTTTTGATGACTACTCCTACGATAGCCATCACGAAGAAGAGGGCTGCACTGGAGATAAAGGCTGTCAAAACTGTCCCGGGAAGATAGAGCGACACAATGAAGCTTAGTGAAAAACCATTGACCGCTGAATAGAGCAGGAATATTGGAAAGGTTGCTGGACTATTCTTTACCGCTAAACCACTCGCAAAAATCACTAGAGCTACTTCTACAATTCCTGTGACAATTAACCATATGCGGGCGTTAAGCATTAACTGAACAAGAAGATCTTGGAAGGTTGTTAACATCAAGGCTGAAACAACTGCAGATAAGGCAATCCCAATCCCTACAAAAGCATAAACTTTTGCATAAAATTGATTCAAACCAGAACGTTCTTGAATAATTGTTTGATTCATATCTTTTTTCTCCTTATGAAATCTTTTTACTGATTATAACAAAAATAAATTGATTTAACTCAAATAAAACATGAGTATGCCTGCCGCAATGGCAACATTGAGACTTTCCGCCTGCCCTTTCATGCTGATGTGAACCAGTTGGTCTGCCTGATCTGTCATGAATGGACTAATGCCCTGCCCTTCATTTCCCATAACCAAAGCAAAATTCTCTAGTCGAGCAAGCTCACGATAATCTCTAGAATTTTGGGATAAGGTAGTGGCTAGAATTGGCAAATGACTCTTTTTCGCCTCTTCTACAAATGTTTCAACAGGCATCCGATAAATTGGTAAATGGAAATGGCTACCCTGCATGGAGCGAAGAGTCTTGAGACTGTATATATCAGCCGACTTGCTGGAAACGATGACTCCAGAAAAACCTGCCGCATCTGCCGTCCGAATCATGGTCCCCACATTTCCAGGATCCTGCACATCTTCTAAGAAAAGATATTTACTTGAGGTCAAATCCGGCAACTGCTCCTCTTCCTTTTGAACAATGGCAACAATGCCCTGAGGTGTTTGGGAATCTGCTAAATCAAATAAGATTTCCTCTGTCACAAAGACAGTCTGAGGATAATCTACGAGTTTATCTCCATACTCTACTAGAGCAAATATTTTCTCTATCTTTGCACCAGCCTGAATAGCTTCTTCGAACAAATGCCATCCTTCAATTAAATAAGAAGATTTTCGATATTTTTTTTGATGCAATTTCTTGGCATTTTTTACCACAGAATTAGCTTTAGAGGTTATAATAGTCATAGAAATATTATAACACAATCAAGGAGGTTTGGTATGCAAAAGGTTAAAATGATCGCCCAAGGTCGCGTCCAGGGAGTGGGCTTCCGCTGGGGTGTCTATAGTCTGGCTCTAGAACTAGGTGGCATTACGGGTCGTGTCTGGAATAACGACGACGGAACCGTTGAAATTCTAGCTCAGGCTGAGTCTTCTGCCATCATGGCTAAGTTCATCCAAGAGATTCGAAAAGGCCCTACCCCATTCTCTAAAGTAACCTACCTAGATGTGCAAATGAGTAACTTTCCATCTTATTCAGATTTCAAAGTAGCAAATTAGGTCTCTAGAACTATTGTATATTTTCCAAAAAAACAGTAGAATAGAAAGGTATAATTTTTTAAGAAGGAATTAAAACAGTGAAATCAATTAAACGAATCGCCCTCTCTATCATGGGAGCGGCTATGCTATTAGTCTTAACAGGCTGTGTCCAGGTTGATAAAGCAACCGGACAACCAACAGGATTTATTTGGAATACTATAGGGGCACCTATGGCTGAAGCTATCAAGTACTTTGCTACTGATAAAGGGCTAGGCTTCGGGGTCGCTATTATTATCGTAACCATTATCGTCCGCTTGATTATTTTACCACTTGGTATCTACCAATCATGGAAGGCAACACTTCATTCTGAAAAGATGAACGCCCTCAAGCATGTTCTTGAGCCACATCAGACTCGTCTGAAAGAAGCAACTACTCAGGAAGAAAAACTGGAAGCCCAACAAGCTCTCTTTGCTGCTCAAAAAGAGCACGGCATCAGCATGTTTGGCGGAGTAGGATGCTTCCCTATCCTCATCCAAATGCCTTTCTTCTCAGCAATCTACTTTGCTGCTCAACATACAGAAGGTGTTTCTGAAGCTAGCTTCTTAGGTATTGCACTCGGTTCTCCAAGTTGGATTCTTATCGCCTGCGCAGGTGTTCTCTACTACATCCAATCACTCCTTTCTCTACACGGTGTTGAAGACGAGACTCAAAGAGAACAACTCAAGAAGATGATTTACATGAGTCCACTCATGATTGTCATGTTCTCTATCTTCTCACCAGCCAGCGTTACGCTTTACTGGGTTGTTGGTGGTTTCATGATGATCCTTCAACAATTCATCGTCAACTACATTATCCGTCCAAAACTTCGTAAAAAAGTACGCGAAGAATTTGCAAAGAACCCACCAAAAGCAAACAAAACTTCAGCTGCTCGTAAAGATGTAACTCCTGAATCAGCAACAGTTATCTCAACTTCTACTAAGAAGAAAAACAAAAAACGCAATTCTGGAAAACAACATTCTAGATAAAAATAAAAGGCTTAGCATTTTGGCTAAGCTTTTTTGATACCAGAAAAGCCCGATGTCCCCATCAGGCTTCTTTTCATCCATGTACACGTTTCATGTAATCTTGATAACTTTCTGTATCCATCAATTCCTTAGCATTTTTCACACGATCTGCTGTTGGAGGTTTCACCCCTTCAAGCGAATATGGAATCCCAAGTTCACGCCATTTGAATTCTCCCATAGTGTGGTAAGGCAAGATTTCAAACTTATCAACGTTTTTAAGAGTTTTTACGAACTTACCGAGTTCAATCAAATCTTCATCACGGTCTGTCAATCCTGGTACGAGAACGTGACGAATCCAAACAGGTTTCCCAATATCTGACAAGTACTGCGCACATGCCAAGATATTTTTGTTGGTCTGACTGGTTACAATCTTGTGCTGTGCTTCGTTGATTTCCTTGATATCAAGGAGAACTAAATCTGTCACGGCCATGAGCTTGTTGAATTTCTCTAGATAGCGTGGTTTGTTACGGAATGGAAGGGCACAAGTATCCAAGGTACAGTGGATCCCCTTTTCTTTTGCTTTTGTAAAAAGAGCAATTAGGAAATCAATCTGCAAGAGAGCTTCTCCTCCACTGACAGTAATGCCACCCTTATCTCCCCAGAAACCACGAAAACGAAGTGCTTCTTCTAAGACGTCATCTACTGTTCTTACACGAGATTTATTGGTTTCCATAGCCCATGTATCTGGGTTATGGCAATACTGGCAACGCATCTGACAACCTTGCAAAAAGACAATAAAACGAATTCCAGGACCATCTACCGCCCCAAAACTCTCTGTCGAATGCACCATTCCTGTCACTTGTCCATAGTCAATTGTTTCTTCAGACATCACGTCACCTTCCTTGAAACCGTTTTATAATTTTATTATATCACGCTTGAAAGGAAAAACAATAGATTTTGTCTATTTTTTAGAAAACAAACTGTTTTTCACTTTCAACTTTCATGATTTTCATAAATTCTACTAATCTTTATCAAAGTCGAATCCATAGAGAGTTGCAAAATAGTCCTCTGGTCTCTCTGCTCTGCGGATTAGTCGCGCCCCGCCATCTTCTGTATAGAGAATTTCTGCTGAACGAAGTTTGGCATTGTACTGGTATCCCATAGAAAAACCATGGGCACCTGTATCATGAATCACGAATAGATCGCCAATTTCTGTTTGAGGTAATTCACGATTAACAGCAAACTTGTCATTATTTTCACAGAGTGAACCAACAACATCAACGACTTCCGTCTGACCGTCAGGATTCATCATATTGGTGATGTGGTGATAGGCTCCATACATAGCCGGTCTCATCAGATTGACAGCTGACGCATCTACTCCGAGATAAGTTCGGTATGTTTTCTTTTTATGGGTTACTCTTGTAACCAGAACTCCATGAGGCGCTAACATAAAGCGTCCTAGTTCTGTAAAAATCTTAACTTGACCAAGACCTGCTGGCGTAAGAACTTCTTCATAAACCTGACGAACACCCTCACCGATTAAAGCAATATCATTTGGCTCCTGGTCCGGACGATAGTTGACCCCGATTCCTCCAGAAAGATTGATAAAATCTAGTGAAATACCCAATTTCCCCTTGATTTCTACAGCCAACTCAAAGAGTTGACGGGCTAATTCTGGATAGTAGAGGTGAGTCACTGTATTGGAAGCTAGGAAGGAATGAATGCCAAAAGTTTTCGCTCCCTTTTCTTTCAAGATAGCAAAGGCTTCAAAGAGCTGTTCCTTGGTCATCCCGAACTTAGCTTCCCCAGGATTATCCATAATATCCGTTCCTAGTTCAAATACGCCACCTGGATTGTAACGGCATGAGATAATCTCAGGGATGCCTGCTGCACGCTCCAAATGCTCAATATCTTCAAAGGCATCCAAATTGATTGTAGCCCCCAGTTCACGGGCATAGGCGTACTCTTGGTCTGGGGTATTGTTGGACGAGAACATCATATCGGAACCAGAAAATCCTAATTTGTGACTCATCAAGAGCTCTACATAACTAGAACAGTCCACTCCACACCCTTCTTCTTGCAAAATTTTCAAGATAGCTGGTGTTGGAGTTGCTTTTACTGCGAAGTATTCTTTAAAACCCTTATTCCAAGAAAAGGCTTTGTTTACTGCGCGTGCTTTCTCACGGATGCCTTTTTCGTCATAGAGATGGAAAGGTGTTGGAAACTCTTCAACGATCTTTTCTAAGGCTTCACGTTTAATAAATGGTGTTTTCATAGGACTCCTTCATATCCATTATCAAAGAAAGGCTGGGACGAAAGTTCCAACCTTTGTATTTCAAGTCAATTTTTATTTTTCTGCGTCAAAGATATTTCCAACTTCAACAGCAATTTGTTGATTCTTCACATCAATGTCCGTAACCTTCAAGAGTGATTTGTAGTCGAACTGCTGCTCACGATCTTCCTGCGCATTGTCGGCAAAGACAGCTACACCAGCCAACTCAGAATCAAACTCTGTTAAAAGGCTAATCATACCATTAATCGTTCCTCCGCCTTTCAAGAAGTCATCAACGATCAAGACACGACTTCCTGCTTTAAGACTCCGTTTTGAAAGGAACATTTTTTCAATACGGTCACTAGAACCTGAAACATAGTTGACACTCACAGTTGAACCTTCTGTGATTTTCAAGTCACGACGGACAATGACAAAAGGTACGTTGAGAACATTTGCTACTGCATTTGCAAGCGGAACCCCTTTGGTCGCTACCGTCATGACAGCATCAATCTTTTGGTCCATAAAGCTCTTAGCAATAATACGTCCAATATTTTTTAAAATAGCCGGAGTACTAAGTAGATCAGACAAATAAATGTAGCCACCTGGCAGAATGCGGTCGCTCTCTGAAAGTTTATCGCGAAGCTCTTGGATGATTGTTTTAGATTCAAGGGTAGAGATGGAAGGTGTGAAAATAACTCCACCACCAGCACCTGTCACCGTTTGAATATGGCCGATTTCAATTTCTTCAAAGGCTCGCTTAATAATGACAATATCTTCTGAAATAGAAGATTTGGCAGATTCATACTTTTCCGCGAAGGTATTGAGACTGGTTAATTTGTATGGATTGTTAATCAAATAATTGGAAATAACAACCATCCGATCACTTCTTCTTAATTTCATTAGTTATTCACCATTCTTTTTAATTAGTCTTTTTCTCATTATAACACACTAAAGCAAAAAAAACGAACTTTATTGTCTAAATAAAGCTCATTTTTTTAGTTTCTAGTCTAATTTTGGCTTGTAGAAGGAACGATTGTCCATTGCGAAGACTTTATTGGTCATTTCACCCTCATCAACAAGAGCCAGAGCTGTTGACATCATCATCATACTCGCATCCAAATTATCAATCATATGAATAATTTCAGCTTCCATCACACGAGGACGAACAGGACTACCATACTCAAGCAAACCATGGTGGCTGAGAATCACATGGCGCAGAAGCACCACTTCTTCTCGAGTATCGTCAATGCCAAGTTCCATAACCGCTTTGGTAATCTCGCTATCAATCAAGGCGATATGCCCGATAAGATTTCCTCTCACTGTATACTCTGTCTGGTCGGGACCTGTTAACTCAATAACCTTAGCCAGGTCATGAAGCATAATTCCTGCATAGAGCAAGCTCTTATTGAGTTGTGGGTAGACATCTGCAATTGCCTCTGCTAAACGAACCATAGTCGCTGTATGATAAGCAAGCCCTGTTTCAAAGGCATGGTGGTTGGTTTTTGCAGCTGGATAAGAATAAAATTCTTTATCATATTTGGTATAGAGGGCCCGAACGATTCGTTGCCAGATGGGATTTTCAATCTTGAAAATCATCTGTGCCATGTACTCACGGATTTCTTTAACATCCACTGGTGATTTGACCTTGAAGTCTGCTGGGTCATTGGGTTCGCCAGGCTGAGGTAAGCGAAGGGTAATTTGATTTACCTGTGGAGTGTTGTTGTAAACTTCACGACGCCCTTGCATGTGGACAACTTTTCCTGCAGTAAAGGCCTCAACGTTATGAGGTTGGGCATCCCAGAGCTTTCCTTCGATTTCCCCACTATCATCTTGGAAGGTGAAAGCTAGGTAATTTTTCCCAGCACGCGTCTGTCTCAGATCGGCTGATTTGATCAGGTAAAAGCCCTCGAACAGTTCATCTTTTTTCATGTGACTAATCTTCATATTCTTCCTCATCTTCTTGGAACTGGAGCAAATCAAGCATAGACTCACCTTCTGACAATTCAATATGTCGGAGAGTTCGCTCGATAGCTGAAGTACGTCGGTTTAACAATTCATCAATATTACCAGTGGCATGTTGGAGGTGTTTTTGCGCTTTAACCAGAATACCACCAAACTTGCCAAATTCGGTTTTGACGTTGGCTAGAGTTTGGCTAATATGGTCAGCACTCTTTTGGATATTTAGAGTTTTGAAGCCAACCGATAGGGAGTTGAGCAGGGCTGATAGGGTACTTGGTCCTGCAACGATAATCTGCTCTTCCCGTCTCAAACCATCAAAGAAAATCGGATTTCTAACGATTTCTGAGTAAAGACCTTCTGTCGGAACAAACAGAACTCCAAAATTGGTCGTCCTTGGCGGTGCTATGTACTTGTTCTTGATATCTTTGGCAAAACGCTTAACGCTTGTTTGGAGTGATTTGCGACAACTTTCGATCTCTTCCTTATCACCTGCTTCATAGGCTTCTTCAAGGCGGTAATAAGCTGCCAGTGGAAACTTAGAGTCAATTGGTAGATAAACATATTCCTGGTCACCTTGCCCAGGCAACTTGATGGCGTACTCGACTCGCTCACTCGAATTTTCAACTGTTGCAAATTCTCGTTCATACTGAGCAGGCGTCATGATATCTTCGATAATCTGCCCCAATTGTAATTCTCCTAGAATTCCTCTAGTTTTTGTACCAGATAAGACCTTATTAAGAGCGCCGACATCACGGGCAACCGTCTGCATTTCTCCAAGGCCGCGATTGACAGATTCCAATTGCTTGGAAACTGTCTCGAAAGACGCTTGCAAGCGTGTCTGCAAGGTCTTTTCTAACTTTTCCTCGACCGTTTGGCGCATCTGCTCTAAACGTTGCTCATTTGACTCCTGCAAGGCCTGTAGTCGTTGGTCAGTCTTATCTCTGGTTTGGAGGAGGTTTTCATTCATCTCCTGTCGAACCTGGGTAAGACCTTGGTGCAATTCGATTCGCACCTCCTGCAAACGGTCGCTAACAGCCACTTCTAGATTTTTTTGGTCCAGCTGGCTTGCTTGTCGCGCTTGTTCAAATCGATAATCTAACTGGTCTGAAAGGTTATCTGCCTGGTCTTCTAAACTTTTGGCCAGGTATTTCTCCTGCTTTTCTTGCCTCTGCCAAATAAGAAAGAGGCCGGCTAGGTTAGCAATTAGTAACAGTAGTAATATAATCTCCATCCTATCTCCTGTCCTTGCTATGCAGTACAACCACATAGCCATCTGGGCAAGTCACCGAAACTTCCCTATCTATATATTCGTTAGAAGCGTAAACTTTCTTAAAGAAAAAATTCGCCTCAGTCAATTCATACTTGGCTCCGATAATAGTCAACTGACTATCCCTCACAGGCATAAAAGCAAGATAATCATAGTCCAAACGTGGTTCTAGCTGACTGGTCCCTTCTGGGCAATAGCTAATCAAGTTTTGCCCATCCTCAATCTCTATTTGGCGCATATAGGGTGCCAATTTGGGATTGCTGGGTAGAAAGACATTGGCCAGCATATGGTCAATACGACCACCTAGGGCACCAAAAATGGTCACCTGAGCTTGAGGATTTTTTTCAAAAATCGTTAGAAGCGCCAGTTCCAGATCGGTATCATCCTTCTCTGGCTGAGCTTGGACAAAATGTTGCGAACGTTCTTGAATCAACTGACGTTCTTCTACAGTCACAGAATCAAAATCCCCAACTGCTAAAGCAAGAGGAAGTTCTTCTTCCAATACCCAGAGTGAGCCTCGATCCACACCGACAAAACAGTCAAAATCTGTCCGGTAGTGACCGCGGTCTCCCCCTGCAAAAACTGCAGCTTTAGTCCAGTTGATTTCTGAGAGTTTGCACTCGTTCATTGACATCTCCCTTAAAGACATAAGATCCCGCTACAAAAACTGTAGCGCCAGCTTCTTTGGCTTGAGCAATGGTTTGGTCATCAATACCACCATCGACTTCGATTTCAAAGTTCAAGCCTTTTTCCTCACGAAGGGCAACCAACTCACGAACCTTGTCCATGGTTTCAGGGAGAAAGGCTTGCCCACCAAATCCAGGGTTCACTGTCATGACTAAGACTTGGTCAACTAGGTGAAGCACATGTTTAATCGCCTCAACAGGCGTACCAGGATTGATGACGACCGAAGGTTTGACACCGAGAGAACGAATCTTTTGAAGAGCTCCATGGATGTGAGGCGTTGCTTCTACGTGAATGCTGATGATGTCAGCTCCTGCACGCGCAAAATCCTCTAAATGATGTTCGGGATTTGATACCATCAAGTGGCAGTCAAAGACCATCTTACTATGAGGTCGAAGACTTTCGACTACACCTGCACCAAAGCTGATCTGAGGTACAAAGTGACCATCCATGATATCGATATGGGCGTATTCTGCCCCAGTTGCTTCTAGGCGTTTAATTTCACGTTCAAAGTTGGCATAATCTGCTGCCAGAATTGACGGAGCAATCTTGTATTGAGACATAGGTTTCTCCTTATTTTGGAATTTTTTTGCTGACTTTTTTATAGGTTTCTCTGCGATTTTCAATCTCACTGAGGAATTGCAGATAGTTGTCGAAACGGAAGTTTGCAATGATCCCCTCTTCTACTGCTGGTTTCACTGCACAAGATGGCTCATGAGTATGCGTACAAGTACGGAACTTACAGTCGCGACTGACACTAGCAATCTCTGGAAAGGCCTGGTTCAGCTCTTCCGCACTTGATACTTCATAATCTAGCGACGAAAAACCTGGTGTATCTGCAATTTTACCACCATTAAGGTTGTAAAAACTAACAGCTCGAGTAGTATGGCGACCACGACCTAGACTGTCTGAGATTTCTCCTGTTTCGAGATTGAGGTCAGGTGCAATTTTATTAAGCAGGGTTGACTTTCCAACACCTGTCTGCCCCATAAAAACTGTCACTTTGTCTGTCAACAAGGGCAAGAGTTCCTCTTTACTAGTCACAAAATCGTAACCAATAGCACGATAGGTCTGCTCGTAAAAATCCAGTTCTCCCCCATCTTCCAGTAAGTCCATCTTGGAAATATAGACGATAGGATGAATGCCCTTGTGCTCTAAAAGAACCAAGAAACGATCCAACAAGTTGCTATTAAAATCAGGTTCTTTAACGGACATAATGACAACGGCTTGGTCAATATTGACAATGGGTGGACGAACCAGACTATTTTTTCGTTCATGAATTTCCAATATATAGCCTTCTGAGTTCTCCTCTGCAGAAAAATCTACCCAATCTCCAACATAGGGCGTATGGCCTTTTTTACGAAAATTCCCACGTGCGCGTGTTTGATAAACCTTGCCATCACTCTCCACATAGTAGAAACCCGCCAAGGCTTTAATGATTTGTCCCTGCATCTTAGAGCCCTTGTCCTTTAAGCGCATCTGCTAGACTGGCAAATTCTTCTAAGCCCAGAGCTTCACCACGTACACTCGGTGACAAGCCCGCTTGATCTAAAGCCTTTGTCAGTTTGTCCTTGATCTCCTCAGTTTTCCCAAAGTAACCTGTCAAGTTGTTCCACAAGGTCTTGCGACGATGGGTGAAACTAGCCTTGGAAACCTTAAAGAAGAAGTTCTCGTCTTCAACTGCTACAGCTGGTTCTGGACGGCGCACCATTTTCAGGATAGCCGAGTCCACGTTGGGCGCTGGCACAAATACTGTACGAGGCACGATAAAGGCAACCTTGGCCGTCATATAATACTGAACTGCAATTGACAAGCTACCGTAAGCCTTGGTATTTGGCTTAGCAGAGATACGATCTGCCACTTCTTTTTGCATCATGACCACAAATTCACTAAAAGGAATGCCACTCTCGATTAAGTGCATGAGAATAGGCGTCGTGATATAGTAAGGCAAGTTGGCTACTACCTTAATAGGCAGGTCAGGGTTTTTAAGATTTTGGATATGCTGCGCCAAGTCAACCTTTAGAATATCCTCGTTGACTACGGTCACATTGTCAAAATCACGCAGGGTATCCGCTAGAATTGGTACCAAACGGTGGTCAATCTCAAAGGCCATGACTTGAGCTGCACGCTCAGCTAAAAACTCAGTCAAGGCACCAATCCCTGGACCAATTTCAATGACATTGACCTGATCATCAATCTCAGCCGTATCCACAATTTTTTGAAGGATATTGGTATCGGTCAAGAAATTTTGCCCGAAGGATTTTTTAAAGGTAAAACCGTGACGCTCCAGCACTGCCTTGGTCACGCTATAATCTGCAATTCTCATTTATTCTCTTTTCTAATTATTAGCTAAAAATAATATATAGAAACCACATAATTCCTGCCAACAAAATCCAAAATACAAATAGAACACGATGCTTGTTCGCTTTTGTATCGGCTCCAGTCATGTCGCCCCCTTGCTTATCTTCTTGGGGGTTCATTTTCTTCAATTCATCCTGATATGCAACCGAATCTAGAATATTGTCTTCTGGCAATAATTCTGAAGCGTAATAATCAGGAAAACCCATAGCAAGGCCTATTAAGTTCTCATCCGTTAGAGAAAAGTCTAAATCTTTGGGTTGATTTTCCCGAATAGCTCGGATATTTTTTAACAGTTTATCAGCGACTACAGAGACTTGGTCCATAAAAACTACATCCAAAAGATCAAATCCTAACACATCACCATCTTTTACGTTTGCAAGAATATAACGAACAAAGGCATCATATAGTTTCAAGGCTTGTGGGACATTCTCTTCTAAAAAAGAGCGGTTTTGGAGGGCACTTTGCCGGAATTTTTCAATAGGAAGCAAGATATCTACATTCTGCTCTTGGTAAAATCTTTCTGCTTGCTCTTCATCTTCTTCGAGTTCTTCTGCTGTTTCCCAGAGAGCAATAGGAGCTTTTAAGTCTTCTTCATCCCAAAACAATTGCCAAAAATAGGGTATCGTGTAGATGCCTTCTGTTAAGATACGAGCTTCATCTCCGTTTTTTAAGTAAATATAACTTCTATTCGCCATTCCATTTCCTTTCAAAATCTTTGAAAAAGGTTAGTGGTTCAAGTAGGATATAGATAAAACTATAAAGTTTCCCAATGTAAAGAAACTCTCTAATCTTGAGCTCTTCCTTCTTGTTCCTCACTAAGTTTTTGCATGTCTCTAAAAGCTGTTAGGCTAACATAGGCACCCGCTTCATAGTATTCCGTTGGGTTTATAGCATAGTCAAAGCCTTCAATCATGCCTCCAGCTTCTTCAATCATGCCATTCCATTTTTCATCAAAAACCATTCTCAGACGTTTCCAATCTGTAAATACTGGAACAGAGTTTCGCCCATCTTTTCCTTCTTTAACTGGAATGTTGAAACTAGAATCTTTTTCCAAGACAAAGGAGCTTACTTCCTGACTATCGTCCTTAAATTCCGAAGTAGCATCTAAAGGAATTAGGAACTTTGCTTTCGGCATAGCTTCCGAAAAGAACTTATAATAGAGCTTATAAATTACTTCTTCATCTTCTGTTGTCGGGCTATCCAATTGTCCCATCAACAACATCCATCTTACTAGGTCAGGATTCATGACAGGCACTTGTATTTCTGGTAAATCAGAAAAATCTGGTTTTTGAACCAAGGCAGAGGCACTGATGCTGACTTCCTTGGAATTAAAGATTGCTCCCAAGGCACCATTTAGGTAAAAGGCTGTCCCTAGGAAATTTTCAATCCCTTTTTTATCTTCCGTATTTTCAATCAGTTTGACGACTGAGTTTGGTCGGCTGTCAATGGTTTCCTTGAATTGGCGATACCAAGATGGTGTCAAAAGCATAATCATGGGATCAGTGCAGAGATACCCTTCTTCTCCTCTGTCATAGGTCGTTGAAAAGAGGTAAGGCTCGCCTGTTTTTTCTGAATAAACTGCATAAACTGCATCTGCTTCTAAGAGCTTATCTTTAACGATTTCCGCTAGACGTTCCAACTTGCGAGTGTTGGATTGATAGCTTTCTTCACTTTCAGTTTCCTGATTTTGACGGCATTTCCATAAAAAGAGACGTAAAATCTCTACGCTGTCATCAAGACTAGCTGCCAAATAGTCTTCATTTGTTAACTGACCCTCTTGGATGGCTACAAAAGCACGATAAAGAGCATCTGAATAGCTAGATAATTTTTGCTCTTCCTCAATACCTGAACTAAAGAGCACACTTCCTTTTTTCAGTTTATCCAAAGAAGGAATCCTATCAACCACTAGATGGGCAAGAACTTCATCAGTTAGACTATCTGCATCTTTGTTTTGACTGCTAAGTTTTTTAACCTCTACAGTGCCAAGACTTCCCATTCCTTGGTCGGGATTGCAAAACTGCAACTGATCTCCAACCTTGAGCCTACCTTCTAAACTCCCAACAATCAATAATTGGTTCGTTTCCTTCATCGGGAACAAATCTAGAACACCTACGCAAGCATTGCCTTTCGCCTCTTCTGCTTCCTTATTGGATTCCGTTATTTCAGTTGGTTTTGTTGCTTCTGTCTTTTTTAAAAAATCAAAGATTCCCATAACTTTTCCTCACCATCTCCACTTAGCTCAATTCCTACGGAGTCACTTTTCTAATGCTTGCTACCAAGCCTGATTAAACCGTATATGATTACTTCTATTGTATCATATTCCCTCCACATTTTGGGGGAGTTTCTCAATCCTCATATGATTTCATAGTTTCTTCAACTTCAGCTAGACTTATCCCAAATAACTCTAAACGTTTAAGGAGTTGTTTCCCATTGGAATAACCGATACGAAGACTTTCTCCTAGATATTCTCTGCGTTTTCGGCTATCTGCCCCGGCTAGAAAACCAAGGCGAATCAAGTCGCTACGGCTAATATCAAAGTCGCTTTCTACTTCAAACTGTTTAGTTACTTGTTCTAGTGCTGTCTTCAAGTCTTCGTAGCTAGCATGCTCAATTCCTAGAGAACGTCCCTTGGTCTTAGACTTAGGCACTGCCTCGTCTCGTTTGAGAAAGGCGTGTTGAACTGTCGGAATGGCCGTCATAATCATCCGACGAATGCGTTCCCCGTTGAAATCAGGATCTGTAAAGACAATCACTCCATGACGCTCATGTAAACGTTGAATTCGTTCAAGATCTTGTTCATTGATAGCCGATCCACGAGTCTCATAGGTCTCCACATCAAAATAATGTTTAAGATTGGTCGTATCATCACGTCCTTCGACTACGATGACTTGGGAAATTTTCTCTTTCATGATTTACTTTCCAATCCAAAGATGCCTTCTGCATTGGCACTTGTCACTGCTGCCAATTCTTCTGTCGTAATGCCACGCAAGTCCGCAATAAAGTCTACTACATAGCGCGTATAAGCTGTCTTGTTTTCACGACCACGTTTGGGAACGGGTGCCAAGTAAGGGGCATCCGTTTCTACCAAAATCTTATCCAAAGGCAACTCTTTAGCTGCTTCCTGAATATCTGTTGCCTTCTTGAAAGTCACCACTCCAGAAAAGGAAATAATCATCCCAAGATCTACAAACTTCTCCGCCCAATCCAAAGAACCTGAGAATGAGTGCATAATCCCGCCACGAGGACCAACTCCCTCACTCTTAATAATCTCATAGGTATCTTCTAGCGCGTCACGGGTGTGAACCACAAAAGGTAAGTCCAGTTCCTTAGACAGCTGAATCTGACGACGGAAAACCTTTTCTTGAACTTCCTTAGATGCCGTCATCCAGTGGTAGTCCAAACCAACCTCGCCCAAGGCTACAACTTTTGGATGTTTTAGTTTTTCTAGCAAGTAAGACTCAACATCCTCTGTATATGTCCCTGCTTCCGTTGGATGCCAGCCAATCGTCGCATAGAGTTGGTCATACTTGTCCACTAGTTCAAGAGCACGCTCAATAGTCGGTTTGTCAAAACCAACAATATTCATCCGAGTTACACCCATTTCAGCCGCTAAGGCAAGTTCTTCTTCTTCGCGTCCCAAAAATTCTTCCACATTCAAGTGGGTATGAGTATCAAAAATATCCAAACTATATTTCCTTCTCTTTCCTCAATGTTCCTTAGCTACCAAAAGAAAAGACTTTCTCTCTTCTATACTTCCCTATACTTCCCCTAGTTTCTATTCACTTTGGTTAGTACTTGGTTAGTTCTATGGTTAGCATCTACAGATGAATTTGATTAAGTTTCTCTCTCAATTCATCTTGTATATTTTTTGTTACATGACTATAGATCCTTAAAGTGATAGATTCATCTCTATGTCCAACTCGCTCCATAATAGCCTTTATGGGTATCCCTAGTTCAGCCAATAAACTAATATGCGAATGTCTAAGCATGTGAATATTATAGGATCTGTGCCCACCCAACACTACTTCACAAATATTTTTGATAAATCTATATAATAAAGGCTGTCTCATAATGTTACCTTGCTCAGTCACAAAGATGAACTCCTCATCAAAACAGTTACTACGAAAGTACTCGATAATTTCCAAGCAACGTTCACTTAGTACTATCGTCCTGACAGAACCTACTGTTTTCGTTGTCTGTAAGATTCTCTCATCATATCCATGAGCAACATAATCTATTGTATGATCAATTGTTAAAAGATTCGCTTTGAAGTTTACATCTTGATAGCGAACCCCTATAAACTCTGCAAAACGAAGACCAGTTAAAAAGATAAATTCCATTGCCAAAGCATAACGCTTATCTTTATTGTGACTTTCACAATACGATAAAACCTGTCCTAGTTCCTCTCTACTAATGAAATTATCCTTAGCTTTTTGCAACTTCTCATAGTCTGCTTTCTGCTTCGGAATTACCACCCCTTTAACTGGTGAGTCAGAAATATATCCGACCTTTACAGCATAATCAAAGATACCATTCAAGTATATTTTTCGATTTTTTCTTGTTGAATTTTGAACATTCAAATTCATTAGATATGTTTGAACTAGCTGAGTGGTGTAATCTGATATTCTCAAATTTCCTACTGCTCCCATGAAAAGCTCTAAACTTTTCATCTCACTTCTATAACTAGAAGATTTTATCTCACTGGAACGAATCGTTTTCCATTCTTCCAATAGTTGACTAAAAATCATTTCTTCTAGTTGTTTCTTTTCAACTTCCTCTTTTGTAGGGGCGGTTAGAAGTTTTTCGATTTTTAGCGCTAAACGACGTTTTGCTTCTGCTTGAGAAACTCTAGATTTTGATTTTAGAGTCACAGAGACTTGCTTCCACTTTCCCTCTCGTTCATGATAGAATTTCTCATAATAACGGTATTTACCATTATCTAATTTTTTAAAAAACATTTCTTCTCCTTGTACTTTTAAAGCAAAGGAAAGCTATGTAGCATAGCTTAATTATAACATAACTACATAGCTTCCTCATATTTCTTTTGTTTATAAAGAAGAAATTCCTTATAACCTTCAACATTTATATATACTCTCTTATGAGAAGGCTTCAAAATGTATCCTTGGAATTTTTCATTTCTTCGCATTTCTGTTAGATCATTGTTTAAGGTTTTTAACGGAACATCAAATAATTCCGTAATCCCTTTCTTGCTTTTATATATATTTTTCATAAATTTCTCCTATTCTGATATAATAGGGATGGTAAAAGAGATTCTCTTTTATTACCTACTTAGCTTGTCAGTTGCTCCGCTAAAAGTGTCTGACAGGCTTTTATGTTATCATAAAACTCGGTAGTATATTCTTTCACACCATAAGGAGTATCATGTTTTGTAGTACGTGAAAATGTCGGAGGACTGTTAATTTTATAAGTTTCCATAAGCTCACCCTTTGTTGTTGTCATTTCCAAAGGCTTTTTAATTCCTCTGCTAGTTCGATAAATTCTGATACCCTTGGGGTACATGTATAGGCGCGCACCTTTTATAATTGCTTTGTTTTGTGAACCCTCATCACCTATCTGCAAATTAGACAAATAAGCAATCAAATAATTCCCAACCTTATCAGCTCTCTTTAACCTCTTGGTCTTTGTAAAACCTTTCCCCCACATCTTGGCAAGGTCATTGTTAGGAATTGTTAGTTCGGAATCGTTCTTTAATAACACATGCAAATGCCACCTTCCACTAGCTTGTGGTTCAATGACCGTAATATAATCAACATTTCCAAACTGATTACGAATGCGTCGAATGAACGCTTTGAAATCCATGTAAACTATAGCCGGATCGGTAACATGGTCTCGATAAGTCAACGTTATCCATAACTGGTTGATACCTCCCGTAAAATTATGAGCTACTAGACGGCGTAGTTTTTTCATAGTCTGTTTAGTAGACTTCAAATTATCGAGTCGTGTACTACTGGAAGTATCCATAGCGTGAATTTCTCCGGTCTCAAGATTTACGTAACGCTTGCCTTCTATCACTTTGATAATTTGTTCTTGTTGGCCGTTGGCTGTAGTCATTTCTACGGTATCACCATAAACATAGGCTTTAACCAATTTATTGGGAAAAATTTGATTCATAATGTCACCTTTCGTTGTGCTAATGTTTGACGCTTATCAAGTTAATGAGTCAAACTAACGATGTTTAAATTTATTCCATGGTTTATTGACAATAGGAACCCTAAGATTATAAAACTGATTGTGTTGGCACGACGAACAAAGTTCGACCGCACCACCACAACCAGTCTAATTCATCTTAGCCTACTGTCAACAACTTTCACGGCATAAAATTAACCATCTAAGACCACGGATGCTTCAATTTGAACAACGCCCCCTTTATCGTTCGTTTATCTGATTCATTACAGATGATGAACACTAGATAGCGTAAACCATGCTTTAGATATAGATCAGCGAGACCATGAAGAGCATATTTGTGCAAATAAAAGATCCAAGTATCCTGTATCCTTAATAGAACTTCTTGGGGTAGCTCTCCAAAAATTTGAAACCGAAAAACTACACACCTAGCTCCAAATTCTCGAATCCCATGGTTATCCATTGTACATACAGGAACTCTTTCATCTGCTACGTGCACTCTCTGGACCGACTTGCTTCCATCGGCTTGAACAACTTCCTGAGCTTCGTAAATTGGAACTAGTGTATATGCAAACTGATTTTCCTGAATATTTTCTTTCACTAATTCTACCAATACATTTTGCGTAGAAGCTAGAAATCTATTCCAGTTTTTTTGATTTTCTTCTATCTGGACTTTCCTCTGGTACTCCTGAAGTTTTCTGCCACAAAGATGACAAACTTCCTTAATACCTTCAAAAATCTTCATAGGTATTTCTTCGATAATCGACGGCATATTGACCTCCTTTAAAGTTCGACTACTTCATTGACTTTTGCAATCAAACTAAGCTGGTTACGGTACTCTCCATATACAACAGCCTTCTCAATATCTACAATTTCTACAGTTGTGAGCATTGGTTGATACGAGTCATAATCCTTCATCGATGCTAGTGGAACTTTTACAGTGAGTTGCTCTCCAATATTATTTTTTTCGTTTGGATAATCACTGTCATCGGAAAAGATAAGTACGCCCACTTTTACCCCTTTTTCAATTTCTGAACCAGTTTCACTTTTTTCTATCCACCTTTTGGCGGACACAAAACGTAGTTCTTTGCGAGAAAGGAACCGTGACGCATCAAACTCTGTAAAATGAGTTAAGTTCTTAAGTGCCATAATTCAATACCTTCTTTCTAAACTTAAAAGTAAATCGTCTACTTTTAACGAAATAAATACTGTGACGATTACAGATAGCAACATTTTAAAATCACCTCCTTGCTTATAAGGAGAAATTTTAAAAGAATTCGGAGGAGATTCTTAATTTTTTAATTCTTTTCGCAGAATCTCTATAATACGCTCATAGTGTCTTTTGACAGTTTTGTCAGTAAGCCCGAATTCTTTTGAAAGACTTGAGTACGATTTACCTTCTAAAACTACTCCATATAGAATTTTTCTATCTCTTTCACTCAGCAATCTCTCAATAGCATTCTTTATAATAGCAATTTCTTCTTTTTTAATTAGGAGAGACAATGCATCTCTATTATCTGCTATCGTATCTAGTAAAGGATCTGTATCACCTGAACCACTATCTAAACTACGAAGACCATAAGAACGATCTTTTCTACATGAATTCTCATAGGGCTGGTTTAATAAGTTATCTACCTTAGCCCAATCACCAGATAATACAGCTTTATTAATTGCTTCTTCTCTACGTTGTTCTACTTTTGTTAAATCTACCATATGTTGGTACCTCCTGCTCGGGTTTACCAACCATACAGAGTTTGTCTTCTCACGCTATCGCCAGTGGAAAAAACTTAGTAGTCATTTTAGATAAAAACAGTCAGATGTATAAAAAAAATAGCAGTTATACAAAATCGTATAACTGCTATTCATTTTTTAGAGCCAAATCTATATGCTATTTGTTTTTTTATTCAATTATTCTTTTAGTTCTACTTTTTCTAGTTCCATTACTGCGTTATTCTCTTCATTTGAGGTATCATTCTTCAAAAATCCCATGAATACTTTCTTACCATGTTCAACTGGAATAAAGAATTGCTCTCTATCCAAATTAACATATATTTTTTCTGTATCCTTTATCTTATAGCCTCTACTTTCCATGATTTCAATAATTTGTTCTTTTGTTTTCAAATTCTGAACAGTATTAGTAAATGATTCATATGAAGTTAAATAAATCACCTTGTCTCCTACAATAATTCTATCACTTGAAAATTTAATGTTAGGCAATCTATCTATATTTTTTTGATTTTCTTCCACAGAACCCTTATTCCCATAAACCTTCGTAACACGATAAGTTCCGCTGATTTTTGTATTTACTAATGGTACTAACTCATACGGCACAGCTGTATTCTCACCAAATATATCAAGATATACCATCTTATGTTGATCTATCTTATACAGGATTCTTCCGTAACGTTCTTGGTCTTTATTATCAAGTAATGAAATAAACTTCAAATCTTCTTTTTTGATATCACTATTTTTTAATATCTCGAAATTTTCCTTAAATGATTTGACGATATCTTCTTCCGAAAGTTTAGTTTTTGTGATATTTTTAAAATCAGAATATGAATCATGAATAGTTACATCATAATTAAATACTTCATTATTTTTTAGCATATAGTCAATTTTTAATTTATCTGAACCTGAAAATTCCCAAACACTAGTTTTAAGTCCTACTGAACCCCACTTCTTATCAAACAAATTATCACTTGATGAATTTTCGGAAAAATAATTAGATATGCTTATACCTGCAGCGGCAAAGATACCCAATATAACAATCGTAAGTAATATGACCCTCACTAAACTAAATTTTTTAGTTTTTTTGCCATTCTTACTATCCTTTTTACCTTCTTCGTTTTTCTGCTTTCTCATATATCTTATTCTCCTTGATTTTTGTATCTATTCTATTAGCAAAACCTGAGTTTATTTCTTAATAATCTATGTTATTTAGATATTTTTGAAATTCCTCTTTTTTCATGTACTGTGGACTAGGCATTTTAGGTATTCCTTCAATACCTTCAAAAATCTTTGAAACAACTTCTAAGACAATCCAATTAAAATTGGTCTGTTTTTCTATTGTTTCATTTATATTTTTCCACTCTGTGGGAACCATATACGAGAGATCTTCGGGGAGTTTAGGATAGGTTCCTTTTTCAATAATTTTAGAAAGAAAGCCGTATTCTCCATTCGGCAATGTTAGTAACACATAACCAACATTTCTCTGGTACAAGTCCGATTCTGTCGTAAATAAAACTTTTCCACCATTATTTTTTGCAAAATAATAATGAGCTTCTAAGCTACCTAACTGAGAATATTTCTTCTCACCATTTCCCATGTCCCATTCTTGTAATTTATACACAGCTATTTCTTCTGCCATGTTATTGCTCCTTTTGTATTGTTTTTTATCTATTTTAACACAAAATAGTACGATGCGCTATACTATGTTGATATTTTGGACAGCTAACTGTACTTAAAAAATCATATAAAGGATAGTAGAATAGTACAAAAGAGGAAATTACAGATGGAAGCTAATCAATTACAAAAATACATAGCAGAGCGTATAAGAGAATGTAGAAAAGAACAGAATCTCAGCCAAGAACAATTATCCAATCAAGCTGGACTAGGTATTAAAGCAATACAAAACATCGAGAATATGAAATACGATTTTAAAATACACACACTTGAAAAAGTGCTTACTGCTTTAGGAATGACCGTAGAAGACTTCTTTAATTTCCCACTCTCAAATAATTACGTCCCTATAACTACATTGATCGATAACATCTCAGATTTATCTCACACAAAAAAATTAAAAATCATTTCTTTGTTCAATGAAATTGTTAAAAATATAGATTAAAAGAGGAACTCTCAATGAATTCCTCTTTTTGTATGCTACTTTAACTTTCCTTTGGTTAGTTTTATGGTTAATTTGTGCCTCAATAATGTCATGAGTCCTTAAACTTCACTCCAAACACTCTAAGTATGTGTATCAAAAATCATTTATATTTCCTCGTTTTTTCTACTTTCTATTATACCAAAAAACTAGTCGCATCCTTATAGGAAAAAAATATTTTGAAATCAATGATTTTCCCTTGACGGTATTTTTTCATAGCAGTATAATAGCTCTTGTTGAAAATTTCAAAAAAGGAAAGAAAATGTTTACAAAACTAAAATATACCTTTATCGGTCGTCCTCTCAAGTCCTTAACTGAAGGCGAAGGAGGGCTACTTGGAAAAACACAGGCACTTGCAATGCTCTCAAGCGATGCCCTTTCATCTATCGCCTATGGACCTGAGCAGGTCGTCCTTGTCTTGGCTAGCCTATCTCCGCTTGCTATTTGGTGGAGTCTCCCTATCGGCATTTTTGTCCTCTTGCTACTTGCTAGTCTAACCATTTCTTACCGACAAATCATTCATGCCTACCCTCAAGGTGGAGGTGCCTATATGGTTACTCGAGAAAACCTCTCCCCTGAGTTAGGTTTGATTGCTGGGGGAAGTCTACTTGTTGACTACATGCTGACAGTAGCCGTATCGGTAGCTGCAGGTGCTGATGCGATCACAGCTGCACTTCCTGTCCTCCATCCTTATAACCTCCACATCTCCATTTTTCTAGTATGTTTGCTCATGCTTTTAAATCTGCGAGGCTTGAAGGAATCTGCTAGTTCTCTGATGATCCCTGTCTACCTCTTTATCTTTAGTACGGTCTTCCTCTTATTGTTTGGTATCTTCCAACTATTGACAGGTTCTCTCAGTTATCATGCAACTTCTGCAATTGGTCAAACTGTCCCAAGTCTGTCAATTGTCCTAATCTTAAGAGCCTTCACCAGCGGTTCAGCTTCACTAACAGGGGTTGAAGCCATCTCAAATGCTGTCCCATTTTTCAAGACTCCAAAAGAGAAAAACGCAGCCCAGACGCTTACTATCATGTCTCTAATTCTTGGATTTCTATTTGCAGGGATTACCTTCTTAAACTACTGGATGGGGATTACACCTCAACACGGAGAAACAATCCTCTCACAAATGGCTAAAGGGATTTTAGGAGATTCAGCTCTCGGTCAGATTGTTTATTATCTCTTCCAATTCTCAACTGCCCTAATCCTAGCCGTTGCTGCAAATACTGGTTTTTCTGCCTTTCCGATGTTAGCTTACAATATGGCTAAGAACAAGTACATGCCCCATCTCTTTATGGAAAAGGGAGACCGCCTTGGTTACTCAAACGGTATTTTAACCTTAGCTTTTGGTGCCATAATCCTTCTGCTTATTTTCAACGGAAATACAGAACGCTTGATCCCTCTTTATACTATCGGAGTTTTCGTCCCCTTTGCACTTTCTCAAACAGGTATGATTCGCCACTGGAAAAAAGAAAAAGGCTCTCATTTCTTAAAATCTGCCTTTGCTAACATCCTCGGTGCTATCATTTGTTACGTTATCGTTCTTATCCTACTCTTCTTTAGACTTGGAGATATCTGGCCCTTCTTCCCAATTATCCTGGTCCTAACCTTCCTCTTTTTGTCCATCCACAGTCATTACCAAAAAGTGGCGAAACAACTTCGACTTTATGAAGGAATTCAAAAGAAAACTTACGATGGCAATGTCGTACTTGTCTTAGTAGGAAATGTTACTCGAGTCAGCGTCGGAGCGATTAACTACGCTCAAAGCATCGGAGACGAAGTTTTGGCTATGCACATTTCCACCAAGGAAACTGAGGAAAAAGACCAAGAAATCCTCCAAGAATTTGCCGACTACTTCCCAAATATTACTCTTAAAAACATTAATACCAGCTATCGCGATATTATCACACCTACAGTTCGATATGTTCGAAAGATTTCTCAAGAAGCCAAGAAAAAAAACTACACGGTTACAGTTCTTGTACCCCAATTTATCCCTAACAAACCTTGGCAAAATACCCTCCACAATCAAATGAGCCTTAAATTAAAATATGCTCTCAGATGGCACGAAGATGTCGTCGTTGCTAGCTACTCTTATCATTTGAAAGAATAAAGAAAAGCTCAAAATCAGAGAAATTATCTTCTGATCTTGAGCTTTTTCTATATGTGATTTTTTTCAAGACATCTTCTAAAATGTTTATTCTCAATCAATAACTTTAGAAAATTCTATCTTTTAGATAAAAGAAAAATCAGTAGGCTCGAGTTCCTACTGACTTCTTTGTTTCATTTGTTTGGATTATGCAGCCAAAACTTTGCGTCCTTTACGACGACGAGCTGCCAATACGCGACGACCGTTTTTAGTTGACATACGGTTACGGAATCCGTGTTTGCGCGCACGACGAAGTTTACTTGGTTGATAAGTACGTTTCACGATGAATACCTCCTCATAGATTTTGTATTCGTTTAGCCGGCTATAAAGTGATCAGTTACTAAACATACTTTACTATTCTATCTGATTCTTACTTATTTGTCAATAGCTCTGACAAATGTTTCCAGCTTTTTTGCTATGAAAGCCTTATCTACGATACTGCTTCAAGAAGCGAGTCATCTTTTCCTGTATTTGGGCTAACTCATCGACACGTGGTAGATAAACGATACGGAAGTGATCTGGTTCTTTCCAGTTAAAGCCACGTCCATGTACCAAAAGCACTTTTTCTTGCTTCAAGAAATTAAGGACAAATTGTTCATCATCGTCGATACGATACATATTGCGGTCAATCTTCGGGAATATATAAAGACCTGCTTTTGGTTTAACAGCAGACAAACCAGGGATATCTTGAATGGCATTATAAATAAAGTTTCTTTGTTCATAGATACGACCACCAGGAAGAAGCAACTCATCCACTGACTGGTGACCACCTAGTGACGTTTGAACAACCTGTTGAGCAAGCACATTCGAACAAAGTCGCATGTTTGAGAGCATGTTGAGACCTTCAATGTAGCCCTTTACATGGTGTTTAGGTCCAGACAAGACCATCCAACCAACACGGAAACCAGCGATACGGTGAGATTTAGACAGACCATTCATGCTGACACAGAAAAGGTCTGGAGCCAAACTTGCGACTGGTGTGTGAACATTGCCATCCATAACCATACGGTCGTAAATTTCATCCGCAAAAATAATCAAGTCGTTTTGACGAGCAATTTCAATAATATCTAGTAAGAGCTCCTTAGGATAGAGAGCACCAGTAGGATTGTTGGGATTAATCAAGACAATAGCCTTAGTATTGGAACTAATTTTTGACTTGATGTCATCTAGGTCTGGATACCATTCTGCTTCTTCATCACAGACATAGTGTACTGCATTTCCTCCAGCCAAGCTGACTGCTGCTGTCCAAAGTGGATAGTCAGGCATAGGAACCAAGACTTCGTCACCATTGTCCAAAAGCCCTTGCATAGACATAACAATCAGCTCACTAACCCCATTCCCAAGATAGATATCATCGATCCCTACATTTGGAAATTTTTTGAGTTGGCAATATTGCATAATCGCTTTGCGAGCTGAAAAAATCCCTTTTGAATCTGAATATCCTTCACTATCACGCGCATTCATTATCAAATCATGGATAACCTCATCTGGCGCTGTAAAGCCAAACTCAGCTGGGTTTCCTGTATTTAAACGGAGAATTTTTTCTCCATTTGCCCGCATGCGCATAGCTTCTTCCAAAACTGGACCACGAATATCATAAGCCACATGCTCTAATTTGATTGATTTGTTAAATTCTTTCATTTGAGTTCCTCTATTCATCAGGATAGTTAATATTATACCACTCCAAAACGAAATCGCAAATTTCCCAGTACTATTCCACAAAAAAACCTTGCATAATGCAAGGTAACAGAGCAAGGTCAATTTCTTTCTATTTTTGGAGAAGAAAGAGTAGATATGCTTCTCTAAAAGCTAGCCAAATTGGACTAAACTCTTGTGATTAAAAAAGTCATTATAACAGATGGTAACTGCATGGATGAAGAATCTCTCCTCCCATCCAGCAAAATGTAAAGAAAAAAATAAGTAGACTCACCAACATTAGGAATCCTGCCAAGTCTAGTTGTAAAAATACCATCTTACTAACTTATTTCCCTTGCCCTGTCAATTAATAGTATACACTAAAATCTTTGCATTTTCAAATAAGCATATATAAAAAGAACTCTTTATTTGAGTTCTTTTTATAGGTTATTTTGCAATTTCTTCCAACATGCTTTCAATGTGTTGGATGGATTTTTCACGTCCAAGCAAGTAGATGGTATCTGGCAATTCAGGACCATGCATTTCACCTGAAACGGCAATACGGATTGGCATAAAGAGATTCTTCCCTTTGATCCCAGTTTCTTTTTGAACCGCTTTGATTTGTGGGAAGATATTTTCTGCCACAAACTCATCGTCTGACATGGCTTCCAATTTCGCTTTGAAGGCTTCCAATACTGTTGGTACTGTTTCACCAGCCATGACTTCTCGCTCAGCTTCTGTCAATTCTAGGAAGTCTGAGAAGAAAAGGTCTGTCAACGGAACGATTTCGTCCACTGACTTCATTTGTGGTTTGTAGAGTTCCACCAATTTCTCAGCCTTGTCTGTCAAACGACCTGCTTCTTCGAGGAATGGTTTGGCCATTTCAAAGATAGTCGCAAGATCCGCATTCTTGATATACTCATTGCTCATCCAGTCCATTTTCTTTTGGTCGAAAGCTGCTGGAGACTTGCTGAGGCGGTTTTCATCAAAAAGTTTGATGAGCTCTTCGCGAGAAAAGATCTCATCTTCCCCACCAGGGTTCCAACCAAGCAAAGCGATGAAGTTAAAGACTGCTTCTGGAAGGTAGCCCTTCTTACGGTAATCTTCGATAAATTGAAGGGTGTTGGTGTCCCGTTTAGACAACTTCTTACCAGTTTCAGAATTGATGATAAGTGTCATGTGACCAAACTCAGGTGCTTCCCAACCAAGAGCTTCATAGACCATGAGCTGTTTTGGGGTGTTGGCGATGTGGTCGTCTCCACGAATGACGTGAGAGATTTGCATGTCGTGGTCATCGATGACGACGGCAAAGTTGTAAGTTGGGTAGCCATCTTTCTTCTGGATGACCCAGTCACCACCGATATTGCCACCTTCAAACTCGATATCACCTTTAACCATATCATGCCACTTGTAAATACCAGACTCATTCACTGCCAAACGAACAGTTGGGATGATACCTGTCGCTTCACGTTCTGCAACGTAAGCTGCTTTTTCTTCTTCGCTCATGCCAAGGTATTCGTTAATGTAACGAGGTGTTTCACCTGCTGCTTCTTGACGTTCACGTTCTGCTGCCAATTCTTCTTCTGTAACGTAAGATTTGTAGGCTTTTCCTTCAGCTAAGAGTTGGTCGATATATTTTTGATAGAGTTCCAAACGCTCAGACTGGCGGTAGTTTTCATGAGTCTCTGGACTTTCATCCCAGTCCATGCCTAACCAACGAAGGTTTTCAAGCTGTGAACGTTCTCCGTCTTCGACATGACGTTTGCGGTCAGTATCTTCGATACGGATGATAAAAGTTCCACCATGGTGGCGTGCATACAAATAGTTAAACAATGCTGTACGGGCATTACCGATGTGTAATAGTCCTGTTGGACTTGGTGCATAACGCACACGAATATCTTTTGACATATCTTCTCCTATAAAGTCTCTAGGCATCTGCCTTTTCGCTCTCTATATTATATCACAAGTCTCGCTAGAGTCCAATTTCTCTTCTCGAGAAAAAGCAAAAAGAGTGGTAAAACCACTCTTTTTTATTCTATTATAGACGAGCGTTAAGTTCTTTGCTCAATTCTTCAAATCCTGGTTTACCAAGAAGGGCAAACATGTTGCGTTTGTATGCTTCAACACCTGGTTGGTCAAATGGGTTGATGGCATTCAAGTAACCTGAAAGAGCGATTGCCAATTCGAAGAAGTAGATTGTGTAACCAAGAGTGAAGGCATCTTGCTCAGGAAGAGTTACGTACATGTTTGGTACGTCACCGTCAGTGTGGGCAAGAAGAACACCGTCAGTTGCTTTTTTGTTTACAAAGTCAACGTCTTTTCCTTGAAGGTAGCCAAGTCCGTCAAGGTCTTCTTCCAAAGTAGGGATGATCACGTTCTTACGAGGTTTGTCAACACGGACAACTGTTTCAAACATGATACGAGTTCCTTCTTGGATAAATTGACCCAATGAGTGCAAGTCTGTTGAGAAGTTAGCTGAAGTTGGGTAAATCCCTTTTTGGTCTTTCCCTTCTGACTCACCAGCTAATTGTTTCCACCATTCTGAGAAGTATTGGAGTGATGGCTCGTAGTTTACCAAGATTTCAGTTGCATATCCTTTACGGTAAAGGATGTTACGAACTGCTGCGTATTGGTAAGCTTCGTTTTCAGAGATTTTATCTGAAGTATAGTCTTTACGAGCTGCGTTAGCACCTTCCATAAGGGCTTTGATGTCTGCACCTGACGCAGCGATTGGAAGCAATCCAACTGCTGTCAATACTGAGAAGCGTCCACCGATATCATCTGGAACAACAAATGTTTCCCAACCGTTAGCATCTGCTTCAACCTTAACAGCACCTTTTTGGCGGTCAGTTGTTGCGTAGATACGTTTGTTAGCTTCTTCTTGCCCGTATTTCTTAACCAAAAGTTCTTTGAAGACACGGAAAGCAATCGCTGGTTCAGTTGTTGTACCTGATTTAGAAATCACGTTTACTGAGAAATCTTTATCTGAAACGTACTCTACCAAGTCAGCAAGGTAAGTAGATGAGATAGAGTTCCCCGCGTAAAGGATTTGTGGTGCTTTACGTTCTTCTTTTGTTTGCAAGTTTGCAAAATGGTGGTTCAAGAAGTCAATGGCAGCTTTCGCTCCAAGGTAAGATCCACCGATACCGATAACCACCAAAACATCGCTGTCTGTTTTGATTTGTTCAGCAGCTTTCAAGATGCGGTCAAATTCTTCGCGGTCGTAGTTTTCAGGAAGGTCCAACCAACCCAAGAAGTCGCTCCCAGCACCAGTTCCTTTACGGATCAATTCGTCTGCTGCTGTAACTTGTGCTTGCATGTATTCCACTTCATGTGGTGCAACAAATTTGTCTAATACTTTTGAATAATCAAATTTAATATGTGACATAGTATTCCTCCAATATTTCTTCTTCTCTATCATAACGCTTACTAACAATTTTTTCAAGTTTTTATACTAAAAATTTCCAATTTTTATCACAATTCAAACGTTTGCGTAAAAATACAATTCTATAAAGATTCGTAAACAATGAATAAAAAAACGACTAAATTTCTAGTCGTTACAATTCATTCAATAAATACTCAAATAATTCTAAGTTGCCATCTTCTTCATTAACCAAGAATTCTGGATGCCACTGGAGACCAATAATACGATTTTCATCGATAGATTCGATTGCTTCAACAGTTTGATCACGTGGATCCACAGCCGTCACACGGAAATTGGGTGCCAGATCTTTAATGCTCTGACGATGCACTGAATTAACCTGACTTTCTTTACCAAATAATTTAGACACTACACTGCCATCCACTGTCTCAATAGAATGTGAAGTCCCAAAAGGTAGACCTTGCCAATGACCTTCAATATCCTGATTGAGTGTCCCACCAAAGGCAACATTGACAAGCTGAACTCCACGGCAAATGGCTAAGATTGGCTTGTTCTGACGCAAAGCTTCTTGTAGAAGAGCTAGCTCAAACTCGTCGCGAGTTAGGTTATAGTCGTCGCTATCAATTGTTTTTTCCTCACCATAAAACTGAGGATGAACATTTTGTCCTCCAGTCAAGATGAGCTTATCAATCATTTCTACATAGTCATGGACCACCGACTCATCACCAACCGGAATGACCAAAGGAAGTCCGCCAACCTGACGAATACTCTCAGCAAATTTACAAGAGACTGATGAATGAATATTTTTTCCTTCTGCGTCCACAGGACATAGATTTGCCGCTACTCCAACAACTGTTCTTGCCATCACTGATTTCCTTTCCTTTTCTATTGATAATCTTATCTTATCATCCTTGCCCACTCCTGTCTAATATGTATTTTTTAAGTCCGTGATAAATTTTTTTTATCAGAAAAAGTTGCCCAAAATTAGGACAACTTTTTTGCTTATACTCAATGAAAATCAAAGAGCAAACTAGGAAGCTAGCCGCAGGTTGCTCAAAACACAGTTTTGAGGTTGTGGATAGAACTGACGAAGTCAGTAACACATATACAGCAAGGGGACGCTGACGTGGTTTGAAGATATGTTCGAAGAGTATTATTCAAAGACAAATTGATTATGGTACAGTTCTGCGTAGAATCCACCAAGTTTTAGCAATTTCTGGTGATTTCCTTGCTCAATGACTTGACCATCTTTGAGAACGATAATCTGATCGGCATTGAGAATGGTTTTCAAGCGATGGGCAATCACAAAACTCGTTCTTCCTGCCACAATTGCCTCCATGGCATTTTGAATCTTGCTTTCTGTTACAGTATCCACGTTTGATGTTGCCTCATCCAAGATTAAGACCTGTGGATCTGTCATCAAGGTACGAGCAATAGAAATCAACTGCTTCTGACCGGTTGAGAATACGCTCTGATCATCATTAATCAGAGTATCGTACTTATCTGGTAGGCTTTCGATGTAGTCATGGATGTGTGTAGCCTTAGCTGCTGCTTCGACCATTTCCTGACTGGCATCTGGTACTCCAAATCGAATATTGTCACGAATAGTTCCACTGAACAAAACCGAATCCTGTAGGACAATTCCTACCTTACTTCGCAAACTGTCTAAATCAAACTCGCGAATATCTGTTCCATCAAAGCTGATACTACCTGCATCCACATCATAAAAACGATTGATTAAGTTCATGATGGTTGTTTTCCCCGAACCTGTCGGACCAACAACCGCAATCATTTTCCCTTTTGGAGCTGAAATGCTAACATCTTTCAAAATGGGTTTTCCTGGCAGGTAGGAGAAGTCCACCTTACGAATCTCCACACCTTCTTTTAATTCGTTAAAGACTGGAGCATCTTGAGGACGAATTTCTTCTTCTGCATCAAACATTTCTTGGATACGTTCTGCACCTGTAAAGGCCAGTTGCAAACTTCCCCAACTTGCTGCCAATTGGATAATGGGTTGGTAATATTGCTGAGAAAACTGGGTAAACATGACAATCAAACCCAGAGCTGTCGCTGTCTCGATATTCTGATCATTCAGTAAGACAGCTGAACCGACAAAAATAACAATAGCTGTATTGACCAAACTCATTCCGTTCATGACAGGAAAGAGAATTCCTGAAAACATTCTGCCCTTAAAGGTTGCTTTACGGACACGCTCGTTTTGCTCAACAAAACCTGCGATCACATCATCTTGAATGCCCTGAACGATAACGGCTTTCTGACCCGAAATACTCTCATCCATGTAAGCATTGAGCTTCCCAACCTCTTTTTGCTGAAGATTGGTATATTTTCTTGCCAATTTCAAAATGACAATCAACATGATGACAGCTATCGGAGTGCTAGCAATCGTAATCAACGCCAAGGTCACATTTTTTGCGAACATGACAATCAACAAACCAATATAAAGGGCAATATTGGTCATAACAGACACCAGACTTTCGTTGAAAGCCTGTAGGATGTTATCCAAATCACTGGTAAAACGTGACAGGATATCACCATCTTGATGGCGGTCAAAGAAGGAAACAGTCAAACGAGAAAGCTTGCCAAAAAGTCCCTTACGCATCTCATTTGTCGATTCGGCAATAATACGGCTCATCAAAACCATATAGATAAGACTCGACACCACGAGCACAATCAAAATATAAGCAAGATTAATCAAGAGTCCTAATAGACTTTGCCAAACCATATCAGGATTTCCATTTTGATAAGCTATAACTAAATTAGCTAGTTCCGTGACTGTTTGACCTGCAAATACTGGAAAGAGGGCTTGTGCAATCGTTGCAATGATAATCATAGCAATAACAACGACAAAGGATATCTTATAAACTTTAAAATAGTTCCAAAAGAATTCAAATGTCTTCATCCTACTCCTCCTTTCCTTTTTGCGTTTCGTAAATTTCTCGATAAACTGCGTTTGTTGCAACCAAGTCAGCGTGTTTGCCTTGACCAATCAAGCGACCTTGGTCAAGCACTAAGATTTTATCGGCATGCACAACAGAGCTAATCTTTTGTGCGATGATAATCGTAGTCGTCCCCTTCAAATCCTTGTTGAGGGCTTCTTGGACCAAACGTTCCGATTTGGCATCAAGGGCAGAGGTTGAATCATCAAAAATCAAGATACGAGGATTGCTGACAATCCCACGCGCAATAGACATTCTTTGTTTTTGTCCACCAGAAAAGTTAGTCCCACGTTCCTCAACCGGACTTTCAAAGGCCAAGTCCATACGACTAATAAATTCATTGGCCTGGGCTATACGAGCTGCGCGTTCCATTTCTGAAACTGTCGCATCTCCCTTACCTTGTCTGAGATTATCTGCGATGGTTCCACTAAAGAGAATGGCTTTTTGTAGGACGATAGAAACTGTCTTACGAAGCGTCCCTTCACTAACTGTCCGAATGTCCTTTCCACCAATCTTGATCGAACCTTGCTGAGGATCAAATAATCGTGGAATCAATTGAGCCAAGGTTGATTTTCCTGCACCAGTTGCTCCGACAACCCCAACCATTTCACCAGCTGCGATATCGAAGGATACATCTTTTAAGATAGGTTCTTCATCATTTGGATAGGTAAAGGTAACATTTTCAAAGCTGAGACTTCCTTCCAATTCTTCATCTTCCACATCCTTAAAGGTCATAGCTGGTTCTGTATCAAGGATTTCACGAATACGACGAAGAGAAATCATGGCACGAGTAACTGAGTTCCCCAAAAATCCAACCATGACGATGGTAAAGATAATCTGACTCAGATAGTTCACGAAGGAAGCAATGGAACCAACCACTGAAGGATCTGACTCTGCCATACCTGCTACAAGCCAGATTGAAAGAAAGACAGCACCGTAAGAAATCAACATCATTGCAGGTTGAACAATAGAAAAAGCATAGCCGATATAAAGGTTTTCTCCCAGCAACTCATCTGACACTTGCGTAAACTTATTAAACTGATCTTTTTCTCGGACAAAAGACTTAACCACGCGCACACCACGTAAATTTTCTTTAGCAATGGCATTGATACGCTCCAATAAGGTCTGGAATTTTGCAAAGCGCGGTCCCATCATCCCCATCATAAGACCTGTCATGGCGACGATCAAAACGACCATAAGAACCAGCACCCACCACAACGAAGGCAAGGTGACAACAGCTAATATAAAGGAACCAATAAATAAAATCGGTAGTCGAAAGAGGATTTGGAAGGTCATCATAACGACGTTTTGAATCTGATTGATATCGTTGGTCATACGCACAACGAGGTTCCCTGCATTAAACTTCTCAATATTGGCGTATGAAAAAGTTTGAATCTTACGAAAGGCATCTTCACGTAAGTCAGACGAAACTCCTTGAGCAATATAGGCCGCTAACACAACATTGATGCCACCTGCGACCAAACCAATCAAGGCAACAAGAATTAACCAAAAACCGATAGTATAAATAGCTTCATTATCACCCGTTAGCAGTGCCTCTAAAACCTCCTGCAAATAACGTGGTTGCAAGAGCGAACTAGTAACCATTAGACCTGTCATAACCAAGGAAGCCAGGGCCTGCCATTTATAGGCTTTTATTTTCTGAAACAGCATATTTCCCCCTTATAAGATAGACAAAAGGGGACGACAGTTCTGTCAGTCCCTTCTTATGCTTTTATGTTGATACTATTCTAACAAAAAAGAATGCTATTGTCAAAGTACTCAGCTCTCCGAAGCTTGTGCAAGCACGACATTAGCATTCTATCAATCCTTTAAAAATTCTTCTAAATTTAGTGCTGAATTTTATTGTTCTGAACTATCTTGCTCGTCTAGCTTAACTCGTCCAATTTCACGGTAGCTACAGTCCCCAACAATCTTTACTGAAAACTGACCATCTTCGTACTCAAGAATCGTCACACTTCCGTTATCAAGACCATGTGGATGCATGCCGTTAATGAGGTAAACAATAGTTCCAATTGTCATTCCATGACTGACAACGAGAGCATTTCCTCCCCCATTAGCTTCCATTTCCTTGGCAATGGCTTCAAAACCTTCCCAGATACGACCACTTAGTTTTTCCCAGCCTTCAGCCCAACCTGCTGTGTCTACTTCTACCAGACCTTCAGCCAGCTCAGCATAGGACAAACGATGCACATGGTCGACATTAAAGATACGAGGAATAATCCCCATAAAAAGGTCTCCATCATAAGCACCATCAAAGCTACCAAAGCACCACTCACGGATTCGCTTGTCCATACGATAAGGAATTTGACCTGTCAGACCTAGTTCCTCAAGGATAATTCCCATAGTCTGGATGGTACGTCCTGAGTCACTCGAGTAAGCACGCTCAAACTTTAAGCCTGATTCACGCAAGCCAATTCCCAGTTCGTGAATACCTCGCTCACCTTCAGCTGTTAAAGGAGTATCACTCCAGCCTTGAGCACGCCCAATCGTATTAAACATTGTTTTCCCATGACGCACTAGATACAATTTTACACTTGCCATTTTTGGTCCTCCATATGTATCTATTATAGCATGATTTCAGGCAAAAACCTCGTCCAAACTACTCTGTGCCCTTCTTTGAAGGTGCTAATTTGGAAGACCTAGCAGTCTCTTTTTTGCCCCCTTCTTCTTTTTTCTCCTTATTTCCTTCTTTGGGCTTGTTTTCTGTTTTCTCAGACTTTTGACTGGTCTTTTTTAAAGGAGAAAAGTGAAATTCAAACTTATTTTTTCCTGTGTCAATAGTCGTTGTGAAGAAGTTCTCGTCATTTCGATAAGTTGATGTCCCTACATTAAATGACTGCTCTCCATTTTCAGAAGTAGCTTTTTCATAAGTTCTCTTAGCCATAGCAAATGCAAGAAGTTTTTCTTTATTTAAGGCATATTCCTGATGATGTGCTACTTGCCGATTTAGATAAAACTGCAACAAAAGACTAAAAATTCCAGCAATAGTGATAGCGTATAGGAGAACTCCTGCTCTAACTTTTTTCTTTTTCAACACGATAGATAAACTCCCTCTCTAGTCCCTTTTCAAACTGAAAATTGAAATAGACATTTTGCCCTTTTTGGTAAATATGAGCTGATTTTAGACCGTAGACCATGGGTTGATAACCACGTCCACTAGCATCTGTTTTCCGGAAATCATTTGACTTTGATTTACCCATGGAAATGGGCTTCCCTTCCTGTTTGAGGTAAAGTCTATCATTCTCTACTTTTTCAAATTGGGTTCGATTCAGCTCTGCCTCTAGCTGATCCACAAATAAAAGCCATTCTTTTTGCTCACTTCTCTGCTGGTAGCGAACCTCTGAAACCAAGAGCTGACTCATAGCTTGAAAGAGGAGCAAGCTACCACTAATAACGATAAGGGCAACCAAGGATTCTAAAAGTGTAAAAGCTCTGACCCTACTTGTCTTGAATCGCCAGTAATTTCTCCGTTCCATGGTATACCTCCAAACCTTGCTCATTCGAGACAACATGAACCGTAAGGCCATTGACAGTCAACTGCTTTTGTCCAGTCTGCAACGCCATACGAGCCACTCGCAAAACTTCTTCCTGTTTTAGAAGTTCTACTTCTCTTTTTCTACTTTCTTGAATTTGTCCCAGCAAGAGGGTTGCAATACTAGCAAAAATTGCGAGTGAAATCACTGCCTCCAGTAGAATAACCGCCTTAATTTTTTGCTTCTTGAATACGTTTAATCTTTCCATTTCCTAGATATAGTTGGTAGCGAACCACTTCTTTCCTTGTTTGAAATCTCACGCTAGCTAGAGACGAATTCCCTCCAGCCTTATCAAAGGTAATTGACTGATTAGACTGCAATTGAATGCCTTTAGGGATGGCTAATTTCTGATAGCCATTCCCAATACTTGTCTCTTCTAGCATTAAGATCATCTTTTGCTGACTAGCCAGACTTCGCTTCTGGGTTTCTCGATAAAGTTCCTCAAACTCCATAAAGAAAATTTGCTCTTCCACAGCTGTAAAAGTTGATTGAACTGAACTCGACAAGCCCAAGGCTAACAGGCTGACTATTCCTAAGACCAATAAACTTTCTAGCATAGTAAAAGCCCTAATCCGAAACTGTTTGACTTGTCTTTTGTTTTGCATGATATTCCTTATAGGCTTTCGCTTGCTCAGCAGTGATGCGTCCATCTGCCTGTAATTTGCTTAGACTAGCATCTTCATTTTTATCCAGACTATACAGTTCTGCTTGGCTTTCTACCACCTTGACGACAGCTGCTTTCCCCTTTTCATTGACTGCATCCTTTTGCTTAGTTAAGTTTGGCACAAAAAGCAAGAGCAAAACACTAATAATTAAAAGTACAATTAACATTTCTACCAGAGTGAACCCTTTTACCGTAGCTTTTTTTAATTTCATCATCATTTTTTTCATCTAAAAATTTACCTCCATATTTTGATACATCGGCAGCAACATAGCTGCATACAATAAAACGATTAGCAGGGCTACAAAAATAAAGACCAGTGGTTGAACAAGGTTCATGGTCCGATTGACTCGAGTAAAGAAGGATTCCCAAGTTTTTTCCGCATAGATTTCCAATTCACTTCCCAACTTGGATTTAACTTCTCCATATTCAATGATTAATCCCAACTCCTTTCTAAAGAAGGGATAGGTCTGAACAACCTTAGAAAATTCATGCCCATTTTGCAAAGATTGATCTAAATCGTATCCAATTTCCTTAAAAAGAGGATCTCCTTGCTCCTGCATCATCTGGAAAATCTGTGCCAACTCTAAACCTTGCCCAATCATATTTCCCCATTCCCGAGCATAATAGGCAGTTAGATAATACTGAACAAATACACCTAAAAAGGGGATTCTAGCCAGATAAGAAAAGACTTGTATCTTCTTAGATTTTCTGTAGAATATCAGTCCTGTTAAAGATACAAGACTTAGTGCCAGAGTAAGTCCGAGAAAAATCTGTGGCAGGTTACTAATCACTAAGGTAGCTATGTTACTACTATCCAGTTGGGGCAAGAGATAATTCCGCAATCCTAGCATAATTAACAGTAAAAAAGCAAGCAAAATAAGTGGGTAAGTCGCAACTTCAATTAACTTCTTCTTGACCTTAGCAAGATTATCCAAATATTCTTCAATTTTCCCCAAACTCAAATGGAGATTTCCATGAACTTCAGCCAATGAAAGTTGAGTGACAATCGCACTCGAAAAACCTAAATTCCCCATCATTTCCGAGAAAGATTTTCCTTTCGATAGTCCTAGGCGCATCTGCGAAACATATTCCTTCTCCAACAAAAGACTTCTATCAAGAAAGGAAATGATTTCTACCAAGTGAAAACCGCTCGAAAACAAATTGTTAAAGAGAGTGATAATTTTCTTCTGCTTACTGGTAGCTAATTTTCTCCGTTTCAGCTTGAAGGGCAGTGATATGTCCATCCTTAAGAAGCTGATCAATTTGCTCATTCCACTTTTCTGCCTGGTGTTTTGAATAATTTTGGTTTGCAAAATCAATAATTCCTCCTCTCCCGATTAGTCTCTGGTAGCAAACACCTTGTAAAACAACTGCGAGTTCATCTTCACTGACACCAAGTTCTAAAAGACGCTCATAGACCCCACGAATACTCTTTGCATGTATGGTCGAAAACACTGTAGCTCCCGTTAAGCTCGCTCTTACAACAGCACGGGCTGTTTCGCTATCTCGAATTTCTCCAATGATTAAAAGATCTGGGCGGTGTCGCAAAGAAAGTTTTATCAAGTTTTCATAACTCAGTCCAATAGCTTCATTGAGTTGTAATTGTAGCATCTCTTCTTGCTTAATCTCGACTGGGTCCTCAATGGACATGACTTGTTGTCCCTTAAACAATGACTTAGCTAATTCATGCATTAAGGTAGTTTTACCACTTCCTACAGGTCCTGCAAATAGATAAAGGCCGCGTTGCCTAAAGCCCTTTTCTAGTTCCTTAAGGTCTTGAAACCAGAAACGCAACTCTTGTTCTTCATCATGCAAAAGGCGAATAACTAAACTCTCATGACCACGATAATCTCCTACCGTCGATAAGCGTAGTGAAGAAACCTTGCCATCATGCTGATAATCACAGGACCCAAGCTGACTACGACGCTTTTCTCCAACATTCATCCCCGCAATAAATTTAAAGTGACTAATCACTGCGCCCAACTTTTCAAAGTCATAGCTATTAATCAAACGCCTTTCATCACCTATTCGCATATGCAACTCATAAACCTTGTCCTTGGGAATAAAATAGATATCCTGAGCTCCATCCTTTTTTGCGAGACTAATCAATTCTTGTGCAAGTGCTTGTACCATATTCCCTCCTCAGTTAATTATTCGAAAAAAATACAAAAAAAGAACAACTTTATTAAAAAGTTGTTCCATCTTTTTTGATGCGACACGTCCGGTGGATTTCTAAACCAGTTTGTTTTTCATAACCCGGTCTAAATTTTTCATCTGGTATAACTTGACCATCTTCAAGTAAAGCCAAGGAATGATATTGCTGCAGAAATTCATCACATTCCTCACACCAACGCTTATCCTCCGGATTCCAAAATATGGTCATTAAGTCTCCTCGACTTTTATATAGTGGAATTTTCTTTTCCAGCTCAAACCAGCAAGATTTATAATACTTCAAGGCATCATAGTAATTTTCAAATTTCTTACTACTAATGACGTCTTCTTCCCATCCTTCTATGAACCACCAAGGTTCAAAATCCCCGTACATTTCTATCACTCGATACATAGTTTCATTTCCTTTGTATCGTATATTATAGCGAAATTTTAAGAACAATGAAAGAAATTTGCTTGCTTTCACGAATTATCTAATATTTTCAAAAAATCCAGCAATTCTAAAAAGAATAACTGGATTCAAAATTCGATTAACCTTCTGAAATATCGTTTTCAATGATAACCTTAATCGCATGATGATCTGCAGCCTTACCAAATACTTCATATGCCTTTTCAATTTCACTTAGTTTGAAGTAATGAGTTACCAATTTTTCTGGTTCAATTTTATGGCTTTCTAAAGCTTTCAAAAGCTGAGGAGTTGTATTGGTAGAAACCAATCCAGTAGTAACATTAATGTTACGAATCCAAAGAGTGTCCAAATCAAACTGAACTGGTTTACCATGCACACCACAGTTGGCTACTGTTCCATCTACACCGATAATCTTTTGGCAGAGATCAAACGTTTCAGGAATACCAACAGCTTCTATAGCAACATCCACACCTCTACCATCTGTTAAATCATAAATTTCTTGAATGGCTTTTTCAGGGTCTGAAGAATTAATCTTATGAGTAGCACCGAAAGAAACTGCAGTATCCAAACGGTTATCGTCTAGGTCTACCATGATCAATTTAGCAGGTGAATAGAATTGAGCAGTCAATAGAGCTGCTAAGCCAACTGGACCTGAACCAACGATTGCCACACTACAACCAGGCTCTACTTTCCCTTTTAAGACACCAATTTCATAACCAGTTGGTAGGATATCAGATAACATAACCAAGGCTTCATCAGACAAATCAGCTGGAGTGTGATAGAGAGTATTATCAGCATGAGGAACACGAAGATATTCGGCTTGCATACCGTCGATCAAATGTCCAAAAATCCAACCTCCTTCGTCTTCACAGTGGGCATAGATTCCCTTTTTACAGTAGTAGCATTTACCACAGGCACAAACACAAGAAATCAAAACCTTATCCCCTTTTTTGAAGTTTGAAACGCCTGCTCCAACTTCCTCTACAATCCCGATTCCTTCATGGCCAAGGATAGTTCCACTCTTACATGCAGGGACATCTCCTTTGATAATATGAAGATCTGTTCCACAAATAGTAGTTTTTACAATACGCACAATAGCGTCAGTTGGCTTGCGAATAACTGGTTTGTCAACATCAACAAATGAAGCAAGTCCTGGTTTAACATAAGTATAGGCTTTCATAAAGCTTACCTCCGTTTTTTTATTTGTATTGTTTATATCATAATTGTAAGCCTTTCCATAAAGAAAATCAAGTAATATGTGAAGAAATTAACAAACTAAATTAAAAAAAGTAGAAACTAAACTAGTTTCTACTTTAGAGATTATGCTTGATAACGTTTTTCACCATCAAGGTAAGTTGCTACCAATTCCAAATCCTTATCAAGAACGATAAAGTCAGCATCGTAGCCTTCACGGATTTGTCCACAAACGTCATCAATATGAACTGATTTTGCTGGGTTGAGACTGGCCATCATAACTGCTTCATGTGGATTTGCAATGCCCCATTCAACAACATTTTTCAAACCGTCTTTAAGTTTGAGAATAGAACCTGCCAAGTTCCCAGTAGATTTGAGACGTGCAGTACCATTTGAAACCACAACTGGGAATTCTCCTAGCATGTAGTCACCATCTTGCAAACCACCCGCTGTCATACAGTCAGTGATAAGAGCAATATTTTCAGTACCTTTTTGTTTAAGTAGAATGTCACAAGCCTTAGGATCAACGTGATGCCCATCGCATATCAATTCAGCATAAGTATGTGGCAATTCATACATAGCACCAACCATACCAAGCTCACGGTGAGTTAACCCACGCATACCATTATAAGCATGAACCCAAACACTTGCACCAGCGTCAACAGCCTTCTTAGCCTGATCAAAAGTTGCATTTGAGTGACCTAAAGCAACAGTAACACCCTCACCAGTAACCGTACGTACAAAGTCCTCAACACCTTCACGTTCAGGTGCAAGGGCAATTTTATTTAGAAGACCATTAGCAGCCTTCTGCCAAGCACGAAATTCATCCAGGCGAGGATCTTTCATGTAAGCAGGGTTTTGAGCTCCCTTAAATTCCTCAGTAAAGTATGGACCTTCAAAGTAAATCCCACGAATTTTAGCACCAGAAGCCTCTTTGTAGCGCGCACCAATATTTTCAGTAACAGCTAATAATTGTTCGTATGATGATGTTAGAGTAGTTGGTAGGAAACTAGTAACACCTGTGCTAAGAAGACCTTCACTCATTGTATGAAGAGTACCTTCGATGTTATTGTCCATAACATCAACCCCACCAAATCCATGAATATGTGTATCAACAAGACCAGGAGCAATACTATAACCAGTATAGTCAATAATTTCTGCGTCCTCAGATACTTGATCCACATGCTTACCAAATTTACCATCAACAAGTTCTAGAAAACCGCCACGACGAACACCATGAGGATAGAAAAATTGATCCGCTTTAATATATTTAGGCATAATGATAACCTCCGTAATTCATTTTTCTAATATTTATTATGTCAATTACATTATAAACCTTTCTGTGTAATTTGTAAATGGTATAGACCTATTATAGTTAAATTTATAAAGAAATAATTTAAGATTTAGTAAACATATAGTAAAGTAATATTGATCATTCAGGTTAACAATAAAATTTAGAAAAAAAATAAGTAATTTTATGTAACTGCGAGAGAAAAAAATGGAAGAGAAATTAAAAAGACAAGGTCCGAAAACCTTGTCTTTATTACTATACCGGCGGCCGGGGTCGAACCGGCACGTCCTTGCGGACACTGGATTTTGAGTCCAGCGCGTCTGCCAATTCCGCCACGCCGGCAAATAGTAACTGGGGTAGCTGGATTCGAACCAACGCATGAGGGAGTCAAAGTCCCTTGCCTTACCGCTTGGCTATACCCCAATAATATAAAATAGGCGAGTGAGGGGAATCGAACCCCCGAATGTCAGAGCCACAATCTGATGTGTTAACCACTTCACCACACCCGCCATAACGTTTAACACGGGCAGTAGGAATTGAACCCACACTGAAGGTTTTGGAGACCTTAGTTCTACCTTTAAACTATGCCCGTATAAGATGGAAGGGGAGGGATTCGAACCCCCGAACCCGAAGGAGCGGATTTACAGTCCGCCGCGTTTAGCCTCTTCGCTACCCTTCCGTGTAATATAAGAAATGGCGCGAGACGGAATCGAACCGCCGACACATGGAGCTTCAATCCATTGCTCTACCAACTGAGCTACCGAGCCAAATATTGCGGGAGCAGGATTTGAACCTACGACCTTCGGGTTATGAGCCCGACGAGCTACCGAGCTGCTCCATCCCGC
>NZ_JADMUH010000007.1 GCF_015546995.1 Streptococcus infantis
ATTTAATCGAGTATTCTGTTTATTTTTCTATTTTTAAAAGTTTTGACGATTATTTTCGATAAGCCTTTATACTATGGCTATACCACTCCTGCATTTCTTTTGATGGAGGAGTCATATAATCCCCATACATCTGTGTTAGAAAAGCATCATAGTTCTTTGGAATAGGTACCATCCGACCTTCAAACTCTGTTAAAATCAGTTCTTTTAAAGTTCCTGCTGGAAAGACTTCTTTCATTTTTTCTTTCCCAACTCCAATGGCTCCTTCATATGCAGGATTTTCTGTCACACTATTTTTAACTAATTGATCTATTTTCTTATAGAAATATCTCGGATTAACAAGTCTAAGAGGATACCAGATACACAAACGAAGGAAATCTTTTAATTTGCTATCTCCGTGTACTGCACGTTCTTTTTTGATATAGGCAAGCTGACGCAAGGCAACATATTTATAGCTCTTATCAACGATGCTCAAATCTGAAAAATGATCGATTGGAAAGACATCAATAAACAAACTCGTATCATGACGCTTATATTTTACGTTATCTTCAATAACTGTTGATGTATCAAGAATAGCTGCAAAATTATGGAAATACCATGAAGAAGTATCGTAAGAAAGAACTCGATAAATAGGATGATTATCTTCCTCAATCGCTTTTAATAGACGCTCATAGTCTTTTCTATACAGTGAAATATCGATATCATCATCCCAAGGAATCATTCCCTTATGACGAACAGCTCCCAACATGGTTCCATAGCTGAGGAAATAAGGAATGTCATTTTTTTTACAAATTTCATCAACATAGTCCAGAATACCTAGTTGAATTTCTTTAATTTCATTTTTTTCTAAGTACTGCATTTAATCCTCCAATTGATAGGCTTCAAATTCGTGACTATAAAACTGTTTTTCTTTTGGTGGGAGAGTCATATAATCACCATAATACTGCTTCAAAATAGTATCGTATTGTTTCGGTGCTGAAAGCATCAGATGTTCAAAAGGAACTTCAATTAAATCTTCAAAAACTTCTTTGGCAAAGACTTCTTTTTCCTTAAACTTGGAAGGAATAAAAGCGATATATTTTCCATCTTTTACCCTATACTTTTGAATTTGCTTTTCAATTTGACTTGCAAAATAACAGGGAGAAATAGGACGAAAAATAAACCAGAAGAAGGTACGAATCAAGTCTTTTAACTTGCTATCTCCATAAACAATATTCTTATGTTTACTGAAAGACAATAATTTAAAGCTTTCCAACTTATAGCACACATCGATAACTTTAGGATCATTGAAAGAATCCATTGGAAAAATATCAATGAAAATTCCAGAATCATAAGTTTTTGTATTTCGTGTATCTACTATTCTCGTTGTCGAATCTACAACCTTTATAAAATTATTATAGTAGTGATCATCGGTTTCCAAAGCTAAAATCTTATATTTCGATTGTTCTTGATGAAATAACTGGATAAAACGGTCATAGTTTTCACGTGTCATAGAGAGGTCTATATCATCATCCCAAGGAATAAAACCTTTGTGACGGATAGCCCCAATCAAGGTACCATAATTAATAAAATAGTCAATATTATGCTTCTTACAAAAAGAGTCAATATAGGCCAAAATGTCAAGCTCAATCTGCTTAGCTTCTTCAATACTTAATCTTCTCATCTAATCCTCCTAAGATTTTTTTATACGTTTTTTGAGAGAAACAAAATGACCTAAAAATTCATAAAAGATACTATCTTTGGTCCAAACTAGTAAACCAATATAACTAAGAGCTGATAAGACCATGATAATCAGCATATTAATCAAGAAAGGTAGGTTAATCACCATTTTGACTGGATAAATAGCATTGACCAAGAAATAGATAGGAACAAATGTCAATGCAAAAAGAGAATAACGTACCGTATATTTAAAGATATGTCCTAGGTTAATGAGCTTAGTCTTATGAATAAAGATTACGTACAGTATTAGAAGAAAACTTTCTGACATCATCGTCGTAATCAAATAATACTCGGGTGAAATAATGTTATTAAAATAGAGAAGGCAATCTAAAATGAGGTTCAATCCACCCGCAAATAGCGTATAAACTGTAATTCTTTTTTCAAATCCATTTGTAAAGAGAATTTGAGAGCCTAAAATAGTATCTAAAGCAAGAATAATGGTACGAAATGCAAAGAGGGATGTCAAGATACCACCACCGATATATTTTTCACTACCATACAGAAGGATTGCATAGGGACCCAAAATCATCAAACCAAAACTAAGAGGGATGATGAAGAAGTTAAAAATACGACTTCCCCGGTTCACCAAATTTACATACTCTTCTTTTTTCCCGATTCCTAAATAGTAACTCAAGCGAGGAACACTAACTCCAATCGCACCTGTAACAACACCAGCGATAACTGTTACAATACGTTGTGCCATCGTATAATAGCTGACGTTCACATCAACACCCGTCTTTACCAAGAATAGACGGTCTAGGAAGGTAAATAACATATTGGCATTGGCAAAAATCAACATGGCTGTCAAAGGTAGGAAAAGAGGTCTAAACTCTTCTAACGAAACCTTAACAAACTGAATATCTCTCTTAATCCAAAAATAACTAATGAGATAATTGATAAGAGTTGAAAGACTCATAATCAGTGTATACACAACAATGTCATGCTCATTTTTTACAAACATAAAGATAGAGACAAGCATGAGAATACGGATGAAGGCTGTTTTATAAAATAAAAAGCTATAATTCTCAAGTGCCTCATTGACCCATTCGATGGAGAAGATTTGAGCAATTAGTTGAACACCCATTACCAAAAAAATCTTTTTGATGACAGGATTACTATTAAAGAATAAGGGATAGGAGAACAGATAGACAATACTTGTTAAAATCGTACAAACTACACATAAATAAAAAAGGCTTGAAAAGACTTTATTTAGTTCTCTTTTATTGTCTTTTACATTACTAATAGCACGAAGTCCGTAACTATAGACTCCATAGGTCGCAAAAGGCAAGAAAAAAGACAGAATAGTATCGACAGAGTTAAAATAACCATAATCTGTACGATCTAAAACACGCGCGACATAAGTACCCGTCAAAATTGGAAAAATGATATTTAAAACACGAATACCCATATAAGCCAGGGCATTTAACTTAATACTTTTCATTCAATTTACCTCGTTGATTTATTATATCATAAACTTAGTTAAAAAGCCTACTTAGCTTTAAATCCTATTTCTTACTCGATGATGATCGGTGAAAAAAAGAGGAACCTTCAGTCCTCTTTTTCTGTATTCTTAATTTTTCCTTGATGATTGATATTAGAGCGCAAAAGCAATAACACCTAAAACAGAACGATTGAGATTTCTCACTTCTTGCAAACTTTCTTCAAATTTCTTATAGCGAGTGACACCATATTCTTCTACAAATAGTACATTCTCAAATGCTAAAAGTTCTTTGACATTCTGCAAATTAACAAACTGAACTCCTTCAAGATTCAACTTGTATTCTGACTTCAATTTATTCAAGATATGATTATCTGAACTTACAATTGCTAATGGTTGGCCTTGGCACATATAACTTAGGAGTTCAGAAAGATTTTCAACAGTGGTAATAGTTGAAACGAAATCTACTTGATAAGCAGAAAAATCACCTGCACGATTGATAGTTGGATTAAAGAGATATACTAGGATATTTGCTAAAATAACTAAGACTACACAGAGGACACCAATAATCACTAAGCGTAAAATAAGATTTTTCAAGTTAAATCCAAGAGCAACTTCTCCATTCGGAGTCAATTCTGTAGAGTTGACCGTTTCAAGTTTCTCAATCTTAACATCTGTAAAAGTAGACTTAAACTTATCAATCAAAGAGTCAAATTTACTCTCAAGGAAATCATTTACTTCCTTACTTGGAGTTAAAATTTTAACAGTTACACCTGCATCATCAATTAATGGATTGATCGTTAATTTTTTTGTCCAATAGTCACTTGCAGAATTCTTCAATGCTGTTTCTGTAGTATCTAAATCTTTTGCGATTTCTTTCATCTTATCAGAATCAACATCATTAAACAGAAAGGCACCATTGAGATTACCATCAATTAGTTTTGCATAGAAGTCACTATAGCCACCAACTTGATGATTTAAAATTGTCTTTGACGATTCTTCTGGAGCAGTTATCTTATAGGTAATATAAGTTGAATAGCTAGTAGAATCTTTGACTGTATTTTTATTTTTTACAGCTTTTAAAGTAAATGGTACAGCTATGAGAGCAAATAAGGCTAGTAAAGCTAGCAAATTCACTTTACGTTTTTTATAAAGATTTGCGAACAAATCAGCTACAGAATAATGTTCAAACATGTATTTCCCCTTTTTTGATTAAGTGATGATTTTCTTTTGTAAGCATTTTTGCCACGAAAATGATAATAAGAACAATTCCCCAGAATTGCATTGTAAAAAGATTAAAGAAACTTTCTGAGAAGCTACTTCTAGGCATAAAGAATAAATTATTCAAGATTAGCAAAGATAATGCAAATAAGATTGTTCTTGAGCGATATGCCACTTGCAACATAGCTATAAAGAGCATACCAAGTAAGATACTTAGTAGAAATAGTCCCAACATACCATAATCAGTATACAATTCCATGATATAACTACTTCCAATACCATGGCCTCTTAAATATTCTTTATTTAGAACAAGATAAGATAAATTGTGGGCATAACTATTACTGTCAATCGCTAGTTCAATACTATTTGTCGTATGTTCAAATGGTTTGGCACCAAATATGATTCCGATACTACCTCTCGCAAAATAGTCAACAACCGGACCAAAAGTGAAATTTCGGAAGTCTCTATAAGGAAGACTACTATTGTACAGGAATCCTCTAGCTAAAACTCCAAAACTAGTTCCTTGTTTATAAATGAAATCGAGTAATAAATCAAAAACTCCACTATGGGATACTTGAGCATTATCACGAACATAGTTTAATGCTCCCATCGCAAGCATGAGAACAGGTGTTCCAAGATAAATAGCCATTTTTTCTTTGAAACCGATCCATTTACCTTTCTCCGTTTGTTCACGCATAAAGTAGTAAACAAAGGCAAAAATCAAACTTAGAATAAAGGGATTTCTGGTACCAATTACTAAGTGAATCAAGTTAGCCGCGATATAGGCAACTAAAACCATTGTCGCATGTGACTTTTTAGGTTTGGTTGCTAAATAAACACACATGGCATAAACCGTGAAAGTCGATAAGATATAGGTAAAGTAGGGCAATTGACTTTCAAAATTTGCATAATAATTGTAATAAGAAGTTTGCAAACGGTATAGTAAGCGCTCAAATAGTCTAAGGAAATAAAATGGATAGGTGAGTAGAAATACACTCAATGAAACGAAGCGTAGTTTTTTTACATAATTGACATTCGATTGTTTTTCCACTCTTACAGGAGCTTTGCTTTTTCGAGAAAGATAATAATTCGCTATCAATCCCCCTAAAGTCAATCCTAAAATAGATACAATAACAACTAGGAAAGCAAATTGATAAGCAATTGGTTGGTAAGTATCAAGTGCTCCATCTCTGAAATAATCGATGGTGGGTCTGGATACCAAAAATATAAAAATCGTGATAAAAAATATAAAGTGAATCAAATAATATTTGATGTTATTCCAGCAAAGTAGCAGACTGCTAATTAAGAGCAAAAGCAAAGTTGTCAGAAGTCCTACGTTGTTACTGGTAAACAAATAAGTGATTCCACTTATTATGGTTACGATATAGCTTAGAATCGTAACCGTTAGCAACATTCGTTTGCCATCAACCATCTCAGCCCTCCTTTTCTAATTGATTTTTTTCGACTGCTCAATATTTTTAAACAATAATATTCTATACAATCTTACATTTACAAATAAGGCTAAAGCACTAATACGTCTTCCTTTTCTAAAAATGGTATTTTTAAAAATAGCAAAGGCATGTTTTTTCAAGTAGTCATAAATCCTTGGATAGTCTTTAAACCCTTTGAAATTATCATCTAGAAGCATTTTATCCAAGATAAAGAAATATGCATATGCAAGTCTAAAGAAAGCTACTTCTGTTAAGCTTGTATAGTCTTTAACTACTTCATTATAAAATTTTTGATAAATATCAATGTAGGCTAAATCTTTTTCCGCATATGGTTTGGTAGTAATACTGTCTCCTCGGTGGAAATAGTAATAGTATGGTTTGGTATTAACTACGTACTTTTTAGCTACTTTAATGAGATCAAAATGATAATAGGCATCTTCATAAATCAAGCCCTTTGGAAAACCTAACTGTGTTGCAATCTCTTTCTTGATGAGTTTGTTACAAATAGTACCAGGTATTTTCTCACCAATTAAATATTCTCTAAGGAATGTTTCAGTATCACATACAAAATAATCATCCTGGTTTTCAGTTTGGGGACTCTCACTATTGGCATAGACATTCATAACCCCACAGCTGGAAACATCAGCATCTTCTTTGATTAATTGTTGATATAAGCTTGCAATCATTTCAGGATGAATATAATCGTCCGAATCTATAAAAATAACATAGTCCCCGTGGGCTTGCTTCAATCCATCATTTCGAGCTTGAGATAGTCCTTCATTTTCTTTGTGATAGACCAAAACTCTTTCATCTTGCTCAGCAATTTGTTCACACAAGCGACCACTTTCATCTATCGCCCCATCATTAACAAGAATAATTTCGAGATTTTTATAGGTTTGTTGCTGAATGGATGCTATTGATTTTTCAAGGTATTGCGCCACATTATAGACTGGAACAACGACACTAATTAATGCAGTTTCCATGCTACTCCTCTATTAGTTTTTCTACTTGTTCAATTTGTTTAGCAATTGTAAACTGTTGAATAAATTGGCTAGCTTCGTTAACATCAAAGCTTGAAACACCTGTCATGTAGTTATCAATTGCTTGAGCTGCTTCTTGATTGCTTTCAATGATTTTACCAAATCGACCTTCCTGAGATAATTCTTCTGCTCCGCCAACCTCGGTAGACACAAAGGGAACCCCTAGACTCAAGGCCTCAACATAGACCCCAGGAAAACCTTCCTGTTTGGACATGGATAATAGGACTTTCATATGAGAGAGATACTGATAAGGGTTCTTTTGATAGCCTAAAAAATGAATGTAGTCTTCAAGTTGGTATTCTAGCACTCTTTTTTTCAATTCACTTTCCATCTCTCCAGCACCTATAAAGTAGAGGTGATATTTCTTACCTTGTTGGTGCAAAAGTCGTATAACTTCTACTACTCGGTCAGAACCTTTATTTTCCTCAATACGTCCAATGGTACAGATACTTTGAGGAGCTATGTCTATTGCTACTTTCTCTTTTGATTTTTCTAAAATACTTTCAAAATCATAACCATTATAAACTGTAGTCAATTTCTGTGAGTATTCCGGATAAACTTCTCTGATAGAATTGCTGGTTTTCTTTGAAATTCCCACTATCCTATCAGCAGCATCCAATTGTCGTCTATGAGAACTACGTTTTGAAAGATCTGTTAAAAATTCTTCAATACTTCCATGAATCCAAGAAATCTTTTTCACTTCCTTACGTTTAGAAAATAAAAGAGGAGGATTCATAATGGTAAAGGAAACCTCTACATCATATTGATCTTTTACTAGTAATCGTCTTGTTAATCTTGGGAAATAAATTCTCAATCTCCACAAAAGCGCTCTTAACCATCTTGGTTGGCGATAATCTTGAAAGGCTTTTAAAATTCTCACATTTTCAGGTACTGGTTCGTATCCTTTGTCAAAATGTTCCATTTCAAGGATATCTATATCATACTTTGTCGGATCCAAGTTTGAAACAATCGTTGATAAGATTTTTTCTGCACCTCCACCTAGAGAGAAGGACCACATAAAAAATAGAATTTTCTTCTTATCCACCATATTCTCCCTTATATTCTGTATAGCTTTTATCCATATCTACTATTATGGCATCGTGGTGAGGCACTTGCTTGTCAGCTGGTGGTGGTGTCATGTAGTCACCAAAAGCTGTTCTGAGATAAACATCGTAACCAACTGGAATAGGCATTTCTGTTCCTTCGAATGGTAGGAAAATGTTGTCTTCAAAAGCCTGAATTGGATATTTATTTTTCATATAGCCAGGGCCTGAACATAATTCTGTAATGCCATCACTTTCAGAAAGTCCATACTTGGTCATTTCTTTCTCAGCCTTTTTCCAGATACGATAGCGAAGCGATTTTGGAGTTAATCCTAATAAAATGGTGCTCCCCCACTTCATGAGAACTCCATGCTTTTCTGGAATGGTTTGTGCACAAAATAGAGAATAAATCAAAGCCCAGCGGACCTGTTTCTTACGCTCTGCTGGATTTTTAGGATAGTAGTCCAAGGGAAGAACATCTAAAGCCAAGCCGTGGGGAAGATCCAAATCTTGTTGATAAGGCTTGATACAAGTCGTCTCCTTATCGCGAATGGTGATAAAGAGGTTACGGTCTACATAGTCTTTAGAACTCTTTGATAGGAAGTAACGCTCATCCGCATATTGAGGCCATAACTCTGCTAGTTTTTCATAGTCCTTTCGTGGCATAAAGAAATCCAAATCATCATCCCAAGGGATGAAACCTTTATGTCGTAAAGCTCCAATAGCTCCTCCGCCACACAAATAACAGAGTAAGCCATGTTCTTTACAAAAGGCGACAAAATATTCAGCCATTTCCAGACTACGAGCCTGAATCGCTTTCAAATCACTCATCTCATTCTCATCCTCTTCTATAGAATTACATCATTTTATTATACCAAAAAATGGTCAAAAAATCCATCTGGTTATGTGAAAAATCAAAGCCTGAGACATCTATTTTATTAGATATTTCAAGCTTTGATTTAGTTTTTATTATCATCTAAATCCCATTTGAGCTAATTTTTTCTGATAGGCTTCTTGGTCAATACGAAGTGACTGGCCTCCATAGACATCATAGTCATCTACCCAGTCTCCAAGTTCCGGTACTGTTAGTCTTTCAATACCGTTCTGGCCTCCTTCGAGAACGGATAATCCGTTGGTCAATATGAAAGTATAAGGAAGGTTTGTGGATGTCATAGCGAATACTTTACCAAGAGCTTCTGAACCTGTGAAAAGTTTTGTTGGATCCTTAATTTGCTGTAAAACAGCAGTCATGACTTGTTGCTGCCTACGAGTGCGTCCATAGTCCCCTTCATCATCATCGCGGAAACGTGCATAGTTAAGGAGAGTAGAACCATTCATTTGTTGTGTCCCAACTTTAATAGTTTGTGTTGGTGATTCGGTTTCTGTCGCATGCAAGTCATCGCCGACTGTCGCTTCTGTAACTGGAACTCCATTTAGGGTTGAAAATTGAGCATCAATGGTCACCCCGTTAGGGAAAAGCGTATCAATTGCAGTCGCAAAGGCTTGGAAATCTACAAGAGCATAGTATTTGATATCTAGGTCAAAATTATCTTTAAGGACCTTACGTACCATTTCAGCCCCTTGTTTTCCTTCTTGTTCACCTAATTCGTAGGCTAAGTTCAACTTGTGGTCAGTTTGTTTTTGTCCGTTAATAACTTGGCTATAACCATCAATATAAACTAGGTTATCTCGCATAAAACTTACAAGCTTAAGTTTTTTATCTTTACCACTTACATTAAGAACCATAATAGAATCGGTCCGTGTTTCTGCACTATTCTGACCAATACGGCCATCTGTTCCTAAAATAAGAATATTGACACCATCTCTTGTATCCTGTCCATTAAAGACTTCAACTTGAGCGGCTTTGGCATCTTTTGATCCATTTGAACTATTAGGATTGGCTGATTGAAAACCTTTCAGGAACATAAAAATCATTCCCAATGCTGCGCAAAGCAACAGCATTCCTAGCCAAGCAAGTATCCGTTTAAATCGAAAAACTCTTTTTTTCTTTGGTTTCTTCTGCTTAGGAATCTTAGCTTTTGGTTGAGGCAGACTAGTACGTCGACTAGCACGGCTGCGATTCGTATAACTCGGAAGACCTGTGTTCAATTCAGTGTATTCTTGATTTTCTACTTCTTCTTGGACAACGGAGCGCACTTCTTGTTGACCATCCAGCTTAGCTTGTAAAAAAGCAAACTCTCGCTTTTCTTTATCATTTAGATAGTGGATGTTTTTTAATAGATAGTCGTAACGTAGTTTTTCATGGTGTGTCAGAGGATTTTCTCTAGTCATTCCTTCTCCTTCCCTTTATCCTGTATGGTATAGATAGGATAAGCACCTAGTACTTTATAGTGGATCCCAATCGTTTCTAATTCTTTTTGAGCAAAGTGGACCAGTTCTTTATCAGCATAGTCCACATCAATGATGAAAAAGTATTCTCCCAGTGCTGTTTTTAAAGGACGGCTTTCAATCTTAGTCAGGTCAATTCCCCGCCAAGCAAAGGTGGAAAGAGCCTTATACAATGCACCAGGTAGATTATCTGGCAAGGTCAAGGCTAAGCTCATCTTTTCAGAATCTGCATTCAAGGGAATTTGTGGTAAGTTAGGTCCCAAAACCCAAAAACGCGTGAAATTAGCTTCCATTTCTTGAATATCTTGAGCGACTAATTCTAGTCCATATTCCTCAGCAGAGCTCTTGGGAGCAATAGCTGCAAAAGGTTGATCCGGATGTTCGGAAACATACCGCGCGGCGTAGGCTGTACTGGCAGTGACTTCTAATTGAGCATTCGGATAATGTTCATCGATAAATTTCTTCCCTTGAGCCAATGCCTGTGGGTGAGAAAAGATTTTCTCAATTGTAGATTTCCCTGGCACTGCCATCAACTGTTGATGGATTGGCTGAACAATCTCTGCCATAGCTTGAATGCGAGCCTGATGGAAAAGATAGTCTAGGGTCTCATGAACACTACCTTCAATAGAATTTTCAACTGGCACTACTGAATAGTCTACCAAACCTTGTTCATAGGCCTTGATAACGTCCGTAATATTTGAAAAAGGCTCTAGTTCCTCATGTGGAAAAGCCGTCTGCACAACATGGTGCGAAAAAGATCCTTTGGGACCTAGATAGGCAATTTTCATTTCAGTTCCTCTATAATTTCCTCTGGGCTTAATCTTGATACATCAACAATCTGACTAGCCACTTCTTCATACCAAGCCTGTCTTTCATCAAAAATCGCAGCCAAATCTTCCTTGCTATTGTTTAAAAATAGTGGACGTTGATTGTCCTTATCGACTGAAATACGCTGGTAGAGAGTCTCAAAATCTGCTTTAAGGTAGATGTTGTCTGGATTTTGCTTGAGCAAGGCACGATTTCGAGGAGAAATGACTATTCCTCCTCCTGTGGAGATAACTTGATCTGTCTTTAGCAGATCAGCCAAAACTTCTTCTTCTATCTGACGGAAGGCTGCTTCTCCTTTTTCTTCAAAGAAACGAGCAATCGGCATCCCCAAACGTTCTTCAATCAGGGTGTCCATATCTACGAAGTCAGGTGCTAAATTTCTAGCAATGGTAGATTTTCCTGCTCCCATAAATCCAAGTAAAACCTTAGCCATGAATCAAAGTCTCCAAATCATCAAAGAAGCTTGGGTAGCTAGTATTAATAGCTTCTGCACGATCCAATTCGACCTCTCCATCTGCAACTAAGAGAGCTGCAATGGCTGTCATCATGCCGATACGGTGGTCACCAAATGTATTGACTCTGGCTCCATGAAGAGCAGATTTTCCTTTGATAATCATTCCGTCTGCTGTAGGAATAATAGCTGCACCCATGTTATTTAAAGCATCAGCAACAACTTGAATACGGTCAGTTTCTTTAACCTTGAGTTCCTCTGCATCTTTGATAACCGTTTGCCCTTGAGCTTGGGTAGCAAGGAGCGCGATAATTGGTAATTCATCAATTAAACGCGGAATCAAAGCTCCACCAATCTCGGTTCCTTTGAGGTCTGAAGTTTCGACAGTCAAGGTTGCAGACTTAGCAATTGGATCAATATCAGTAATGTCCAATTTACCACCCATAGCACGGATAACATCGATAATACCTGTTCGTGTTTCATTAATACCAACATTCTTAAGTACCACTCGAGAATTTGGCACAATCAAACCTGCTACTAACCAAAAGGCTGCACTAGAAATATCTCCTGGTACGACAACCGTTTGTCCACTTAGTTTCTGTGGCCCTTGAACAGTGATTTTCTTACCATTGACACTCAAATCACCTCCGAATTGTTGGAGCATATCTTCTGTGTGATTACGAGTGCACTCCTTCTCCATAATGACTGACTGGCCGTGAGCCTGCAAAGCCGCAAAAATCAAGGCTGACTTGACTTGGGCAGAAGCGATTGGCAATTCGTATCGAATAGTTCTTAAGTTTTTCGTTCCTTTCAACTGCAACGGTGGCAAGTCTCGCTCTGTTTGACCTGAAATGCTAACTCCCATTTTTTTCAAGGGAAGAGTTACACGATCCATTGGGCGCTTGGAAAGACTATCATCTCCAAACATCTCTACTTCAAAGTCTGCACCAGCAAGGACACCTGAAATCAAACGAATAGAGGTCCCAGAATTCCCCATATCCAGGGCTTTCTGAGGGGCTTTTAATCCACCCATGCCAACACCTTGAATAGTAACGACACCGTCCTTATCCTCAATCTTTACGCCGAGGTCACGAAAAACTTGCATAGTTGATAAGACATCTTCACCACGCAAGATATCATAAACTTTAGTCTCACCCTCAGCCAAGCTTCCAAAAATAATAGAGCGATGACTGATGGACTTATCTCCTGGTACTCGAATACTACCTTTCAAATGGTTAACGTTTGTTTTTAACTTCATACCGGCCCTCATACTGACAATACTTTTTCTTATTTTATCATAAAAAGTCAGAAATTTCTTAAAAATTCCTGACTTTATGAGGTAAATTCTTATTTTAAAAGTTCTGATATTGGTTCAAAGACAATTTTTTCAATATCAGAAAGGTAAATCGAAAGTTGTTGCTGTTTGGCAAAGAATTCTGACAAGAGAGAGTTACCTTGAATCTGCTTGCCAAAACTTTCCATTTTTTCTTGGAAAGAAACATCTGGAATTTGACCAGTCTGTGCCATGATTTGGATTTCATGTTGAAAAGCAATATAATCTGCAAAAATTTTGCTTGCTTCTGCATCCGCTTGGATGGCATCTCTAGCTTCTTTAACTGCCTTGTATTCAGGCAATTCGCGTAGTCCACGACTTAGTGCATTTGCACTATCATAAATATTTGACATAATTGTCCTCCTTATTTAATAACGACTGTGTAGTCAGTATTTTCTGTAATGACTTGCTCAGCACGTTTTAAATCCTGAGCATTCTTAAAGGAAATTTGCAGAATCCCGTGAACATCCTCACGGTTTTCCTCATTGATATGGATATTGACCAAAGAAGTTCCACGTAGCAATTCCAAGATGCGTAAAATCACATCTTCCTCATCGGGAACATCAACATAAAGGTCATAAGAACTATCTACACCACCACGTTTATGGATTTCCATAGCCTGACGTTGCTCACGCGCTTGATTGAAAAAGTTCCAGATTTGGTTTTCATCACCCTTACTGATAGCTTGTCCAATCTCGTCCAAACGGCCCTTGAAATCCTCGATGCGTTCAATAATGGTATCCCGATTGGATAAGAGGATAGAAGTCCACATACTAGGCTCACTTTCGGCAATCCGAGTCATATCACGAAAACCACCTGCCGCAAAGCGTCGCGCCATTTCATGCTCTTCAGCATAACTTGCAGTTTGTTCCATTAGGCCTGATGCTAAGATATGCGGAAAATGGCTAATCTGAGAAGTCACTCGGTCATGCTCTTCAGCATCAATCTCGATAAAGCGAGCATGGAGACCAGACAACAGGTTCTTCATTTCTTCAAGAGTATCTGAAGTGGTCAGACTTGACGGTGTAAAAATATAGTAGGCATTTTCAAAAAGATTGACATCAGCAGAGGCTGCTCCTGTCTTATGACTCCCTGCCATAGGATGAGCTCCAACAAAGCGAACAGACTTATCAGCAAAACACTTCTCAGCTGTAGCCACGATAGCTGACTTGGTCGATCCAGCATCAGAAATAATGACACCTTCTTTCAAGTCCAAGTTGGCCAATTCCTTGATAAAGGCAATAGTTTGCTTGATTGGCAGGGTAAGAATGATGACGTCTGCAAGTGGAGCAAAACTGGCAAAGTCATCCGTCGCACGATCAATCATCCCTCGCTCCAAGGCAATATCTCTAGACGCTTGACTACGATTGTATCCTAAAATTTCATAATCAGGATGATCCCGCCTGATTCCGAGTGCCATGGAAGCACCAATCAAACCTAGTCCTGCGATATAGATGGTTTTTGCCATAAGAACTCCTTAATAATTCTTTGTATACTCCCGATGTTTCGCAACAGCTTCTTTTAATTCTTCCAGATTATCAGAGGAGAATTTCTCAAGGATTTCTTGAGCCAAAACCGTTGCTACGACTGCCTCCATAACGACACCTGCTGCTGGAAGAGCAGTAGGATCACTTCTCTCTACTGTTGCTTTATAAGGCTCATGAGTTTCAATATCAACACTCATCAACGGCTTGTAGAGAGTCGGAATTGGCTTCATAACTCCACGAACGATAATCGGTTGGCCGTTGGTCATACCACCTTCGAAGCCTCCAAGGTTATTAGTCCGACGAGTATAGCCATCTTCTGATGACCAGAGAATTTCATCCATGACTTGGCTACCCTTAAGATGGCCTGCTTTAAAACCGAGGCCGAACTCCACACCCTTAAAGGCATTGATAGAAACAACAGCTTGAGCTAGCCTTGCATCTAGTTTACGATCCCATTGAACATAAGAACCAAGACCAACCGGAACACCACCGACAACCGTTTCAACAACTCCACCGATGGTATCCCCATCTCGCTTAATCTGGTCAATATAGTCCTTAATCTCCTGCTCACGTTCTTGGTTGACGATAGAAACTTCAGACTGGGCAGCCAATTTCTTAATCTCTGAGACTGTTAAGTTTTCTGGAACATTGATTTCCTTACCACCAAAGACAACAACATGGTTAGCAATTTCGATATCAAGCTCAGCTAAAAGCCGCTTAGCAACAGCTCCAACTGCCACTCGCATAGTTGTTTCACGAGCAGATGAACGTTCCAAAGAATTTCGTAAATCATCAAAGCGGTATTTGATGCCCCCAACCAAGTCTGCGTGACCTGGACGAGGATGTGTGATTTTTCGTTTACTTTTGAGTTTGTCTTCAATATCCTCGGCAGACATGATATCTAGCCATTTTTGGTGGTCTTTGTTAATGACATCCATGGTAATGGGAGCCCCTGTCGTCTTACCATGACGAACCCCAGAAGTGAAGACAACCTGATCACTCTCGATTTTCATGCGTCCACCACGACCGTAACCGCCTTGGCGACGTTTGAGATCCTCATTGATATCTTCTGCAGTCAAAGGCAGTCCTGCTGGAATTCCTTCAATAATTGCTGTCAGACGAGGACCATGTGATTCTCCTGCTGTTAAATATCTCATACATTCTCCTTATTTTACTAAGTAATCTTTCATTTCTTCGAGAGAAACTGGGTGAATCGTCGCTGAACCAAGTTCTGGTACCAAGACTAACTTCATGGTATTGCCACGCGCTTTTTTGTCATGAGTCAAAGCCTGATAGAGCTTGTCAACATCCCAGTTTTCATAATCAACAGGAAGACCAAACTTCTGACACATCTCTCGGATAGACCGAGTTATTCTAGCTGGCATGAGTCCTTTGCCTTCGGCTACCTTAGAGACCTGAACCATTCCCATAGCTACTGCCTCACCGTGCATGACTTTTCCATAACCAGCAGTTGCTTCAATAGCATGGCCAATTGTGTGACCAAAGTTGAGATATAAACGAATGCCATTATCCAACTCATCTTCAACTACCATCTTGCGCTTGACCTGGCAAGAATGCTCAATCAAACTCTCTGAATGTTCCAAAATGCTTTCCACAGAACCATCCAAATTAGATAATAGGTCCCAGAGCTCAGGATCTTCGATCAAGCCATACTTGATGACTTCACCCATTCCTTCAATCAACTCTCGCTTTCCTAAGCTTTCAAGAACAGTTGGGTCAATCAAAACGCCATCCGGCTGAGCAAAAGTTCCCACCATATTCTTGGCAAAAGGTGTATTCACACCTGTCTTACCACCGATTGAAGAATCCACCTGGGCCGTCAAACTAGTCGGAATTTGGACAAAGTGAATACCGCGCATATAGGTAGAGGCCACGAAACCTGCCAAATCACCAACTACACCGCCACCTAGAGCCACAATTCCATCGCTACGAGTCAAATCCTGTTTGACCAAGAATTCATAAGCCTTTTGAACCGTGGTTAAATTTTTTCGCTCTTCACCCTCTAGGAAGTCAAAAACTGCCACTTGGAAACCAGCATCCTCTAAGCTCAATTTAACCTTTTCTGCATAGAGTGAAGCCACACGGTTATCCGTTATGATAACAATTTTTTGTGGTTGCCAAAGTTCTCGCAACCATTTTCCTGCTTGAGACAAGCATCCTTTTTCAATCTGAATATCGTAGGGATGATGTGGAAGGTCTATTCTAATTTTCATAGCAGGTCTCCTTTTTCTTTATTGGTACTTTTGTTTTAATAATTCCCAGATTTGATCTGTTGGCATTTCCTTGCCTGTCCATAACTCAAAAGCTTCAGCAGCTTGGTAAAGTAGCATGCCAAGACCATTGATAGATTGATTTCCCTGGTTTCTTGCCCATTTTAAAAACGGTGTTTCAAAGGGTTGATAAATCACATCTGCTACCAAGAGCATCTCTGGTAAAACGATGCTGGTCGGGATTGGATGAGAGGATTCATCCATGCCCACACTAGTAGCATTAACCAAGAGGTCGGCTTTAGTGATGCTGTCTTGAAGATCTTGAACATCCTCTAATGCAAATAAATCTACTCTAAATCCAGTCGCATTCTGTATTTTTTCTAAATAAGGTCTTGTTTTTTCCATGGATGAAGAACGAACAAAGACAGAAATCTGACTCACTCCATCCAAGATTGCCTGTGCCAAAATTGCCTTGGCTGCACCGCCTGCTCCTAACAAAACCAGTCTTTTCTTTGATATTTTAAAAGAAGGCAAGCTCTTAAAGAATCCCTTGCCATCTGTGTTATATCCAATTAATGTTCCTTCTCGATTCACAACTGTATTAACTGCACCAATTAAACAAGCCTCTGCGCTCAACTGGTCCAGATAAGCAATCACTTGTTCCTTGTAAGGCATAGAAAGATTGATTCCATACATCTGATAGCGACGAATATTAGCAACTGTTTCTGCTAGTTCAGTCGCATCTACTTCCCAAGCAAGATAAACACCATTGGTATTGGTTGCTTCAAAAGCGCTATTGTGAATAAAGGGAGAAATGGAGTGTTTGATAGGATTTGCGACTACAGCTGCTAAACGTGTGTAGCCATCAATCTTCATTTAGAAGCTCCCTAATTTTTTTCATGCTAGATAGTGAAATTTGTCCTGGGGCACTAGCTTCATCTAGACTTGCAAAAGACCAACTAGATCCAGTCACATCTGAAGTAATACGAGAGACCTTGCCCACTTTTCCCATAGAAATCGTTACATATTCTTGTTCAGGATTCAGTGTTTTAAAGCCACGTGTAAAGTTCATCAAATCCAACACATCCTGTTCTGTATTAGCCATAACAGCTATTTTTACAACTTTAGGATTTAAACTTGTTAACTCAGACAAGATTTCCATTAGATTTTCAGGTGTCTCTTGGAAGTTATGGTAGCTCAAGACGAGATTTGGAAAGTCCAACATCTGATCAAAAACATCCTTGTAGCTAAAATATTCAAAATCAATATAATCTGGTTGATAAAGCTGTGCCACTTCCTTGATCATTTGAACATACTCTTCTGAAGAGAGCTCAATTTGACCACCCTCGGCACGAGTACGTAAAGTAAAAACAAGCTCACGACCTGCAAATTTTTCAAAAATAGCTGGCGCTACCTGCAAGATAGCTTCCTTGGGTAAGAAGTCTGCTCTCCACTCAATGATATCTGCATCATGATACCGCATAACATCAATGGCCTGAGCCTCTTCTATACTTCTTGGCATGACAGAAACAATTAATTTCATTTACTAACCTTCATGGTAATCACTTTGAGGTAATTACTACTTTCATCTTTTTCATTGTAGACAAAGTCTGCTGGAAGTCCATATTTATGAAGGACCTGATACTTTCTACCTGCAAATCCTTTGTCGATTTGTTCTGTGAATTTTTGACGGGAAACATTAGCCGCATTGGTACTAGCAATAATGATTCCACCTGGGTTTAAAATCTCTAGGCTTTGGGAAATCAACTTATGATAATCCTTAGCTACAGAGAATGTTTGTTTTTTATTTCGGGCAAAGCTAGGCGGATCCAGAACAATCACGTCATAACTTAAACCTTTTCTCTTAGCATATTTAAAATATTCAAAGACATCCATGACAAGCAGTCGATGATTGTCTAAACTCAAACCGTTGGCATGAAAATGAGCTTCTGATAGTTCTCTTGAACGTTTGGCTAGGTCTACAGAGGTTGTTTCACTAGCTCCCCCCATAGCTGCAGCGACTGAGAAGGCCGCTGTGTAGGAAAACATATTGAGTAAGGATTTCCCCATAGCTAAACCATCAACTAAGCTCCCACGAACTTCATGCTGATCCAAGAAAATCCCTGTCATAAGGCCGTCATTCATAAAGACTTGGTACAAGACTCCATTCTCAAGAACAGTGAAATATTCAGCTGCTTCTTGACCATAGATATGAGTAGACTCATAGTCTAGACCTTTAAAGCGAATCTTTTCATAGGCACCTAAGACTTCCGGGAATACCTGAGAGAAGGCTGCTATGATCTCTTGGCGAAGACTATAAATATAGGAGTTATACCAAGAAAAGACAACATAATCTCCATAGAGATCCAGCGTCATTCCACCAAAACCATCACCTTCTTGATTAAACAAACGAAAGGCAGTTGTCAACTCATCTTGATAGTAGGAAGAACGTTTTAGTTTGGCTTGCTTAAACAAGCTTTCAAAGAAGGTTTGTTTAAAAGAAATGTTCTGGTTAGATACAAACCAACCAATTCCCTTATTTTGACGAGATAAATAAGCCTTCCCTAAAAATTCTTTGCTTTGGCTGAAAAGTTCAACTTCCTGATCAGTTTCAGATAAGTCTGGAAAATCAACTTCTTCCAAAAGAACCTGACCTTTGCGGAGCTTTTTTTCGACACGCCGACTGACGAATACTTTATTCATAGATACAATTATATCAAATTTGTTGAAAATTCACAAAGTAGAAAGTGATTTCTCCATTGATGTCATAGGAACTATCCAAACTTTTCGTTTCTGCTTGATGATTTCTAAATGAGAATGGTCATTTGTGTTGAGAAATTTCATTCTATTACCGTAAAAATAGACATTCACATCCTGAGGTCTATTTTTGTAGCGCAAACGTTTGCTCATTTGCTTGCTTTGTGGTAAAATGATTGTCAAATTGTTAAGTATGAGGACTTTCTATGAAAAATCAAACCCTAATGCAATATTTTGAGTGGTACCTTCCCCACGATGGACAACACTGGACGCGACTTACCGATGATGCTGAGCACCTTGCAAATCTAGGAATTAGCCACGTCTGGATGCCACCTGCCTTTAAAGCTACCAACGAAAAAGATGTCGGTTATGGTGTCTATGACCTTTTTGACCTCGGTGAATTTGATCAAAAAGGAACTGTGCGTACCAAGTACGGTTTCAAAGAAGACTATCTTCAAGCCATTCAAACACTTAAATCACATGGGATTCAACCTATGGCTGACGTCGTCTTAAACCACAAGGCAGCTGCAGACCGTTTAGAATCCTTCCAGGTTATTGAAGTCGACCCAGAAGATCGCACTATTGAACTTGGAGAACCTTTTACCATCAATGGTTGGACTGGTTTTACCTTTGATGGCAGACAAAACACCTACAATGATTTCCACTGGCACTGGTACCATTTCACTGGAACTGACTATGATGCCAAAAGACGGAAGTCTGGCATCTATCTCATTCAGGGAGAAAACAAAGGTTGGGCTCATGAAGAATTAGTCGATAACGAAAATGGTAACTATGACTACCTCATGTATGCGGACTTAGATTTTAAGCATCCAGAAGTCATACAAAATATCTACGATTGGGCTGATTGGTTCATGGAAACGACTGGTGTAGCTGGTTTTCGTTTAGATGCAGTCAAGCATATCGACTCCTTCTTTATGCGTAATTTCATTCGTGACATCAAAGAGAAATATGGACAAGACTTCTATGTCTTTGGAGAATTCTGGAATCCAGACAAGGATGCCAACCTAGACTATCTCGAAAAAATTGAAGAGCGCTTTGACCTTGTCGATGTCCGCCTCCATATGAATCTCTTTGAAGCAAGCCAAGCTGGTGCAGACTACGATTTGCGTACCATCTTTAATGATAGTCTGGTTCAAATCAAACCAGATAAGGCTGTAACCTTTGTCGAAAACCATGATACTCAACGAGGACAGGCTTTAGAATCTACTGTAGAAGAATGGTTCAAACCAGCAGCCTATGCTCTCATCCTCCTACGTGAACAAGGGCTTCCTTGTGTCTTTTACGGAGACTACTATGGTATCTCTGGTCAATATGCTCAGCAAGATTTTAAAGAAGTTCTTGATTGTCTCTTAGCTATCCGAAAAGATTTGGCTTATGGAGAGCAGACGAACTACTTTGATGACCCTAATTGTATCGGTTGGGTTCGTTCTGGAGCTGATAACCAATCACCTCTTGCCATTCTTATCTCAAACGCTCAAGAAAATTACAAAACCATGTTTGTAGGTCCAGAATGGGCTGATCATACTTTTGTTGATTTACTTGGCAACCATTCAGACCAAGTAACTATTAATGCTGAAGGATATGGTGATTTCCCAGTTGCTGAACGTTCTGTAAGTGTTTGGGGACTTACTTATTAAGAACACAAAAAACTTGCCATAGGCAAGTTTTTTTATTACTAAATATTAGTCTTTCCAAAGATCCATGGCATTTTTAAAATCAGATGAAACCTGAACATTTTGAGGGTTTGTTGCCTCTCTCTCTTGACGTTTCGCTTCTACCTGGGCTACACTCCTAATCCCTTCATGACGCCAGTTTCGTAGGATAGCTTGGATATATTTCCAATTTGGTTTTCCATTCAAAACAGCTTCTCGTAAGGCTTCTTTTATCAAATCCACACTAGTTCCGTCTTCTTTCAAACTCTTTTCCAAGTCTTCAATTTCAAATGGGCTCAATAGACGACCTAGTTCCTGTTGGAAAGTATCTACCAAGCTCTTTAAGTCATTTGGAGCAGATTGCACCTGGTTTGGAGCTTGTTTTTCAAACAGTTGGTCTAAGCGCTCCAAGGCAAGAGTTGCATCGAAGATTACTTCTATTTCACCATTCAGTTCAATGGTTCGGTATTGAAGCAACCCTTTCTCAGTCAATCGTGAAATAGCCTGATTGACTTCAGTGACATTTTTGCCGATTTTTTCAGCAATCTGACTTGGAGACAATTCACCTAAAGCCGTTGTATTCTGTAGGTAAAAGAATTGCCAAACCAAGAAATCATCGCTTGACGAAAACAGTTGATTGTAATGTAAGAGCAGGTCACTCGGTAACACTAAGTTTCCTGATTTGAAAGCATCTAAATATGTCATAATTCCTCTTATAAATATCCAAAATGAGACACATCATCTTCCACACTTTTCCACTCAAACGGCGTCTCTTGGTACACTGCATAATTTACCCAGTTACTAAAGAAGAGGGCTGCAGATGAACTCCAACGCATACATGGGAGTTCATGAATGTCATCATTTTTGAAATAATTTTCTGGTATATGTGGATCTAAACCAGCATCTAGATCTCTAAAATATTCCTTTGCAAGCGTATCGCGATCATACTCTAAATGCCCAAAGCTATATACTTCTCTCAAATCTCGACTCGCAAGGATAGATATTCCCACCTCTTTTCCTGATGCTAAAATCTCTAGATTTGTTTTGTTTAGAATATCTTCTTTGTGGACTTCTGTATGGCGAGAATGAGGGGATACATATAAATCATCAAAACCTCTCAGTAGAAGATGACCTTCTTTCAAAACATCTTGAGAATAAATCCCAGAAAGCTTCTGGTCCATCTGGTATTTATCTACGCCATAGCGATAGTATAGACCCGCTTGTGCTCCCCAGCAAATATACAGGGTTGAAAAGACATGAGTCTTAGACCAATCGATAACCTTAGTAAATTCCTCCCAATAGTCCACTTCTTCAAAAGGGAGATGTTCAACTGGAGCACCTGTAATAATCAAGCCATCAAAATACTGGTCTTGAACTTCTGAGAAGGTCTTATAAAAAGTCTTCATATGCTCAGAACGAGTTGTTTTCGACTGATGACTTTCCATATATAAAAATTCAATATCTAACTGCAAAGGAGTATTGGCTAAATGGCGTAAAAGCTGAGTTTCTGTAACCATTTTCAGTGGCATCAAGTTTAAAATCAGAATTTTCAGTGGTCGAATATCCTGATGAGCCGCCCTCTGGTCATCCATGACGAAAATATTTTCCGTTCGTAAAATCTCAACTGCTGGTAATTTTTTATCAATTCGAATCGGCATAGAAATCTCCTTACTGTATCATATTGGACTCAAGTAAACATGGTATCGTCAACGGGGAAAAATGCTGACGTTTCTCTTTCCCTTTATTATACTGTATGAAGATATAGTTTTCAATTATAGTTTTTCTCTAACTAGATATAGCTTATTTTTATATCAAATGAAGAGAAAACAGCCCTAGGGACTGTTTTTCATTAATAATGCATCAGCACTTTATAGTCGTAATCTCCGATAGCTTCACGACCTTTGAGTTCATCCAGTTCGATCAAGAAGGCACAACCTGCTACGACTCCACCCAATTTTTCAATCATTTCGATGGTTGCTTTAACAGTACCACCTGTTGCCAAGAGGTCATCTACAATAAGAACACGTTGACCTGGTTTGATAGCATCTGCGTGCATGGTCAAAGTATCAACACCATATTCTTTTTCGTAGTCCGCTGAAATGACTTCACGTGGCAACTTGCCAGGTTTACGAACAGGCGCAAAACCAATTCCCAACTCAAAAGCGACTGGACATCCAACGATAAATCCACGAGCTTCTGGTCCTACGATCATATCAATCTTTTTATTAGTAGCATATTGAACAATTTCACGAACAGCATAACTGTAGGCATTTCCATCTGCCATCAATGGGCTAATATCACGGAAAGTAATTCCTTCTTGTGGATAATTTTCAATACTTGCAATGTAATCTTTTAAGTTCATAGCGTTTCTTTCTTTTAAAGTTTTTACTCCCTATTATACCATAATTCCTAGAAAAGCAAAATAGAAAGAAGCCTTGGAATATCCTTCCAAAGCCCCTCAGTCCTTCATAAAATTCGGAGATTCACTCGCTCAATGAAATCTTTACTTCTTTTTGCTTTTAGTGCTTTGATTTCGCTCGCGATTTTGTTCGATGCGCCACTCTCGCTCAAAGTAAGACATGGTTTCAAATACTCTCTTTGGTAAGCCAACATCCAGCAAATAGATTGGGATTTTCAAAACGTTCGAATGTTTTGAACTTGTAAATCTACTTCGAAGATGATTCCAGAAAGAGTTGGATTTTAAAAGTTCCTTGTCATAAAACCGAACCTCAATCATATAAAAATCCCTTGCATTTCTACTACCCTTAATTCTCGTGAGAGCAAACTTTTCTACCTGTCCCCAGGAATAAAACTGCCAGTCTTTCTTTGGATATGGTTTATAGGAAAATCCTTGAGCCGTACATTTCAAATACTCTTTATCAGAAAAAAGCCGTCGCAAATGTTGATACAAAATGAAGCCAACGATGATGATTAAGAAACCAATAAAGAGGATTAAGGCCACCAATCCCGCAGGTGCTTCTTCGGGATAGCTCAGCAAAAACGAAAAAATCCAAAGTAGAAGAGCCAATTCTAGTAGGTAAAGAATAAGGCTCAAAATGATTTTCTTACTACTCCATTTAATAATTGTTTCTTCCATTATACTAACTCACTTAAATATTCATAGCGTTCATATTTTTCCAGCAAGTCTTCATTTTTCTCGTCTAACTCTTTTTGAAGGGTAGCTAGTTTCCCAAAGTCAGAACCATTTGCTAGCATTTCTTCCTCTATAGAAGAGATGCGGTTTTCCAAGGCTTCGATGTCACCTTCAATACATGCCCACTCCTGCTTTTCTTGGTAGGTCATCCGTTTCTTTTCTTCACGGACTTTAACGACTTTTTCCTTCTCAACTTTTTGACTTTGCGTTAAGGCTTCTGCTTCAAAGGCCTTTTCATCTAGATAATCTGTATAATGGCCAAAGAAAGGACGAATGGTCCCGTCTTCAAAAGCAAGAATCTTAGTTGCTACCTTATCAAGGAAATAGCGGTCGTGACTAACTGTCAAGACTGGTCCTGCAAAACCTTGTAAGAAATTTTCTAGAACTGTTAAGGTCGCAATGTCTAGGTCATTTGTTGGTTCATCTAAGAGAAGCACATTGGGTTTTTCAAGGAGTAATTTGAGGAGGTAGAGACGCTTCTTCTCTCCACCTGACAGCTTCTCAATCAAGGTACCGTGCGTTGAACGAGGGAAAAGAAATTGTTCTAGTAATTCTGCAATGGATGTCGTAGTACCACCGCTAGTCTTAACCTCTTCTGCCACTTCCTGCAGGTAATTGATAACCCGCTTACTTTCATCTAAACCTTCAATTTGTTGAGAGAAATAAGCGATACGTACCGTTTCACCGATGATAACTTGTCCTTCAGTAGGTTCAAGACTTCCTGCAATAAGATTAAGAAGGGTTGACTTCCCAACACCATTGTCCCCGACGATTCCGATACGGTCTTTGGCTTGTACCAAAAGATTAAAATGTTTCAGAATCGGTTTATCGTCATAGGCAAAGGAAACATCCTTAAACTCGATAACTTTTTTACCGATACGGCTAGTTTCAAAATTCATGCTCAAGTCTGTCTCAAGGCTAGTATCTGAAACTTCCTTTTTCAAGTCATGGAATCGATTGATACGAGCTTGTTGCTTGGTCGCACGAGCTTGAGGTTGCCGTCTCATCCAAGCTAATTCTTGTTTGTAAAGTTGTTCCTTTTTGTGAAGAAGAGCTGCGTCGCGCTCATCCTGTTCAGCCTTGAGACGGACATAATCTTGGTAATTCCCCTGATACTCTGTTAATTCACCTCTATCCAATTCAAAAATTCGCGTAGAAAGAGCATCTAGGAAATAGCGATCGTGGGTGATGAAGAGGACGGTCTTCTTGGAATTCTTCAAGAAAAGTGTTAGCCACTCAATGGTCGCAATATCCAAGTGGTTGGTAGGCTCATCAAGAAGCAAAAGATCATGGTTGCCCAGAAGGACTTGCGCCAACTGAACCCGTCTTCGCAGACCACCTGACAATTCTCCAACAGGAGTAGATAAGTCTTGAATGCCCAGCTTGCTGAGAACGGTCTTGACTTGACTCTCAATTTCCCAAGCTTGAAGGGAATCCATCTCTGCCATAACCCGTTCCAAACGTGCCTGCTTGTCTTCACTGTAGTTGAGCATAAGCAGTTCATACTCCCGAATCAACTGGATTTCTTTGAGGTCACTGGATAAAACAGTATCCAAGACAGTCTTACTATCATCAAAATCCGGATTCTGGGTCAGGTAGCCAATCTTGTAATCATTCTTTGCTGAAAATGGGCTAACATCACCATCAAAACCTGAAACGCCAGAAAGCACATCTAAAAGGGTTGTTTTACCGGTTCCGTTGACACCGATAAGACCAATTCTGTCCAAGTCATGGATGATAAAGGAAATATCCTTAAAGACTGTCTTATCTCCCACGGATTTACTTAGTTTTTCAACGATAAAGTCACTCATTTTCTCTCCCTTAGGTATGCATGAATGGCATCCAAGTTATTTTCCAAATCTCCATCCACAATAGCATACTCAATTTCTTCTAAAACATCTCCTAATTCTGGACCTGGTTGGTAGCCGTATTTTTTGATGAGAATACCACCATTGATTTGCATCTCTTTCTTATCATGAATGGTCAAGCTCTCATAAGTTTCTGTGATTGTTTGTGGATTATAGTCTTTACCTTGAGCTCGACGAAGATTTTCAGCCTGTAGAAGCAAGTCCAAATCAAAGCGGTAACAATCACGCTTGCCGAGTTCCCCTTCTTCTCGAAGAGCCAAAATAGCGAGCAAATCCTGTACCTGTTTGGCAAATTGTCGTGATGTCTTCCAATGTTTTAAAAATTTTTGAGCATCTTCCACTTTTAAAACCCATAAAAGTGCTGCCCAGGCTTGTTCAGAAGATTCAAAAGTGAAATGATCTTCTAAATCAAATAATGACTGGAGTTTATCCTGACTACCAGCCATATCTGGAAGATAATCATAAGCTTGACTCTCAATCATAGATGATAAACCTACTCGCCAATAGGGAGCCAGTAAAAGCTTATCAAACTCGACAAAAGTGCGCTCCACAGAGATTTTATCTAAGAGTGGTGTTAAGGCCATCATCGCTTCAAACGTTTCTTGCTCGAGTTCAAAACCAAGACTAGCCTGAAAACGAAATCCACGCATGATGCGTAGCGCGTCTTCATTGAAACGTTCACTAGCTACACCGACGGCTCGCAGGACTTGATTTTCTAAATCTTTGAGACCATCAAATAAATCGACGATTTCCCCTGTCTCATCCAAGGCAAAGGCATTGACTGTGAAATCTCGGCGTTTGAGATCTTCTTCGAGTGAACGAACAAAAGAAACCGAACTTGGTCTCCGATAGTCTACATAGACATCCTCTGTTCGAAAAGTGGTTACTTCGTACTCTTCATCTCCATCTAAAACCAAAACGGTCCCATGCTCAATGCCGATATCAGCTGTGCGTGGAAAAATCTGCTTGGTCTCTTCAGGATAAGATGAAGTCGCGATATCCACATCATGGATGGGACGATTGAGTAGGGCATCCCTAACAGAGCCACCCACAAAATAAGCTTCAAATCCTGCTTCTTTAATTTTTTCTAATACTGGTAAAGCCTTCTGAAATTCAGAAGGCATTTTTGTTAATTTCATAGTAAGTGTTCTAATCCATAGACAAGCTCATGACGCTTGACAACTTCTTTGATTCCCAAATTCACCCCTGTCATGAAGGAGCTACGATCATAGGAGTCATGACGCAGAGTCAATCCCTCTCCTTGATTGCCAAAAATGACCTCTTGATGAGCTACCAAACCTGGCAAGCGAACTGAATGGATTCGCATACCATCAAAGTTAGCTCCACGTGCTCCCGCAATGAGTTCTTCCTCATCGCTAGCACCTTGTTGAATAGACTCACGAACTTGTGCCATCAACTCAGCTGTTTTGATAGCTGTCCCGCTCGGCGCATCTTTTTTCTTATCATGGTGAAGTTCAATAATCTCCACATTTGGAAAGTATTTAGCTGCCTGTGCTGCAAATTGCATGAGTAAGACAGCACCCAAGGCAAAGTTAGGAGCAATCAAGCCACCCAAGCCTTTGGAACGAGACAATTCCTTTAATTCTTCGATTTCTTGACTGGTGAAACCTGTCGTTCCTACTACTGGAGCAAAGCCATTTTCAAGAGCAAAGCGTGTATTCTCATAGGCGACAGCTGGTGTAGTAAAGTCTACCCAAACATGGGCATCAAAGCCTGCTAAGTCATTTTTATCATTGAATACTGGAATTCCTTGCCATTCAGATGCAGTCTCAAAAGGATCCAAAACAGCTACTAGTTCAAGTTCAGGATCAGACAAAACCATCTGACAAGCAGCTTGTCCCATTCTTCCCTTAAAACCAGCAATAATCACTCGAATACTCATCTTTACTCCTATCTAAGATACAAAGCCTGTAAGAACACAAAGTGAAAATAGGAGTTCTGATCAAGGAGTTTCTTCTCCTTGGAAGAACTATCTTTTTCACATAGGGTTCCAGGCGTGTTCAATTGCTAAGATACAAAGGACGTTAGCTGCCCATGAAAAATAGGGAATGGCGCCGACTTTCCATAAAAGGCAAGACTGGCATCTTTTTTCAAGAGGCAGATAGTCCGTGTTCAATTTTAAGATACAAAGCCTGTAAGAACAATCTAGACAATTGGTGTGTATGCCAAAGCGATGCTTCCTTCTCCCAGGTGGGTTCCAATAACACTACCAAAGGTTGCAATCTCAACATCTGTAGCTACTCCACTATCTAGCAATAGCTGACGTAAATCGGATGCTTTTTGAGAGGCATTCCCATGAATTACCATAATCTGGTAGTTTCCGTTACTTGTCACATCTTTGACAATTTCAACTAGACGTTTTGTTGCTTTCTTCTCTGTACGAACCTTCTCATAAACTTCGATAACACCTTGGTCATTGAAATATAGAATTGGTTTAATGCTAAGAAGATTCCCTAAAATAGCTGCGCCATTTGATAAACGACCACCTTTAACCAGATGATCAAGGTCATCTACCATGATAAAGGCAGAAGTATTTTCAATCTGTTCGGTTAACTTATCTAGTATAGACTGGAAATCATCTCCCTGATCAGACCATTGAAACACACTTTCCACCATAAATCCTAGGGGCGCACTTGTAATGCGAGTATCAGGAAAAGCAATGGTTAGATTTTCGAACTCATCCGTCATATGCTGGATATTCTGGTGAAATCCTGAGATTCCAGAAGAAAGGAAGAGTCCCAAAACATGAGTATAGCCTTTTTCTTTTAATGATGATAAAATTTCATCCAACTTTGCAATACTTGGTTGACTTGTTTTAGGTAGTTCAGATGAACGAGCCATTTTTTCATAAAATTCTTGAGCGGTTAGATTTACACCTTCAACATACTCCTGTCCGTCGATATTCACAGGAATGTCAAGCACAAATAAATCTTCTTTCCGCAAGGTTTCCGCTTGTAGAAAAGCAGATGAGTCTGTTATGACCGCTAATTTCATTTTTTTTAAAACTCCAAATTAATTCCTGGTAAGTCTAGTGCAATTTCCGTTACTTCATAAGTCAAACGGTTTAGCATATCCAAAGAAGGACGAGCAAGCGTCTCAACTTCTTCTTGACTAAAGTCACTTGGTTGATCTACGATACGACCTTCAACGTGGTTCACTTGAGAAATAGTACCACTGATAACAAATTTATCAAAGACAATCATAAAGCTCAAAACAACTACGAGAGAAGTCACCTGATTTTCTTGGTCATGTTGAAGTAGTTGGAAGTTCACATCAACCTTTGTTTCAGGAATTCCGTTCTCATTTTCCCATTCAAAATTACGCGCATCAAAGTGATACTGACTTACAAATTCTTGTTCACGTTTTAAATTCATCATATTCTCCATGGTTACAATTTACTTTGACATTGTAACATATTTTCTTATTTTCTGCTAACTTTCCTAAATTCCGATTTCTGCTTTCACAACTTCAGCAATGGTATCCACATAGTAATCTACTTCTTCAGTTGTTGGTGCTTCAGCCATGACACGCAAGAGTGGCTCAGTTCCACTTGGGCGAACGAGAATACGTCCGTTACCTGCCATCTCTTCTTCCATCTTATCGATAATAGCCTTGATAGCTGGTACTTCCATGGCTTTGTCTTTCATGGTGTTTTCCACACGGATATTAACCAATTTTTGTGGGTAAATTGTTACTTCTGAAGCCAACTGAGATAAGCTCTTACCTGTTTCTTGCATGATCTTAGTCAATTGAACTGCTGACAACTGACCATCACCAGTTGTATTGTAGTCCATCAAGATAACGTGACCTGACTGCTCTCCACCGAGATTGTAGCCTGATTTTCTCATTTCTTCAACTACATAGCGGTCTCCAACAGCAGTGACAGCTTTATTAATGCCTTCACGATCCAAGGCTTTATGGAAACCAAGGTTGGACATAACTGTTGTTACAATTGTATTTTGTGCCAATTGACCTTTTTCAGAAAGGTATTTACCGATGATATACATAATCTTATCACCGTCGACAATCTCACCGTTTTCATCTACTGCAATCAAACGGTCGCTATCACCATCAAAGGCTAAACCAATGGCAGATTGATTTTCTTTGACAAGTTCTTGCAAGGCTTCTGGATGAGTCGAACCAACATTCAAGTTAATGTTCAAACCATCTGGAGTTTCTCCAATGACAGTGATTTGAGCACCCAAATCTGCAAAAATTTGACGAGCACTTGTAGAAGCTGCTCCATTTGCAGTATCCAAGGCTACCTTCATTCCTTCAAGACCTGTTCCAGTTGAAACCAGATAGGCTTCATACTTGCGTAATCCTTCTGGGTAATCAACAACAGTACCTAATCCTTCAGCACTTGGACGTGGGAGAGTATCTTCACTGGCGTCAAGCAAGGCTTCGATTTCTGCTTCTTTTTCATCGTCTAGCTTAAAGCCATCTCCACCAAAGAATTTAATCCCGTTATCAAGGGCTGGGTTGTGGCTAGCTGAAATCATGACACCTGCGCTCGCTCCTTCAGTTTTCACCAAATATGCTACTGCAGGTGTAGCAAGTACACCAAGTTTATAAACGTGAATTCCCACAGAAAGAAGACCAGCAATCAAGGCTGCTTCTAACATTTCCCCTGAAATACGTGTATCGCGTCCAACAAAAACCTTAGGCGCTTCTGTCGCATGTTGACTGAGGACATATCCTCCAAAGCGACCCAATTTAAAGGCCAATTCTGGCGTTAATTCTACGTTTGCTTCTCCACGGACTCCGTCCGTTCCAAAATATTTACCCATTTTATCATTCCTTTTCTAGTATAATGTTTATTTTAAGATTCTGACTTCGTTTCTGCTGCTGTCGTTGAAGAGTTTTCAGTAGATGAAGTATTACTTGTTGTGGTTGTGCTACTTGTTGTTCTTACAGCTTTGGTCGTTACTTTCATAGTAGTTTCAAAAGGTGTAATCACTGTTGGTAAGACAGCCCCATTTTTATCAACAGCTTGCAAAGGAACTGATCCAGAATAGTTCCCTGTAATCTGTTCACTCGTTGGTAAAACTGCAACAATCCGATCAATCTTAGATAGTGTATCCGCATCACTAGTTACTGAAACTTTTTCATCAGAAACAGTCACACGTTCGATTATAATCTTCTCATCAATTTGACTAGAATCAATTTGAGGTACAACAGGTACATTATCTCGAGTAACTTTCTTACCAACCTTGACTGTGATCTTTTGTGGTGTTGCTACAGCTGTCAAACCACTTGGAAGATTTTCAATGGTCAAGGGAACTTCAATCGTTCCTTCTGTAGCCTGGGTCAAATCAGCAGTCACTTTAAATTTACGAGTGCTCTCTTGCATCTCACTAGCCAAGGTGACTCGATTTGAACCCGTTAGAAACACTGTTACTTCTGAGCTGAAACCACTGATAAAATATTGCTCACTATCATATTGAATATCAATCGGTACATTGACTACTGTATTGGTATAGGTTTCAGTTTTAGTTTGTCTTGCGTTGGTATTGTTTTGATAATTGATTGATGTTGCATAGATAAACAGGACACATGCAAAGAGGAGTGAGGAGATGATATAAAGACTATTTCTTTTCATTATTCCAGCCTCCTAATAGACGTTCTTTTAAGCTTAGTTCTTGTTCATCCTTAGGTATCAGAATACGACGTAGTTCTTCCTCGAATTCTTCCAAACTTAGATCATATTTGAAGACACCATTATAGGTGATGGATATCCCCCCAGTTTCTTCTGATACAACAAAAGTAAGGGCATCTGAAACTTCTGATAAACCTATGGCTGCACGGTGACGAGTTCCGAACTCTTTGGAAATACCTGTGTTTTCAGTCAGTGGTAAATAGGCAGAAGTTACTGCAATCCGATCCCCACTGATAATGACTGCACCGTCATGGAGAGGCGTATTAGGGATAAAGATGTTAATTAATAACTCAGCAGAAATTTTAGCATCCAAAGGAATTCCTGTAACGATATACTCTTGCAAGGTTCTCACACGTTGAACAGCTACCAAAGCTCCAATCTTTCGCGGGCTCATATACTCAACAGATTTTACAAAAGCTTGTACCATCTGCTCCTCTGAACTCATAGGAGTATTTGAAAAGAAGTCCGTAGCTCGACCTAATCGTTCCAAACCTGTCCGAATTTCTGGAGAAAAGATAACAACCGCTGCGATAACTCCATAGGTAATCAATTGGTTAATCAACCAGGAAATAGTCGTCAAGCCCAAAAAATTAGCCGCAATCTGAGCTAAGATAAAAACTAAAACGCCTCGAACCAGAATCATAATCTTGGTTCCTGCAATTGATTTTGTAAATTGATATAAGATATAAGCGACGATTAGAATATCAATCACATTTATCGCAATACTCCAAGGACTGGAAAACAAACTAGACCAGTATTGAAGATTAGATAATTGCTGAAAATTCATCCTGTGTCCCCTCTCCAAAAAAGCTTCTCTTCATTATACCATTTTTAATAGAAATTTTCTCCCCCCTACCTCATTTTAAATTGGCAGAAAATATGTTAGAATAAAATGATAAAAATGAAATAAGGAGAAACCATGTCTGAATTATATGATATTAGCATCATAGGGGGTGGCCCAGTTGGTCTTTTCGCAGCCTTTTATGCAAATTTACGTCAAGCTAAAGTACAAATCATTGACTCTCTTCCTCAATTAGGTGGCCAACCTGCCATTCTTTATCCTGAAAAACAAATTCTTGATGTCCCAGGTTTCCCAAATCTCACTGGTGAAGAACTAACTAATCGCCTCTTGGAACAACTAAAAGGTTTTGATACACCAGCACATCTCAATGAAACTGTTCTTGACATTGAAAAAGAGAATGATATTTTTAAGATAACAACTACTAAAGGTATTCATAGTAGTAAAGCTGTCATTATCGCTATGGGTGGTGGTGCCTTTAAACCGCGTCCACTTGAATTGGATGGTGTTGATAGTTATGAAAATATCCATTACCACGTTTCTAACATTCAACAATATGCTGGCAAGAAAGTAACCATCCTGGGTGGAGGAGACTCTGCTGTGGACTGGGCCTTAGCTTTTGAAAAGATTGCTCCAACTACACTTGTTCACCGTCGAGATAACTTCCGTGCGCTTGAACATAGTGTCCAAGCCCTTCAAGAATCATCTGTTAGCATCAAAACACCATTTGTACCAAGTCAACTTCTTGGAGATGGAAAAACTCTTGACAAGCTTGAAATCACAAAAGTCAAATCCGATGAGAGCGAAACCATTGAAGTGGACCACCTCTTTGTCAACTATGGCTTTAAATCTTCTGTCGGTAATCTTAAAAATTGGGGATTAGACCTTAACCGCCACAAGATTATCGTTAACAGCAAGCAAGAATCAAGCCAGTCAGGAATTTACGCAATTGGTGATTGTTGCTACTATGAAGGTAAGATTGATCTAATTGCGACAGGTCTTGGTGAAGCACCAACTGCTGTTAACAATGCCATTAACTACATCGACCCTCAACAAAAAGTACAACCAAAACACTCAACAAGTTTATAAGAAAAAAACCACGAATCCTAGGATTCGTGGTTTTAAAGTTCATCAGCAATTTTATTTATCTTTCTCAGTCGATGATTGACACCACTTTTTGTGAGTGGATTTGTCAAACTGTCAGCCAATTGCTGGATAGAGTAGTCCGGATGTTGGATACGCAAATGTGCTACTTCCTGCAAATCTACTGGTAGGCTATCTAGACCTATGGTATCAATGATTTTACTGATATTGTTGATAGTTTTCATGCTTGCAGAAACCGTACGAGCGATATTAGCTGTCTCTGCATTATTAGCACGATTGAGATCATTCCGAGTTTCTCGGAGAATCTTGACGCCTTCAAAAGTATCTCTCGCTTCCATGGCTCCCACTAAAATCAGAAAATCCATAATATCTTCCGCTCGCTGAAGATAGGTCACCGCGCCTTTTTTTCGTTCGATCACTTTAGCATCTAGCAAGAACTGCTGCAAGAGCGAAGCAATCCCTTGGGCATGGTCTAGATAAACAGAACTTATTTCTAACTGATACTTGCCTGACTCCGGATCCCGAATACTCCCATTTGCTAAAAATGCACCACAAAGATAGGCACGACCTGCTTCTTCATCTCCTAAAATTTCTGGATCAATCCCAGTCTCCAAGCCAAAGAAAGAATCGGCCAAACGCAAATCTGCTAAAAGTTCTTGGACTCGCTCATCCGTAAATACAGTATAGACGCGATTTTTCCGTAAATTACTTCTCTGGTGGTGACGAATCTCAGACTTGATGCCGTAAAAGTGCAAGAAAGATTCATAGAGATGACGAGCCAATTTAGCATTTTCTGTAATGACGGACAAGGTCAAACCAGAGCTCGATAAACCAATACTACCAGACATCTTGATAATAGCTGACAATTCATGACGACTCAGGTGATGCTGACTTAAAATTTCTTCTTTTACTGCTACTGTAAAACTCATTTTCTCACCTGTATGATACGCATGAGCTCATCTACGATTAAATCACCATCGTGAAAGGCTCCCCCATTTTCCAAGCGTAGAAAGTTGGATGAAATGACACGTGGGACTTGCTTACGCAAACCTTCAAAATCATGCTCAACCTGCACCAAATACTCATCAAAACGGTTGGTATCCATATAGTCCCTCGGAACCTTTTCGATATTAACAAGGACAGTATCGATAAATGGACGGCCTAAATGACGATGCAAGACTGCTACGTGATCACTATCTGAGAAATGCTCCGTTTCTCCACGTTGAGTCATAATATTGCAGACATAGGCAATCTCCGCCTTAGTCTCTAGAAGAGCCTGTCCAATTTCTTCAATAACAATGTTTGGTAAGATGGATGTAAAGAGCGATCCCGGTCCCAAAACAATCATATCACTCTCAAGAATGGTATTGACAACACGACGGCTAGCCTGCGGTTTCTCATCATCTAGAGTGTTTGTTACATAGACATGGTCAATCATACCTGAATGATCTGCAATGTGACTTTCCCCAGCAACTTCTGAACCATCTTTAAAGACAGCATGGAGTGTCAAAGGATGGTCACTTGATGGGAAAATCTTCCCTGTAGTATGGAAGAATTTACTCAGCAATTGCATGGCATTATAGGTCGAACCCTGCATTTCAGATAAACCTGCAATGATAATGTTTCCTAGCGGATGACCTGCAAATGAACCAGCATCCTCAGAAAAACGGTATTGAAAGACCTTTTCATAGAATTTTGGCATATCTGACATAGCCACAAGAACATTGCGAAGATCCCCAGGAGGAGTCAACTGTTGAATGTTTTTACGAAGCTCTCCTGAAGAACCTCCATCATCAGCAACGGTTACAATGGCTGCAATTTCGACATCCTTTTCCCGTAAACTCTTTAAAATAACAGGGATCCCGGTTCCACCACCAATCACCGTGATTTTTGGTTTTCTCATGAACGGTTTACCGTTTCCTTTCTTCGGTCTTTATCACGATGGCTTTCGTTTACAGGCCAATGTTTCGCCAAATCATTTGCTAAACGCTTTGCAAAGGCAACGCTTCGGTGCTGCCCACCTGTACAACCCACTGCAATGGTTAAAACAGATTTACCTTCTTTTTTATAGCCAGGAAGAATCGGTTCAATCAGGGCTAGCAAATGACGGTAGAAATCTTCAGATTCCTCATGATTCATAACATAATCATAAACTGCCTGATCCTCACCCGTCTGATTACGGAGTTCAGGTAGATAGTAAGGATTTGGCAAAAAACGAACATCAAATACCAAATCGGCATCAATTGGAATTCCGTATTTAAACCCAAAAGACATAACCTCGATACGGAAAGACTGCGTTTGTTCTTGGTCTGAAAACTGTTCTGCAATGGTCTTTCGAAGTTCACGTGGAGTTAACTCTGTCGTGTCTACCACGTTTTGACTCATATTTTTCAAAGGCGCCAAGAGTTCGCGTTCCAGCTTAATCCCGTCCAAGATACGACCATCTGCTGCTAGTGGGTGACTTCTTCTTGTTTCCTTATAACGTGCCACTAATTCCTTATCAGCCGCATCCAAAAAGAGGATTTTAAAGTCTAAATCATCTTGATTTTCCAACTCATCCAAGACAGCCTGAATCTCTGAAAAGAAAGAACGACTACGCATATCAACCACTAAAGCTAACTTGTGGTCATCATCCTTGGTCTCGACCAACTGCAAAAACTTTGGCAAGAGAGCAGGCGGCATATTATCAATGGTAAAATATCCTAAATCTTCAAAGGACTGAATGGCTACCGTTTTCCCTGCACCACTCATCCCTGTCACAATCACCAGGTGAAGTTGTTTCTTTGTCATCATAGTCTCCTTATATCAAAAGAAGTTTGGAAGAACCAAACTTCTACTAGCTTATCCAATCTCTGCGATGACTTCAATTTCGACTTTTACATCGCGAGGAAGACGAGCTACTTCCACAGCTGAACGAGCTGGAAATTCCTTATTAAAGGCTGTTTGGTAAACCTCATTGAAGGGTACAAAATCGTTCATATCGCTTAAGAAACAGGTTGTTTTCACCACATGGTCAAAATCTGTTCCTGCTTCTGCCAAAATCGCTCCAATGTTTTTCAAGACTTGTTCGGTCTGTTCTTGAATCGTTTCTCCTACGATTTCTCCAGTTTCAGGAGATAGAGGAACTTGACCGCTAGCAAACAAAAAGTTCCCAACGATTTTTCCTTGAACATAAGGTCCGATTGCCTTTGGAGCTTTATCTGTATGAATTGTTTTTGCCATATGTATTCCTCACAGTTTTTCTAAAATAGCATCCCAAGCCTGGTCCATTCCTGCTTTTGTTACGGATGAAAAGAGGATAAAATCATCACTTGGATCAAAGTTTAATTTCTTTTTAATGGCTGATTCGTGCTTGTTCCATTTACCGCGCGGAATCTTGTCTGCCTTGGTCGCCACAATGATGACCGGAATCTCATAATATTTAAGAAATTCGTACATCTGTACATCATCTGCTGACGGATCATGACGAAAGTCAACGAGACTAACCACTGCTCGAAGATTTTCTCGAGTGGTTAAGTACTCCTCAATCATGCGTCCCCATTTTTCGCGTTCCTTTTTGGACACACGGGCATAACCGTAACCAGGCACATCTACAAAACGCATCTTATCATCAATATTAAAGAAATTAAGTAGTTGTGTTTTCCCTGGTTTTCCAGAGGTACGAGCTAGATTCTTACGATTGAGCATGGTATTGATAAAACTTGATTTACCAACATTTGAGCGACCTGCAAGAGCAATTTCAGGAAGTTCATCCTGCGGATAGTGGGACTTGTTGGCAGCACTCAGTAAAATCTCAGCATTGTGTGTATTGATTTCCATAGTCACCTCTAGGCTGTCTCTAGGATTGGCTTAGCTGTTCCATCAACTGCTTCTTTTGTGATACGAACTGTTTTCACATTTTCTTGACTTGGAACTTCAAACATAACATCTAGCATGGTTTCTTCGATAATTGAGCGAAGACCACGCGCACCAGTTTTACGTTCGATGGCTTTGCTCGCAATTTCCTGAAGTGCTTCATCGTCAAATTCAAGCTCAACATCGTCATATGAAAGCAAGGTCTGGTATTGTTTGACCAAGGCATTTCTTGGCTCTTTCAAAATGCGAACCAAATCATCTACTGTCAACTGCTCCAAGGCTGCAAAGACAGGCAAGCGTCCAATCAATTCAGGAATAATACCGAATTTCTGAATATCTTCTGCAATGATTTCTTGCATGTAAGAACTGTTTTCGTCAATAGCCTTGCTATTTTGTCCGAAACCGATAACTTTTTCACCAAGACGCTGTTTGACAATTTCTTCGATTCCATCGAAGGCACCACCCACGATGAAGAGGATATTCTTAGTATCTACTTGAATCATTTCTTGTTGTGGATGTTTGCGTCCACCTTGTGGAGGAACACTTGCTACTGTACCTTCGATAATCTTGAGGAGAGCTTGTTGCACACCTTCACCAGAAACATCACGTGTAATAGAAACATTCTCGCTCTTCTTAGCAATCTTGTCGATTTCGTCCACGTAGATAATGCCACGCTCTGCTCGTTCAATGTTAAAATCAGCTGCCTGCAAGAGTTTGAGGAGGATATTTTCAACGTCCTCACCCACATACCCAGCCTCAGTAAGAGCTGTCGCATCAGCAATAGCAAATGGTACATTCAAACTTCTAGCAAGAGTCTGAGCAAGGAAAGTCTTCCCTGATCCAGTTGGGCCAATCATTAGAATGTTTGACTTTTGCAAATCCACATCTTCACTATCTTCACGAGTGTCATGGAAATTGATGCGTTTGTAGTGGTTATATACAGCCACTGCCAGAGCACGTTTGGCACGATCTTGACCGATCACATAGTGGTTCAAAATGTTTAGGAGTTCGATTGGTTTTGGTACCTCAGACAAGTCCGCCAAAACTTCCTCAGCCAACTCCTCACGAATAATTTCCTGAGCCAACTCCACACATTCATTACAGATAAAGGCATTGTTCCCAGCAATTATTTTTTTAACTTCTTCTTGGCTTTTGCCACAAAATGAGCAATAAACCATCATATCATTTTTCCTATTTGTAGACATGATTCCCTTCCGTTCTAACTATTCATTCTATCTAAAATAAGGTCATATAAAAAGCATGAATGCTATTCACCAAGTTTGTGAAAGCATTTAGCCAAAGCAGAGTAGCAAGTCCAAAGCGCTTTTTACGAAAAGCGTGTGTTCCAGCTACAAGACAGACAGCACACAAAAGAGCTGTAAAAAATCCAAAAATACTACGCTCCATTAGACTTCCTTCCTCTTTCTATATTCGATGGTAAAATCATAGACATTTTTCTCATCTTTGGAATAAGATTTGCTTGCAGCAGTCTCAAAAACAGTCAAGTCAAAATCTTCTGGGAAATAGGTATCCCCTTCAACTTGAGCATGAATTTGTGTCACAATAATCTCATCGAGATAAGGTTCAAAAAGCTGAAAAATCTGCTTGCCACCAATGATATAGAGATTCTTAGCCTGATGATGATACCAGTCTAAAACATCCTCAACATTTTGAAAGACCAGAGCACCATCGATTACTTCTTCAGGATTGCGCGTCAAAATCAAGGTTTCACGTCCTGGAAGCAATCGTCGACCCATCCCATCAAAGGTGACACGACCCATTAAAATGGCATGATTCAAGGTTGTTTCTTTAAAATGTTTTAACTCTGCTGGCAAATGCCAAGGTAAACGATCCTCTTTCCCGATCACACCCTTTTCATCTTGAGCCCAAATGGCTACGATTTTCTTTGTCATGCTTTCATCCTTTTCATTGATAGTTCTATTTTATCAAAAATCTTCAAAAAAGACTGTTTTGGAATGCCCTCCTGAATAGAAAAAATCCGTAGAAAACTTCTACGGATTTTTAGAAAAATGCAGTATCTTACAAACCAGGTGCTTGTCCTAATTCTGCTGCAAGCATCCAAACTGTTTTTTCAAGATCTGCCTTAGCACCAACGAAGATATCATTGGTTACATCATCACCTTCTTCATCAGTTACATCCAAAGCTTTTTGGAAAAGAGTGATAAGGTAACGATAAATTTCAAGGACACGTTCCAAACTTTCTTCTACGTTGCGGAATTCTCCAACACCTTCTTCGATTTCACTGTGTTGAAGGAATTCTGTCAAAGTAGAGTATGGTTTGCCACCAAGTGTAATCAAACGTTCGCTGATTTCATCAAGGTAAGCATCTAGACTATCCATGTATTCATCCATCTTAGGATGCCATACCATGAATCCACGTCCACGCATGTACCAGTGTACTTGATGAAGAGCGATATGTGCTACGTACAAGTCAGCTACGGCTTGATTCAAAACTTCCTTTGTATTTACAAGCGCTTCTGCCGCTGGTTTAGTTAATGTTGCTACATCTTTTACTGCTTCTTTTTTCAATTCTACCATGTTTATTACCTCTTTTCATTTTTTATAGCCACTTTATCAGTGGTTATAGTACAAGTATACTACTCCCAGCATTCGATAGCAAGGAAAGTGTACTATCTTAGAAAAGTCTTAATAGACTGATAATTTAAGAATAGGAAACTGTAATTTTTAGTTCTTTTCTGTGTCTTTACCAGAAAATTGACTTTGATAAAGGTCATAATAGAAACCCTTTGCAGCTAGGAGACTTTCATGATTTCCTTGTTCGATAATCTGCCCATCTTTCAGCACCAAAATTTTGTCAGCTTCCTGAATTGTCGAAAGTCGATGGGCAATGACAAAGCTTGTTCTCCCCTTCATCAAACGTTTCATGGCCTTTTGAATCAAGAGCTCTAGACGAGTATCGACTGATGAGGTCGCTTCGTCCAAAATTAAGATTTTAGGATCCGCCAAGAGAGCACGCGCGATAGTTAACAACTGTTTTTGCCCAAGAGAAATATTACTTGACTCTTGGTTCATTTCCATGTTATAGCCACCAGGAAGGGTGCGGATAAAGTGGTCAACATTGGCCGCCTTAGCAGCTTCAACGATTTCTTCATCTGTTGCATTCAGATTTCCAAAGCGAAGATTTTCCTTGATACTGCCTTCATAGAGCCAGGCATCCTGTAGGACCATCCCAAACTGTCGACGATAGTCCTGACGAGACAAGTCTCGAATATCTTGGCCATCCACTAAAATGGCACCAGCTGTCACATCGTAAAAACGCATGAGAAGGTTAATCAAGGTTGTTTTCCCTGCTCCAGTAGGTCCAACGATAGCTACCATCTCTCCAGGTTCAACATCTAAGTTGAAATTGCGAATCAATGGTTTGTTTTCCACATATTGGAAATCGACATTTTTGAAACTAACTTGACCTGTCAATGGTGCTAGTTCTTTCACTTCAGCAGTTTGGACTTCTTCCTGTTCATCTAGAACTTCGAAGACACGATCAAGCGAAGACTTAGCACTTTGCATTTGCCCTGCTAATTGAGTAATATTTTGGATTGGCTGGCTGACTTGCCACACATACTGAACGAAGGCCTGCATATTACCAATCGTCAAGCGCCCTGCAATAACCTGCAATCCACCTAAGACAGCTACAATTAAGTAAGTTAAATCAGACACGATGTGAAGAGCAGGCATCATCAAACCTGAAATAAAGCTCGCCTTAAATCCGACTTGTTGCAATTCATCCGTAATCTTTTCAAATCTCTCTTGAGAGTTTTCTTCGCGTCCGAAAAGTTTTAAAACATTGAAACCTGTCAAGTTTTCCTGTACAAATCCATTCATACGTCCCAATATAGCTGCCTGCTGTTTAAAGTATGGCTGCGAACGATTTAGAATTGTTTTGGCTCCAAAATAAGTCACTGGAATCGACAAGATAACAATGATAGCCAACTGAAGATTTAGATAGAGGACCATACCCATAACAAAAAGAATGGTAAAGACTGCATTAACAATCTGTAAGAAGGATTGTTGGAGTGCATTAGATACGGTCTCTACATCACTAGTAAAACGTCCCAGCAAATCTCCAAATTGGTGCTTGTCAAAGTAAGACACAGGGATGCGGTTGATTTTTTCGCTCATTTCATTTCGCAAATCCTGTATCATAGACTGGACAGCATTGGTCATGAAATAGTTTGAGTAATAAGAACCCAACTCATAGAAAAGCCCACGCAAGAGATAAATCACTAGAATTACTGCGATATAGCTAGTATTAATACCTGCTCCTGCAACACCATTTGCCATGGCAAGGAGGTTGCTGGTTAACTCAGTGATAGCAAGCCCCAATATGAATGGCTCGATAACACTCATTATGACGCTGACTATTTTTAAGAAGACTGCAAAGAAAACAGAGAAACGGTAGGCTTTTAAATAGCTCCATAGACGAGCTATACTAGATTGTTGTTTCATCCTTTACCTCCTATTCTTCTGTCAGAGACGCATTTTTCAACTGCGACTCAGCAATTTCTCGATAGATGTCATTAGTTTCCATCAATTCTTCATGACGGCCACGACCAACGATTTCGCCCTTATCAAGGACGATAATCTGGTCCGCATCCATAATGGTTCCAACACGTTGCGCGACAATCAATACCGTAGCATCTTGAGTCACTTCCTTGAGACGACGACGCAAGATAGCATCTGTACGGTAGTCCAAGGCTGAGAAGGAGTCATCAAAGATATAGATATCTGGACCCTTGATGACTGCACGGGCAATCGACAAGCGTTGCTTTTGACCACCTGATAGATTGCTTCCCCCTTCAGCCAGATGAGTTGCAAAACCTTCTTCTCGACTTTCGATAAAGTCTTTGGCTTGGGCTACATCAGCTGCTTGGTGCAAGTCCTCATGACTGGCGTCCTCTTTTCCGTAACGGAGATTATCTGCGATAGTCCCTGTAAAGAGCAAGGCTTTTTGTGGAATAAAACCAATTTTCTGGCGGAGTGATTTGAGACGGTAATCCCGGACATCAACACCATCGACCTTAATTTTCCCCAGTGTAACATCATAAAAACGAGGAATTAACTGAACCAGAGTAGACTTACCTGACCCAGTCGAACCGATAAAAGCAATGGTTTCTCCCGGTTTAGCAGTAAAGGAAATATTATGCAAAACAGGGCTTTCCGTCTCACCAGGATAAGCAAAGGTCACATTATCAAATTCTAGATAACCATGTGTTTCTGTTTCTTGAATTCCGTCCTCATTTGGATCAATGGAAATAGGCATATCCATGATTTCCTTCAAACGTTCACTGGATACGGCCGTTCTAGGGTACATGGTAAAAAGGTTTGACAAGAAAAGGAAAGACAAGAGGGCGTGGAAACTATACTCGATGAAGGCTACCAAATCCCCAATCTGCAAACTTCCTTGCTTGAGAGGATCTAGAGCAAACCAAACGATAGCTACAATCATGGCAATAATGATTTGCACAAAAAGCGGCTCTGTCAAACCAGTCAATTTGAACAAACGATTTGAATTATCTGCATAGATTACATTTTTCTCTTCGAAACGGTTTTCTTGGAAGTCTTCACGAGCAAAGGCACGAATCACTCGCAAGCCCATCAAATTTTCACGGACATATTGGTTTATCTTGTCCAGTGTTTTCTGTTGTTTTTCAGATAAGGGGCGCGTTTTCACTGCCACATAAAGGACTACTACAGCTAGAAAAGGAACGGAAAAAGCGACAATCCAAGCTAGTGATGGACTAGTTAAGAAAATCATGAGAATACTAGACAGCATCATCATGGGTGTGATAACACCCAACTTAAGCGTTTGTTCTGCAAACTGCATAAGGACAAAGGCATCACTGGTAATACGAGTCACCAATGAAGAAACACCAATTTGTTCATATTCGTGATGAGAATACTCTTGTAATTTAGCATAGACATCATTCCGCATGTCCTTAACCATATTGGTGGTCAGTTTACTAGCAGCATAGGATAGAACAACCCGCCCAAATGTCCCCAAGACGATAATAACCAACATGACGATAGCCCAAAAATAGAGCTTTTCTTCATTACCTTGATTAATCCCCTGGTCAATCATGCGAGCAAGAACAGTCGGTAGCCCAAGATTGACAATCACAAAGAAAATAGCTCCGAAGAAGTCTAACACTAGCCACTTGGGATAACGTTTGAGATGAGACCAAATATAAAGCATAAATCTCCTTTCCTTTTCATTCAAAATGCAGAAAAGAGCGTGCTTTCGCACGCCTTTTTACTAAAAAGAAGACAGGCAGTCTTAACCTCGAGGGAGGGAACTGTCTGTCTCAGATATTTGAAGCTTATTTTACAAAATCAAGCAATGCCAAGAAGCTTTCTGGATCAAGTGATGCACCACCAACAAGAGCTCCGTCAACGTCTGGACAAGCCATGTATTCTGCAACGTTTTCAGGTTTAACTGAACCACCGTATTGAACACGTACTTTATCAGCTACTTCTTGACCAAAGTCAGCTGCTACAACGTCACGAACAACTTTACACATTTTTTGTGCATCGTCTTGTGAAGCTGATTTACCAGTACCGATAGCCCAGATTGGCTCATATGCGATAACTGATGAAGCTACTTGTTCTGCAGTCAATCCTGCAAGAGCAGCTGAAACTTGAGCACCTACGAATTCAGCAGCTTTTCCTGCTTCGTAAGTTTCAAGAGACTCACCACAACAGATGATTGGAAGCATACCGTTAGCAAAGATTGCTTTTGCTTTTTTGTTGATGTCTTCATCTGTTTCGTGGAAGTAGTCACGGCGTTCTGAGTGACCGATCACAACATAGTCAGTACCGATTTCTTTCAAAACTTGTGGGCTAGTTTCACCTGTGAAAGCACCTGCATTTTCAAAGTAGCAGTTTTGAGCAGCAACTTTAAGGTTAGTTCCTTTAGCAGCAGCAAGAACAGTTGTCAAGTCAAGAGTAGGTACAGCAATCCCAGCTTCAACAAGGTCTGATGAAGGAAGTTTTGATGCTACAGCTTCAACGAATGCTTTTGCTTCTTCTGGGTTTTTGTTCATTTTCCAGTTACCAGCGATAAATGGTTTACGTGACATTTCACATACCTCTTTTTTCATTTTATTTTCTACTTATTTTATCATAAATAGAGGGAGCTTGCAAATTTTACTCTGTAACTAGAAGTCTTCTTTTCAAATACTTTCCAGTCGTCAATTCTATTTAGAGTCTGGCTTTCTCCTAGTTAATTTAACCACTGCTTCTGTCCTAGCCGTGTGCGGAAACATATCAACCGACTGGATATAATGCAGGTCATAGACCTCCATCAATCTGACTAAATCACGCGCCAGGGTAGATACATTGCAGGAAATGTAGACCATCTTTTTAGGAGCGTATTTGACGATGGTATCCAAGAGTTTGTCATCTAAACCTGTACGAGGCGGGTCCACAATCAAGGCATCGGCACGATAGCCTTCCTTGTACCAACGAGGGATGATTTCTTCTGCAGTTCCAGCCTCATAGTGAGTATTGGTATAACCCATACGCTTGGCATTTTCTTTGGCATCCTCAATAGCTTCTGGAATAATATCCATCCCTCTCAGACTTTTAACTTTTTTGGCAAAGGCAAAACCAATGGTTCCAACACCACAGTAGGCATCAATCAGATGGTCATTCTCATTTACGTCCAAGGCTTTAACGGCTTCACTATAGAGGATTTCAGTCTGTTCAGGATTGAGTTGGTAAAAAGCTCGTGGTGAGAGAGAAAACTCATAGTCTAATACACCCTCACGAATACTATCCTGTCCCCAAATAATCTCAGTCTTGTCCCCATAAATCTCACTAGTTTTAGCAGTATTGGTATTGACTGCGACAGTCACTACTTCAGGATAATCCTTGACTAGGTCTTTCACAAATTGAGTCAGATTTAATTGACGATTGGTCACAATGATAATCTGAACTTGCCCAGTTTTCCGTGCTCGACGAACCATGATGGTTCGAACCCCAAGGATTTTCCGTTCATCTGTAATTGGAATTTGATGATAGGTCAAGAGTTCAGCAATGCGATTGGCAATCGCTTGCGTTTCCTTGTCTTGAACCAGACAGTCTTTTAATTCAACCAGATAATGCGAATTCTGAGCATACAAACCTGCCTTGACTTGGCTTTTAAACTTTCGTGTCTGAAATTGTAGTTTAGCCCGATAATACTTTGGTTTCTGCATGCCAATGGTTGGTCTGATTTCAAAGTTTTCATAGCCAGCAGGGGCAAATTTCTTCAGTGCTTGATGGAGAAGATCTGTCTTGAACTCTAGCTGCTTGTCATAATGTAGGTGCATGATCTGACAGCCACCACACTCATTATAAATAGTACAGTCTGGAACCACTCGAAACTTAGATTTTTTATTGACCTCAAGGAGTTTAGCCTCAACGTAGTTACGCTTAACGGAAGTCACCTGACAATAGATATCTTCACCCTTGAGGGCGCCTGGAACAAAAACAAGGGTTTTCTGGAAAAATCCGATACCTTCCCCGTTAATCCCCATACGCTTAATTTTTAATGGAATTTTTTGTTTGACTTTAAGACTCATAAGTCTATTATACCACGTAGTTTCTCAATGGTTAAGAATATGTTACAATAAAACCATGAATACAAAGACATCTCATTTTTCCCCATTGGATTTTCCTGAGCAATTACGAACTTATATAGAGGGAGCAACCCTTTCTGACAGCTCTTCTCATTCAGGAGCAAGGGTCCTCTATCTTGACTCAGGTTACTACTTGAAAATAGATCGAAAGGGAAGTTTAGAGCGAGAAGCTAGCATTGCAAGTTGGTTTGAACAAGAGGGAATAGGAACTCCAGTCATCCACTATCTATCTACAGATAAAGACTACCTCCTGACTAAAGAGGCTATTGGTCATGATGCTCTCGCTTTTTTAGACCAGCCAGAAAAAATCTGCCGAACAATGGCAGAGGCTCTTAAAAAGCTTCACAACTTAAACCCACAAAATTTTCCATCAGAAAATCATTTAAAAGCCTATAAAGAAAGAGCCATTAAAAACTATGAAAAAGGGGAGTTCTATGCCAAGGCACTCCTACCCCAATTCCGGATTAGTAGCCGCGAAGAGGCCTTCCAACTCATCCAAGAACAAGGGCACCTTTTAGAAACAGATGCCTTTATTCACGGTGATGCCTGTCTACCAAACTTTATTCTAAAAGATGCTGACCACTTCTCTTGTTTTATTGACCTTGGTTTGGCTGATTTTAGTGACCGACATATCGATCTCTTTTGGGCAGTTTGGTCCCTCAACTATAACCTAAAGGACCCTAAATACGCTGAACTATTTCTTGACTATTACGGGAGAGAACAGGTCAATATACTTAAACTTCGACTCGTTGCTGCCTTTGAAGCATTCGGATAAAAGAAAACCATGAAAATCACAAAACTAGAAAAGAAAAAAAGACTCTATCTGCTAGAGCTTGATAGCGACAAAACTTGCTACATTACCGAGGATACCATTGTTCGCTTTATGTTGACCAAAGATAAGGACATTAGTCCTCAAGAGTTTGCAGAAATCCAGACCTTTGCACAATTTTCCTACGGAAAGAATCTAGCACTCTACCACTTATCCTTCAAGGCTCGTACTGAAAAAGAAGTCCGAGATTATCTAAGTAAACATGAAATCGATGAGAACATCATACCCAAAGTCATCCAATCTCTAAAAGATGACAACTGGATAAATGACAGACAATATGCCTATGCTATTATCAACTCTAATCAGCTATCTGGTGACAAGGGAAGCTATATGCTGATGCAGAAGATTTCTCAAAAGGGAGTTGCCAAATCCATCATCCAAGAAGTCTTACAAGAATTTGATATGATGGAAGTCGCTGAACGCACGGCTGAAAAACTACTGAAAAAATACCAGGATAAATTACCTGCCCGTGCTCTACAGGATAAGATTATCCAAATCCTAACCAATAAAGGATTTTCCTACTCAGAAGCCAAGGCTGCCTTTGATCAACTAGATAGCCAGGTCGATGAAGAAACTGTCCAAGAGCTGATTTTTAAAGAGTTGGATAAGCAATACCAAAAATACTCACGAAAGTATGAAGGATACGAACTCAAGCAGCGCTTGACCCAAGTTTTAGCCAGAAAAGGTTATGATTTTTCGGATATAGCCAGCGCTCTTAGAGAATATCTTTAATTTTTTCATGAAAAACTAAGAACTTTAAACAAAAATGTGATACAATAGTAAACGATAAACTTATAAAATTGTAGAAAGTTGGTTAGTTATGAAACTTCCAAAAGAAGGCGACTTTATTACAATTCAAAGTTATAAGCATGATGGGAGTCTTCACCGTACTTGGCGAGACACCATGGTACTAAAAACAACAGAGAACGCTATTATCGGCGTCAACGACCACACACTTGTTACCGAAAGTGACGGTCGTCGTTGGGTGACTCGAGAGCCGGCTATTGTTTACTTTCACAAAAAATATTGGTTTAATATCATTGCCATGATTCGTGATAATGGGATTTCCTACTACTGCAACATGGCTAGCCCATACTATCTAGACGAAGAAGCTTTAAAATACATCGACTATGATTTAGATGTTAAAGTTTTTACAGATGGTGAGAAACGCCTCTTGGACGTTGAAGAATATGAACGTCATAAGCGTAAGATGAATTATCCTGATGATTTAGACTATATTTTGAAAGAGCATGTTAAGATTCTTGTTGATTGGATTAACAACGAACGAGGCCCCTTCTCAGAAGCCTATGTCAACATTTGGTACAAACGCTACGTAGAACTAAAGAATCGGTAAAGTTGTCAAACTAGGGTGTCTGCCCTAGTTTTTTTATAATCAAAAAACCTGCCTTAAGGCAGGTTTTCGTTTAAATATCTAATTTCGTAACGGTAAATTTGATATGGGAATAATCTTTCTCGATATCCTTATCTACCATAAAGGCTGTTGCATCCTTCTTGACCTGCACCAAGTCGATATTCTGGGCTTGAGCTGCATAGACACAACCACAGTAACATTGACGATAGATATCATATTCTTCACACATCTCTACAGAACGTTTGTAACCTTGGTTTTTCTTAAAGTCACTCGGAAGATAATGAGTGGTGTAGATTTTTTGCACATCAATCCCGATACTATTGATGGTTTGTGAATTTTTGTGAGGACTGATGGTTAGGGCTGAACCAAAATAGTCAAACCCTAAATCCATAGCCACCTGCGCTGTCTTGTCCAAACGATAGTCAAAACAAACCTTGCAACGATCGCCACCTTCAGGTTCTTCTTCCAAACCTCGAACCAGTTTACGGTATTCATTGGGTTCATAAGGTGCTTCTAGATATTGGACGTTGTTGCCAGTTCTCTCATTAAAATCACTGACAAACTTCTTGGTCACATAAGCACGCTTGTGATATTCTGCCTTGGGATGGATATTGGAATTAGCAAAATAAATGGTCACATCGGCATACTTAGTCAAGTACTCTAAAGTGTAGGTACTGCAGGGAGCACAACAGACGTGCATGAGAATAGTTGGTCTTTCTTCATTTTTTTCCCAAACTTGGACCATTTTTTGCATAACACGGTCATAGTTAATCTTTTGATTGGGATTCATCTTGCTTAGAATTTCTTCTACATCAATCATGCTCTTCTCCTTTTCTTCTTGTTATTTTATCACAAGAAGGCTCTTTGGGCAAATAGGGTTTCATGCTTTATTCAGTTATTAAGTCCTGATTTAATAGCTTGCCCATCCTTTTTAGACCAATTCTTAAGATAGGATAGGTTAATAGTAAGATAAGGCCTAGAACTAAAAAGACAGCTACAAGACCCCAACGATCAATCAACCAACCTGTCAGTGGGAAAATGACAATCATAGATAAACTAAAGAGCATGGAATTGATACTAAGCATAGTTGCTCTTACACTGGACGGTAAATAGCCTTGTAAGTCATTAAAATAGATTGGTTGATAAACTGCATAGAGTATATCGGTTAAAAGATAGACGAGAAGAAAAGCAAAGGGAGTTCCAAAAAATACCAATAGTAGGGACAAGCCCGTTAGTGCAACAAGAGTCGGAAAAACTCGATTGCTATTCCATTTTTTACCGATTTGGCTAGCCACATATACTGCCAATAGATTTAACCCACTACCAATAAGCATAACCAGTGAAACCTGCCATCCTGCTAAGTCACTTATTTTCTGCTGATAGTAAAAGTAAAACATACACATGAGTGTCCCTACTAGCTGATAAGTCAGCATCCAGTAAAAGAGTACTGGTTTTTCCTGCCATTCTTTTCGAACTTGCTGGACAATCATTTTAAAGGTCAAGACTTCATTTTTCTCTCTCTTGGCCATTGGTTCTTTCATAAAATAAATCAAAATGATAGAAAGAAATGATAATCCAATAGCAATTAGATAGGTCCAAGCCAATGCTCCGTGAATAAAGAAGCCTGCCACAACTGTACCTAAGGTTCGGGTGATTTCTGCCACACCAGACAAAAAGCTAGAAATCTGAAGATATCGATCCTTTTGCCCCGCTTCAACCGCCGAATCATATAAGAAAGCGGTACTGGTCCCCGAATCAAAATTGTAGGACCAAGCATTAACCATCATAGCGACAGCATAAATCCAAAAATTCCCCTTACCAAATAAAATCAAGATAGAGGATACAATACTGGCCAAGCGAGCCAAATAGAGATTGGTCTTGTAGCTAAACCGATCGGCCAACATACCAGACGGAATTTCACATAAGAGGCTTGTCCCGTGAAAGATACTTTCTAATAGACCGATTTGAAGTAAGGAAAGACCATTTTGAATGAAAAATAAAATCCAAAAACTGGTGATTCCAAAATAAGATGTAAATTCCAGACCTGCCAGGAGTGGAATATTGCGTTTGTAAGTTCTTTTAAACATCGTTTTCTCTCTTTCAATATGTAATATGATTGTTTCTAAAAGACTTACTGAGAGTTGCCTACATTTTCTCTACCTCTTTCATTTAAAGTAATACTCAATGAAAATCAAAGAGCAAACTAGGAAGCTAGCCGCAGGCTGTACTTGAGTACGGCAAGGTGAAGCTGACGTAGTTTGAATTTGATTTTCGAAGAGTATAAAAACGCCAGACGGCGTTTTTATGGCTATTAAGGTTTGATACGGTGCAACATACGTGGGAATGGAATAGCCTCACGGATGTGTTTTGTACCAGCTGCGAAGGTTACCATACGTTCGATACCGATACCAAATCCACCGTGTGGAACTGTACCGTATTTACGAAGGTCAAGGTAAAATTCATACTCTGTACGATCCATACCAAGAGATTCCATCTTCGCTACAAGGGCATCGTAATCTTCCTCACGCATGGAGCCACCGATGATTTCTCCGTAACCTTCTGGTGCGAGCAAGTCTGCACAAAGTACGCGATCTGGGTTACCAGGGACTGGCTTCATATAGAAGGCCTTGATATCTGCTGGGTAGTTCATGACAAAGGTTGGTACACCAAAGTGGTTTGAAATCCAAGTCTCGTGTGGTGAGCCGAAGTCATCTCCATGCTCGAGATGTTCATAGTCAGCGTCTTCATCATTTTCATGCTCTTGCAAGAGATCAATGGCTTCATCGTAAGTGATACGTTTGAATGGCTCTGCAATGTAGCGTTTCAAGAGCTCTGTATCACGTTCCAAGGTTTCCAAGGCTTGAGGGGCACGATCAAGAACACCTTGAAGCAAAGCTTTTACATAAGCTTCTTGCAAGTCAAGTGACTCATCATGTGTCAAGTATGAATACTCAGCATCCATCATCCAGAACTCAGTCAAGTGACGACGAGTCTTAGATTTTTCAGCACGGAATACTGGACCAAAGTCAAAGACACGACCAAGGGCCATAGCACCAGCTTCCAGATAAAGCTGACCTGATTGGCTCAAGTAGGCTGGTGTTCCAAAGTAGTCCGTTTCAAACAATTCAGTTGAATCTTCCGCCGCATTTCCTGAAAGGATTGGGCTATCAAATTTCATGAAGCCATTCTTGTCAAAGAACTCATAAGTTGCATAGATGATAGCGTTACGGATTTGCATAACCGCTACTTGCTTACGAGAGCGGAGCCATAAGTGACGGTTGTCCATCAAGAAGTCAGTTCCGTGTTCTTTTGGAGTAATTGGGTAATCTTGAGATTCACCGATCACTTCGATGTCTGTAATATCCAACTCATAACCAAATTTTGAGCGTTCGTCTTCTTTGACAATCCCTGTCACGAAAACAGAAGTTTCTTGGCTTAGGCGTTTGATGGTGTCAAATTTTTCAAGACCTACTTCTTCACCAAATTTTTCGATAAAGTTTGGTTTGAAAGCCACACCTTGGAAAAAGGCAGTTCCGTCACGCAATTGCAAGAAGGCAATTTTTCCTTTTCCTGACTTGTTAGCAACCCAAGCACCAATAGTCACTTCTTGCCCAACGTAGTCTTTTACTTCGATAATTGTTACACGTTTTGTCATGTTTTATCTTCCTTTTTTGTTTAACTTGTCCAAAGACATTATTACTCATTATTGTACCACAAATAATGCCTGATAGCTAGCTAGTTTGATAGAAATTCATAAGTTTTAACAACAAAAACCTCCGCCAATGAGGCAGAGGTTTTACTTCCTAATTTTCCATAAATTGGTGCAAGCGACGAATAGCTTCTTTGAGTGTATCTAGGTCTGTCGCATAGCTGAGACGGACATTCTCTGGTGCTCCAAATCCTGCTCCCGTAATCAAGGCCAGACCCACTTCCTCAAGAATAGCCGTTGTAAATGCTGTTACATCTGTATAGCCTTTCATCTCCATAGCTTTTTTAACATTTGGGAAGAGGTAGAAGGCTCCTTGCGGTTTGACTACTTCAAAGCCAGGGACTTGGCACAAGAGAGGATAAATGGTATTGAGACGTTCCTCGAAAGCCTGACGCATGGTTTCTACGGAGTCTTGTGGACCAGTTAAGGCCTCGATTGTTGCGTATTGTGAAACAGCGGTTAGGTTTGAAGTTGTTTGACCAGTCAATTTGCTCATAGCAGCAATAATTTCTGGATCACCTACTGCATAACCAACACGCCATCCTGTCATAGCGTAGGCCTTAGACACTCCATTGATGACAATAGTTTGTTTGCGAATATCTTCTGACAGACTAGAGATTGGAACGAACTCATTCCCGTTATAGACCAAACGTCCATAAATATCATCGGCCAGGATAAGAATATCATGCTTAACTGCCCAATTTCCAATGGCTAACAATTCCTCACGAGAATAGATCATCCCAGTCGGATTAGATGGTGAGTTTAGTACCAAGACTTTAGTCTTATCTGTGCGAGCAGCTTCTAATTGCTCCACAGTCACTTTAAAGTGATTGTCTTCCTTGGCTTGGACAAATACTGGAAGGCCTTCTGCCATCTTAACCTGATCCCCATAGCTGACCCAGTATGGTGTTGGAATGATAACCTCATCACCTGGATTAATCACAGCCATAAAGAAAGTATAAAGGGAGAACTTGGCACCAGTCGCAAAAGTGACCTCATTAGCTGCCACAGAATATCCATAATATCGTTCAAAATAGGTATTGACTGCTGCTTTTAACTCAGGCAAACCTGAAGCCACCGTATAGAAAGACGCGCGACCATCTCGAATGGCTGCAACCGCAGCATCCTGAATATTTTCAGGAGTATGAAAATCGGGCTGACCTAAAGTCAAGAAAAGAACGTCTTTTCCTTCAGCCTTTAACTTCTTTGCTCTTGCATCACTAGCCAGAGTAACGCTTTCTTCAATCTCTAAGACTCGTTTGGATAATTTCATTGTTTCTCCTTTTCGACTAAGGCACCAGATTCAAAATCTACTAGATAATAGTCTCCTCCAGACTTGATTTCCCAGACAGGCTTTTCAGCGTACCGTCCGAAGGTAATCTTGTCGATCTCAGTTGCTCCTTTTTCTCTGACAACTGCTTCTGCTTTTTCTTGAGAAGTACCATTTTCTAGTTGATATACGTAAATATTGTTGCTACTTTTCTCTATTAAGACAGCAACTGATTTCTGGTTCTTATCTTGGCCAAGAACACTATAATAGCTTTCTAAACCATTGAAGATATCAATCTGGCTAACCGTTTCTAGATTTGCATACTGCTTAGCGAGTCTTTCACCTTCTACCTTAGCAGTTTGATAAGGCTTCATGCTGAGCCATACCAAGTAGAGAAAGGAAGAAGTGATGACTAGAGTTAACAAAGTTATACCAATAATGTACTGAAATAATAGGGAATTTTTTTCTTTTTTCTGTCTCTTTTTCACTCGTCTATTTTACCATCTATCCTAGTGAATTACAAGTGAAGTTAGGGGAGGAATCTGGATTTTCAATACGTTTTTAGAATATCATTACATAACTTCAAGCCGTGTTTTTATAGACTTTTCTACAGTCTTCATTTTTAATTAAAAACTTAGATTCTATTGATTTTATTTTCTGAGCATATCCCTTGCAAATGATTTTATCGTGTTGTAACATATATTATAACAACAGAGTGATTCTGATTAAAAGATTGAAATTTAAAGGAGACTCCCTATGTCTAAAAAAGTATTATTTATCGTTGGTTCACTTCGTGAAGGTTCATTCAACCACCAAATGGCACTAGAAGCTGAAAAGGCACTTGCTGGCAAAGCCGAGGTAAGTTACCTTGACTACTCAGCCATTCCTCTCTTTAGCCAAGACCTTGAAGTTCCTACACTTCCAGCTGTTTCAGCGGCTCGAGAAGCTGTTCAAGCTGCAGATGCAATCTGGATCTTCTCTCCAGTCTACAATTTCTCAATTCCAGGGACTGTGAAAAACTTACTTGACTGGCTTTCACGCGCAATTGACTTGTCTGACACTCGTGGAGCATCTGCTCTTCAAGATAAGATTGTTACTGTATCATCTGTAGCTAACGCTGGACATGATCAACTCTTTGCGATTTACAAAGACCTTCTACCATTTATCCGTACACAGGTTGTTGGTGATTTTACCGCAGCCCGTGTTAATGATTCTGCCTGGGCAGATGGGCAATTAGTCCTTGAAGATAGCGTCGCTGCTTCTCTAGAAAAACAAGCTGAAGATTTACTTCAAGCTATTCAATAATAAAAAAGATAGTAGAAAATCTCATTTCTACTATCTTTTTGTTTATTCAACAAACTCTCCGATCATACTATGTTTTAATGGCAAACTACACATTACCAAAAGGAAAATGAAGGAGGATTGAATCCAAAAGAGGGCCAAATCAAAAATTCCATGCACAGCAACTACTGTTAAGAATGAAAGATAAAGACCAACAATCGGACGCTTGCTCGGCTCCTGGCTCATATCAATCAACATTCGAATTGGACCAGAAGAAGCTATTCCTAACAATACCGTTCCTACCACACCGTAACTCAATATCGTATCAATGTATATACTATGAGCATGTTCGTGATAAGGAGCAAAAATACGAGGATAAGAGTGCATATAGGTTAGGGGACCCTCACCCCAGAAGGGATTTTGTTTGAATAAGGTCATACCTGCATTCCAGATCGACACTCGTTCTTCCATAGACGAATCGAGCGTTCCCATTCGAACTCCCAAATCACTCGAGAAGAGAAAGGCTAAACCAACACCAAAGACTCCGATACTGAGCCAGAAGGCACGCCAGTTCTTAATGGTAGTGAAAAGATAAATAATCGCACCAAAGATAATAGCTGGAAAAGCTGTTCTATTTTGGGTGAAATTCAAGCCAAACAAATTCGCAAAGATTGCAATGAGAGAGAAAATTCTCAACCATCTCAATCTAGTCGTACTAATTAGGTAAAATCCAATCATAATACAGAAGCAACAGATAATCCCATAATAATTAGGATTAAAGAAGGCTACTTCTGCACGGTTCTGATGCCAGACCTGCATCTTAGGTGATAAGAAAGTATAATCAAATTTCTTTACAATCTGAAAATGCTCTAAGGCTGCAAAAACTGATGCTAGCACACTAAGCGACATAACCGATTGCAATACTAATCTGAAAAACTTAGGGGTTAAATGGGCTTGGTAATAATAAAAGAAAATTGCAAAGAGGAACATTCCTAAAGTGGAAACCATCCCCATCACATTTTGAGCTAAAAGCGAGATTACACCACTATAGCCGATAAATAAAAGTAAGATAAAATGGTGGGATAATCGTTTTAATATCCCCTTCATCTCTCCTGTAAATATTAGACCTATTAAGTAGGCGATAAAAATAATAACGAAAATATAAAAAGGCAAGAAAATACTTAGAATAACAGCTAGTAAGACTAGCTCTTTCTTGGATAAGCCTTTCAATTTTTCAATGATACCTATTGATTTCACAACAGATCCTTTCTCTCTGCGCTATAAAGCTCAGATAAATAAACTATTAAAACATTTTACCATTTTTCAAATGATTTGAAAACCACTTTGTCCATGTCATCCTGACTAAAACTAGGTAAAATTTTATAGCGAGCTAAGATATCTCTCAAAGCGCGCATCCTTTTTTAAAAATATGGTACAATAAATCTAGTTGTTCCAGAAAGGACCTAGTATGAAATCCTACCAAGAAGTTTACAAAATCTTAGCTCATGAAACAGATTATTTAAGCGGAGAGAAAATCGCTGAAATATTAAACCTCTCTCGCACCTCTGTTTGGAAGGCTATCCAGCGCCTCCAGCAGGAAGGTTTAGAAATTGACAGCATCAAAAACCGTGGCTACAAACTTCTTCACGGTGACCTAATCTTACCTCAAGAAATAGAAGCTAACAGCCCAATCTTAGTTCAATTTAAACCTATCACCAAATCAACCCAGAGTGATGCTAAGGAGGCCATGGAAGCTGGTGCCAAAGGAGACACACTCTACCTATCAACAGGCCAAACTATGGGACGTGGTCGATTTCAACGCCCCTACTATTCTCCAGAACAAGGTGGGATTTACATGTCTCTCCACCTCAAGCCCAATCTCTCTTATCTAGATTTGCCAGCCTATACACTCCTGACTGCAGCCGCAATTTATAAGGCTGTTAAAAACCTTTGTCTGATTGATTTAGATATCAAATGGGTAAATGATTTATACCTAAATCAGAAAAAAATAGCCGGTATTCTAACCGAAGCCATCACTTCTGTCGAAACAGGCCTTGTCACAGATGTTATTATTGGTGTTGGTATCAACTTTTCTATCGCTGATTTTCCAAAAAACCTACAAGGGAAAGCTGGAAGTCTCTTCTCTCAAAATAGCCCAATCACTCGCAATGAGCTGATTGCAGAAATCTGGAAATGTTTCTACGAAACTGAGTCCGATGAGCTGCTTTACCTTTATAAAAAACAATCAATTGTTTTAGGCAAAGAAATTTCCTTTAAGAAAGATCAAGAAATCATCTCAGGAAAAGCTTGTGATATCTCTGACCAGGGTCAACTACAAATCCAATTAGCTACTGGTGAAAAAATTTGGCTCAATAGTGGTGAAGTTTCGCTCACTAAATGGTGAATTATTTTTTAAAAATAAAAAATCGACCTCTCTTTCGAGAAGGTCGATTTTCTTATCATTTATTTTTTCAAACGCTCAACATCACGCGCAATCACAAGTTCTTCATCAGTTGGGATGACAAGTACACGAAGTGTCGCAGCATCTGTAGAAATGTCTCCAGTTACTCCAAAGACATTTTTCTCTGGGTCTAGATCACAACCAAACCAAGAGATACCTGAAATAACTTTCTCGCGCACAAGAGTTGCATTTTCACCAACACCAGCAGTAAAGATAATAGCATCTGCTCCGTTTAGAACTGCCAAGTATTGTCCAATGTATTTTTGGATACGGTCAACGTACATTTCAAATGCCAAAGCAGCATCATGATTCCCTGCTTCCATTGCAGCAATCACATCACGCATATCACTAGACTTCCCTGAAACACCCAGCAATCCTGACTCACGATTAAGAATACGACTGATGTCCTCAGGCTTGTTAAAGTCCTCTGTATATTGCATTAAATAAGGAATGATGGCTGGATCAATATCCCCTGTACGAGTTCCCATCATAACACCACCAAGTGGAGTGAATCCCATTGATGTATCGATTGATTGACCACCTTTAACAGCTGTGATAGAAGCACCGTTACCAATATGGCAAGTGATCAACTTCAACTCTTCTAATGGACGTCCCAAAAGTTTTGCTGCTTCTTGAGCAACATATTGGTGACTTGTACCGTGTGCTCCATATTTACGAACCTTGTTTTCTGTATAGTACTTAGTTGGTAATGGATAACGGTATGCTTTTTCTGGCATTGTTGTGTGGAATGATGTATCAAAGACTGCTACACTTGTAATATCTGGCAACAATTCTTTGAAGGCACGAATCCCAGCTGCATTGGCAGGGTTGTGCAATGGAGCAAGAAGTCCTAGTTCTTCAATTTTTTCTAAGACATCACCTTCAACAACTGTAGACTCTTTGAAGTACTCTCCACCTGCAACAACACGGTGTCCGACACCAGTAATTTCATCATAAGTTTTAATAATATTAAAACGAATCAAGTCATCAAGTAAAATCTTAACAGCCAAGGTATGGTTTTCAATATCAAGAACTTGTTCTTCAGAACGACCATCAAACTTAACTGTTGAAACAGAATCCTTCAATCCGATTCGCTCAATTAAACCTTTTGCAAGCACCTTTTCTTCTGGCATTTGATATAGTTGCCATTTCAAGCTAGAGCTTCCAGCGTTAATTGCAATGGTTTTTGTCATAAATTTATTCCCCTTTTTAAGCGTTTTCAACTATTATACCAAAATTTGCACTAGATTTCATGCCCTTGACACCAATTTTGAAAATTTTCCTTAAATTCCATTAAAATTTCAGGGTCACGAAGACTGGTAAGTGGATAAACAAATGGTTCAACTCCTTCTCCTGTCTTCTTTTGTAGGACAAAAATGCTCTTAGACTGAGCTCCTTGGGCGAAGAGATCCTCTGGTAAGGCAATAATTGCCACTAGTTGAGCCTGGTCAGTCAACCATGATTTCAAAAGTTCACTCTGAGGACTTGTCAGGAGATCTGTTGGAGCTAGAAAAATCGCATAGCCTCCTGTTCTGAGATACTTGAGTGATTGTTCCATTAACAAATGATGAGCATAAGTATGTTCATTCTTAGCCGCTACTTGATAACGTGAGGCTGTCTGATCATCTGGATAGTAACCGACAGGCAGGTCGCTCACAATGATATCACTTTCTTTTAATACTTGTGGACGTACTGCATCTCCTTGGACAAAGCCCATTTGAAGATCCATTACTTCCGCCATGCTTGCCGCCAAGTCAATCAAGAGATCATCAAGTTCTATTCCCAGGTAATCTATCTTTTTGTTCATGGACGTTAAGAAACTAGCACCCAGAATTCCCATCCCAGATCCCAATTCCAATAAGCTCACATTTTCAGCAGGGAAAAGTTGTTCAATGATAAAAATCATCAAGTGACCAACCGCATCTGGTGTGAACTGGTGATTGGCTTGAAGAGGTTCTGTTTGAGCTGCCTTCATTAACAAAAATTGATAGGTCCGTAACCACTCCTCTTTTCGAAGTGCCAAACGTTTTAAAGCTTGATTGTTTTTCTTGACATCTTCCAGATTTGTCTGACCATCCAGATAGATCCCATTTTGTTCAATCAAGGCATCATAAAAGCTTGTCGCCAAATCGTTTTGAATGATTTGGACATTTTCTAGTAAATAGGTATATGCTTGTTCAATTTTTTCAAAATCCATAATCTTATCTTACCAAATTCAGAGCTGATTTTCCAGATTTTCATAATACTGAAAACAAATAAAAACCTCTGAGATGACTCTCAAAGGTTTATTCTACTATTTACTATTTTCAACAGCTGCTGTTACAAAAGCAGTGTAAAGTTCTTCTGGACGATTTGGACGACTTGAAAGCTCTGGATGGTACTGACAAGCCACAAAGAATTTGTTTTCTGGGATTTCAACAATTTCGACCAAGCGATTGTCTGGTGAAACACCTGAGAAGACAAATCCTGCACCTTCAAACTGTTCACGGAAGGCATTGTTAAACTCGTAACGGTGACGATGACGACGTTGAACCACTTCTTTGTTATGATAAGCTGCCGCTGCCTTAGAACCACGTTTCAACTTAGAAGGATAAAGTCCCAAACGAAGGGTTCCCCCCATGTCCTCAACATCAATCTGATCACGCATGATATCGATGATTGGATATTTTGTATCAGGATCAAGCTCTGCTGAATTAGCCCCCTCAAGTCCCAAAACATGACGGGCAAACTCGATACAAGTCAATTGCATTCCCAAGCAAACTCCCAACATTGGTACATCATTTTCTCGAGCATAGCGAATCGCTTGAATCTTACCCTCAGTGCCACGTTGACCAAAACCACCTGGAACGATAATTCCATCAGCGTCATCTAATAGTTCCGCTACATTGTCAGCTGTCACGTCATTAGCATTGACCCAATCAATCTTGACTTCTGCATCATTGGCATAACCAGAGTGTTTCAAGGCCTCTACGACAGAAATGTAGGCATCTTGCAACTCGACATACTTACCAACAAGAGCAATTTTAACTTGTTTTTTTAGATTCATAACCTTATCAACCATAGCAGACCACTCTGTCATATCTGCTTCCGGTGCGTCAATCTTCAAATGGTCACAGACGATTTGGTCCATGCCTTGAGCTTGCAGATTAAGCGGAATTTGGTAAAGATGATCTACGTCTAAGGACTCGATAACAGCTTCTGGCGCCACATCACAGAACTGGGCTAGTTTGTTTTTAATCCCTTGTCCTGACGGTTTTTCTGTACGAATGACTAACATATTTGGCTGGATTCCCAAACCACGCAATTCTTTGACAGAGTGTTGAGTCGGCTTGGTCTTCATTTCTCCAGCCGCCTTGAGGTAAGGAAGCAAGGTTGTATGGATATACATGACATTTTCTGCTCCGACATCAGACTTCATCTGACGAAGCGCCTCTAGGAATGGAAGGGACTCAATATCTCCAACTGTTCCCCCAACCTCTGTAATAATAACATCAGAGTCAGTTGTTAGGGCAGCACGCTTGATTTTTTCTTTCAAGGCATCAGTAATATGAGGAATGACTTGGACAGTTGCACCCAGGTACTCCCCACGACGTTCTTTACGCAGAACTTCACTGTAGATTTTACCAGTTGTCACATTTGAGTATTTATTGAGATTGATATCAATAAAACGTTCATAGTGACCCAAGTCCAAATCTGTCTCAGCCCCATCATCTGTTACAAAGACTTCCCCGTGTTGGTAAGGGCTCATGGTTCCTGGGTCAATATTGATATAAGGGTCAAATTTTTGGATGGTTACCTTCAAACCACGATTTTTCAAGAGCCGTCCTAGGCTCGCCGCAACGATCCCTTTCCCAATAGACGACACCACACCACCAGTTACAAAAATATATTTCGTAGACATAGATTCCTCTTTCTAAAATGCTCAAGATCTTGTTCACTAGAGGGGGACCAAGAAAACAAGACCTTCACCGATAACTACAATTCAGGATGATCATTTTCCTGGAAAAACAAAAATAGCTCCCTAGTAACTAGGAAGCTCCGACCTCAAAAAGAGGTGCCCGAACAATATCTTACCTCAATTTGGTACATTTGTCAAATGTCATTCTTTACTAGATTTATAGTTCTACTGCAGAAAAGAAAAACAACAAGGGAATTCCCTTGTTGTTTGGTATTATTCTTCTTCGTCCTCAGAGTCTTCGTCATCTTCTTCAACGAGATCGACATCTTCCCCAAGATCATCTGGTGCGATTTCGTTGATTTCAGCGTCGTAGGCTTCTACTTCGTTCTTCTCATCGTCTGGATTTTCTTCATCGTAAGAAAGAGCTGGATCTTCTTCGTAGACATCTTCATCTTCTGGATCATCTGCACCGTAATCAATGGCATCCGTATCTCCATCCATAAAGGCATTAACACGTTTTTTCTTAGCCTTAGGTGCTACTTCCTCGTCGTCACTTTCTTCAAGTGCAATGATTTCTTCGTCAATTTCATCTACTCCATACCATGAACGAAGGCCCCACTTGTTATCTCCAAGAGAGATAAAGCTACCATCAAAGTTCAACTCTGTATAGAACAAAGGTAGTGCTTCGCGAATATCGCTATTAGAGGTACCAAGATAGTTTTGGATTTCATTGACCAAATCGCTAAAATGCATCTCGTGGTCGCGACCACGTTGTTCCAAGATGGCACGAGCCACCTCAATCATAGATAGTTCACTTTTTTCTTGCCCAGCAAATACTTCTAATTCCAAAGCGTTTCTCCTCTTTTTTTACTACTAATGCCAGAGTATATAAACTCTGGTCTCATTTTATCACGTACTCTTTATTGTACGATAATTTTCTTTATTAGTCAAAGGTTTAGAAGAAATTAATGTGAAATATTTCAGCGAATAAAAAGACCTGGGAGTGTATCTCACAGGTCCGTTATTTTATTTATAGCTTAAAGCTCGTTTAAAGGTTTTCCAGATACCTAAATCATCTGTTTGAAGGACTAGGCTGGCATACATACGTCCGATAAAGGCTGTTGCAGTCACAGCAAATACAACTGTTATCGCAAGAGAAATCCAAGCCTCGATACTATTTGCATAACCATTAATAGCTCTGAAAGGCATAAAGAAGGTCGAGATGAAAGGAATATAAGAACCTATTTTCAAAATCAAATTATCTCCTGCAGCGCCTAGGGCAGTAACGCCAACAAAACCAGCTATTATCAAAATCATCAACGGAGATAAGGCCTTTCCTGCATCTTCAGGGCGAGAAACCATAGAACCTAAGAAGGCTGCCAAGACTACATACATGAAAAGACTGACTAAGACAAATAACAAGGTATTGATCGAAAAGGCTTCTCCCAAGTGATTCAGAATACCTGAATTAGCCAAGATAGGCATATCCTTAAAGAATAAGATAGCTCCAAGTCCGCCTACAACATAAATACCAATATGAGTCAAAATGACAAGAAGCAAGGCAATCATGCGTGCGTAAAAGTAGTGACTAGCACGAATACTTGAGAAGACCACTTCCATAATTTTTGTCCCTTTTTCACTGGCTACCTCTTGAGCAGTGACACTGGCATAAGTAATCAAGATCATATAGAGGAAGAAGCCTAGTCCTGCCGCCGCAAAGGTTTGGACCATCTTTTTACTTTCCTTAGATTCATCAATCTGCTCTGAGAATTGAATCATTTGTGCCAATTGTTGTTCCTGTTCCTGCGATAAATGTGCCTCCGAACGATTGAGTTGGTATTGGAGCTCATTCAACTTAGTTGTCACAGCTAACTTAATACCAGTTTCAAGTGAAGTTTCACCGTGATAGACTGCCTTGAGGACACTACCTTCTTGATCAATGGTCAAATAACCTTTTATTTTTTCATCCTTGACAGCTTCTTGGGCGCTTGCTTCATCCTTATAGTCAAAATTAATGCCATTGGTCGATTTAAGACTCTCTGTTACAGCAGGCACCGAACTAACTACTGCCACCTTATTATTCTGAGCTAGAGAGGAACCTTGGAGATAGCCAATCCCGCCAGACAAGCCGATAAAGAGAAAAGGCGAGATTACCATAAAGAAGAAACTCCAGGATTTGACATGACGTAGATAAGTTTCTTTGATTACAACCAACATATTTCTCATACTTCCACCCCTGATTCTAGTTTAAAGATTTCATCAATTGTCGGAGCTTGCTGGTCAAAGGTCGCGATATAGTGTCCTTGAGTCAAGATAGCAAAAAGCTCCTGTCCAGCATTTTCATCATCTAGGATGAGCTTCCAAATCCCCTGCTTGGTCAAGCTAGCATGAATGACATGTGGGAGTTTTTCCAAGTCTTCCTGACTCTTTTCACTTGCAACAAAGAGTCGCGTTTTGCCGTATTGATTACGAACATCTTGGACTGGTCCATGCAAGACGACACGCCCATCACGAATCATAAGGATATCATCACATAGCTCTTCGACATTGGTCATGACGTGGTCTGAAAAGATAATGGTTGCACCACGTTCTTTTTCTTTGAGGATAACCTGCTTGAGCAATTCAGTATTGACTGGATCCAGACCACTAAAAGGTTCATCTAGAATGATCAGATCTGGTTCATGCATTAAAGTAATGATCAGCTGAATCTTCTGTTGATTCCCTTTTGAGAGACTCTTAATCTTGTCTGTCAATTTCCCCTTGACTTCCAGCTTCTCCATCCATTGAGGGAGTTTTTCTTTGACTTCTTTGGCATCCATGCCTTTTAACATGGCTAGGTAACGAACCTGCTCTAGGACTGTCAACTTAGGCATGAGACTACGTTCCTCGGGTAGATAGCCAATCTGAGCATAGGTTTCCTGACGAATTTCCTGGCCATCAAACTGAATTTCTCCCTGATAATCTAAAAATTTCAAAATACTATGAAAAATGGTTGTTTTCCCAGCTCCATTTTTCCCAACCAGCCCCAAAATACGCCCTGGTCGTGCTTGAAAGTCAACACCAAACAAAACTTGCTTAGGCCCAAAACTCTTCTCTAGATTTCTTACTTCGAGCATCATCCACCTCCGAAATTTATTGCACTCATTATACTCCTTTTTGATAGACTTTACAATGATTTATGTACATTTTTATTAGTAGAATTTACTAGGCATCTTTTATATCAAAACGAAGAAGATTCAACTTCATTTTTCTTTCCAATATTCGGCATTTGCAAAGACAAAAAAATCCATCCCTAGGGATGGATTCTAGACTGTTAACGCACTTCTGCATTTACTTTTTCTTCGAGTGATGCTTGGATTTTTTCCATATAGCGTGCGACTTCTTCGTCTGTCAAGCTATCTTCTGGATTTTGGAAAGTCAAGCTATAGGCCATGGACTTCATACCAAGTCCTAGTTTTTCACCTGAGAAGACATCGAAAAGTTTGATGTCTGTCAAACGTTTCACGCCAGCGGCTTGAATAGCATCGACCACCTCTTGATGAGTCACTTCTGCTTTGAGGAGAAGGGCGATATCACGGCTGACTGCTGGGAATTTCGTAATTTCCACAAAGGCTGCTGCTGGTTGAAGGGCTGCCTCAATAGCTGAAAGGTTAAGCTCAGCTACATAAGTCTCTGGAATATCGTAAGCCTTAGCCGTAACAGGGTGCACTTGACCGAGGAATCCAAGAACTTGATCACCAAGTGAGATCAAAGCTGTACGTCCTGGGTGAAGACTCTTAATCTCTTGCGTTGCTGTATAGGTCGCTTCAAGACCCAAGCGAGCAAAGAGGGCTTCTAGGATTCCCTTAGCATAGAAGAAATCAACTGGAACCGCTGCTGTTTGGAAGTCTTTTTCAGCGACTAAACCTGTCAATGCAAAAGCAAAGCTGTTGATTTCATTTGGCAAGTCTTCTTTTGGATTACCTGTTTGTCCAAAGACTTTTCCAATCTCATAAAGAGCCAAGTCTTTGTTCTTACGCGCTACGTTATAAGCTACGGTATCCAAAATACCTGAAACCATATTTTGACGGAGGACTGAACGGTCCACAGTCATTGGCCACATGAGCTCTGTCAAATGACTTGGTTGAATGGTAAACTCAACCGCTTTTTCAGGAGTTGTCAGAGCGTAAGTAATGATTTCTGTCAATCCAGCACCTTCAGCAATGGTACGAACTTGACGGCGCAATTTTTGTGTAGCTGTTAATTCACCGGCTGTCCCATCATCTTTTGGAAGACTGGTTGGCAGGCGATCATAACCATAAATTCGAGCGATTTCTTCAAAGAGGTCCGCTTCGATAGTGATATCCCAACGGCGACGTGGAACGCTAACTGTGAAGGCTTCTGCATTTCCAGAAAGGCCAAATCCTAGACGACGGAAGACATCCTCTACATCCGCGTAGGAAAGCTCCGTACCAAGGACACGGTTAACGTCTGCAAGAGTGGAAGAAACTTCCACATCTGAAGTATCCAACTGGCCTGCTGAAACGATTCCCTTACGCACTGTCGCACCAGCCAATTCAGCAATCATGCTTGCTGCTGCATCAAGGGCTTCATTAACTGTTGCCACATTGATGCCTTTTTCAAAGCGTGAAGATGATTCAGAGCGTAGGTTGAGACGACCACTTGTCTTACGGATAGATTTGCCATTGAAGACAGCAGCTTCAAGGACGACACGAGTAGACTTTTCAAAGATTTCTGTAGCTTGTCCACCCATGACACCTGCAAGGGCTACTGGTTTGTCAGCAACAGTAATTACTAAATCAGTTGTTTCCAACTCACGCTCTTCCCCATCCAAGGTCACTAATTTCTCACCAGCACGTGCTTCACGCACACGGATGTCGTTTCCTTCAAAGGTATCCAAGTCAAAGGCATGCATAGGCTGACCAAAGTAAAGCAGGATATAGTTGGTCACGTCGACGACATTGTTAATAGGACGAATGCCTTCGTTCATGAGGAGGTTTTGCAACCATTGTGGACTTGGTGCGATGGTCACATTGTCCAAGATACGAGCTGCATAGTAAGGAGCCTTGTCTGTATCAATGCTGACAGAAAGAGCATCCGCTGCAACTTGGTCTGTTTCTGTTAAAGTAAATTCTTTAAAATTGACTGCCTTGTCATAGATAGCTGCTACTTCGTAAGCTACCCCACGCATAGAAAGAGCGTCTGCACGGTTTGGAGTGATGGAAAGCTCGATGATTTCATCATCCAAGTCTAGGTAAGAAAAGACTTCCTCACCTGGAACTGCATCATCTGGCAAGATTTGGATGCCATCTGCAAATTCTTTGGGCACAACGGAGTCAGAAATCCCTAATTCACCAAGTGAACAGATCATCCCTAGTGACTCTAAGCCCCGAATTTTTCCTTTTTTAATCTTGTAGTTGTCCGCAATGCGAGCTCCCGGAAGAGCCACCATAACCTTGATGCCTGCGCGCACATTTGGTGCACCACAGACGATTTGACGGGCTTCTTCTTCACCCACATTGACTTGGCAGACATGCAAGTGTGTTTCGGGCACATCTTCACAAGACAAGACTTCACCGACGACAATTTTTGAGAGACCAGCAGCAGGTGATTCCACACCTTCTACTTCGATCCCTGTAGTTGACATTTTTTCAGCCAACTCTTGTGATGGCACATCAATGTCCACCAATTCTTTTAACCATTTATAAGATACAAGCATAATTTAATTCTCCAGAATGACAGTTGTCACTCTAGTTTTTTTCCTTTCCTATCATTTCATTAGAAGAATCATCTTCTTACCTTAATTTCTTTTTCAGTAACCAATCCGTATCCACCTTTTGCCCAACCATAAAACGATGTTGGCTAAATTTTTCAAAACCATATCGATTATAAAATGCTTGAGCTTTTGTATTATGCTCCCAAACACCTAGCCAAACCCAGGAAAAACCATTTTTTTCGGCATGTTCCAGAGCGAATTCAAATAGTTGCTTACCAAGTCCAAATCCTTGGTATGTTTGTAGCACGTAGAGGCGTTGAATTTCAAAAGCGTTCTCTAATTCTCTCTCGGTTTGAGTATTTCCCCAGTTGACTTTGAGAAAACCAGCTATCTCCTCTTCATGCATAATGAAATAGGTTTCGGAGTCAGGATCTTCCAACTCAGTTGACAAAACTCTCAGATTATAAGCCTCTTCAAAGTATTCCTGTAACTGCTCTTCCGTATTATCATGAGCAAATGTTTCACGAAAGGTTTGTTTGGCAAGTTTTGCCAACACCTCAACATCTGCTATTTCCACTTTTCTAATCATTATTTAAACTGTTCTGAGAAGCGGACATCCCCTTGGTAGAATCCACGGATATCGTTGATTCCGTAACGAAGCATAGCGACACGCTCTTGACCAAGACCAAAGGCAAAGCCAGAGTAAACAGTCGCATCGATACCACTCATCTCAAGGACACGTGGGTGAACCATACCAGCACCCATAATCTCGATCCAACCAGTTTTCTTACATACGTTACAGCCGCCGCCTCCACATTTGAAGCATGAGACATCCACCTCAACAGAAGGCTCTGTGAACGGGAAGTAAGATGGGCGCAAACGGATTCGACGCTCTTCACCGAACATTTTTTGTACAATCAACTGGAGGGTTCCTTGAAGGTCAGCCATAGAGATGTTTTTCCCAACAACCAAACCTTCGATTTGGTGGAACTGGTGACTGTGGGTTGCATCGTCCGTATCACGACGGAATACACGCCCTGGTGAGATCATCTTCAAAGGACCTTTTGAGAAATCATGGGCATCCATAGCACGCGCCTGAACTGGAGACGTGTGAGTACGAAGCAAGATTTCTTCTGTGATATAGAAAGTGTCCTGCATATCACGAGCTGGGTGATCCTTTGGAAGGTTCATACGTTCAAAGTTATAGTAGTCTTGTTCAACTTCAAAACCATCCACTACTTGGTAACCCATCCCGATGAAGATGTCTTCAATTTCCTCACTGGTTTGTGTGAGGATGTGACGGTGACCAGTCGCAACTGGGCGACCTGGAAGCGTAACATCAATGCTCTCACTTGCTAGTTGAGCTTCCACTTTCTTTTCTTCCAAGAGCTTAGCTGATTCTTCAAAAGCAGCTGTCAAAACATCACGAGCTTCATTGACGTGTTTCCCGATAACAGGACGCATTTCTGCAGAAACATCTTTCATCCCTTTCAGGATTTCAGTAAGGGATCCTTTTTTACCAAGGACAGAGACGCGCAATTCTTGCAGCTCTTTTTCATTTTCAGCAGAAATCTGCTTTAAGCTAGCTAGCGTTTCTTCACGAAGCGCTTTTAATTGTTCTTCAATAGTTGACATAATTCCTCCATCAGTCGCTCGTAGATAAAAAGAAAACCACATGCCAAAAACTCCACTCGGAGCGTTGACACGCGGTACCATCCGTTTTCATCTGACAAGTCAGACCTTCATTTCTAAATCCATGCGCAAGTGAATTCACTCAACTTTCATATAGAGAGCTTGCAGTCACGGCTCTCCTCCCTGATATACTTCCCTTGAGTTACTAGTCTTGCAGATTCCTATTTAATTACTAAATATTTTATCAAATTTCAAGCATTCTTGCAAGATGTTTTGCGACTAATCAACATAGTCTCCACCTTCAAAGCCATAATACTCTTCCAGACTGAGGCCACTTGCAGAGATTTCTTTGGCTTCTTTGCCGACGTAGCGAAGGTGCCATTCCTCGGCCATATAACCCGTTTCCTTTTCCTTGCCTTTGAGGTAACGAACGACAAAGCCATAGTCAGCCGCATGGTCCAAAAGCCATTGGGCAGCCTTTTCTTCAGTGACTAAGTCTCCATTTGTTCCAATTAGGTCAAAGGCAAGGCCAGTTTGGTGTTCGCTGTAACCAGGTCTTGCAGAATAGCGGTCAGCCTCAGCCTTGCCATCTTTATCTACATAGTTTTGATAAAGCTGAGTTTGAGTTTCATAACTTCTAAAACCACTGTAGTTGTCGCTAATCGGGAATCCTGCTTGTTGCATAGCTGCAATGAGTTTCAACAGTTCTGCCTTAGCGGTAGGATTTTCTCCAGGATTGTAATCTTTGGACATTGGATAATGCTTATTAGCTACAACAATCTCATCGTACTTACCTTGAATGCTGTAGTGGTCTCCTTTGTTAACCACTTCTGCTTTCTTTTGACTAGCTTCCTGAGACTTACTTCCCGCGGTTCCTTCTTGGACAGTTTTTTCTTCCGTTGAAGTCTGAGTTTCTGAAGTTGCTGGCTTTTCTTGTGAACAAGCTGCCAATGTAAAGGCTAATAATCCTGATAAGATAAGGTATCTTTTTTTCATCTGTTATCCTTTCATTTATTCATCTGGTTTAAAGTCTCAGATAATCTTGCAATCAAGTCTTCTAATTTGCTTCCCTTGACTTGATATTCTTCAGAAACCATTTCTTCCCAAGGAACCCACCAGACTGGACCACGTCCATTTAGACCGTGCCCCTTCATATCACCAGCTCGTCTTGGAAAAATATGCCAGTGAACATGAGCGTCTCCATTTCCCAACAACTCTACATTCATCTTTTCAGCAGTAAAAGCCTTAGAGACAGCTTCCTGAACCAGGCTCATTTCCTCTAAAAAGCGGAATTTGACAGTTGGATGTAGATGATGCAATTCTGTGACATGTTCCTTGGCTAAGAATAGAGTGTAGCCTTCAAAATACTGGTGGTCTCCGATGACAACATAGCCAGTTTCTAATTCCTTGACAAAGTAGGGATTTTCCCCTGCCTTAATCAATTCAATTCGATCACAAATCAAGCACATCTTATTCCACCAAGTCACTCTTGAGATAAGCATCTACCATACGCTCAGTAGCCACTACAGAATCAATATGAGTACGCTCATAAGAATGACTAGACTCAATACCAGCTCCTAGAAGAGCGTGCTTAACCTCTGCTCCAGCTGACATCGCTGCAGAAGCATCCGAACCGTAAAATGGATAGATATCTAGTTTAAACGGAATGTCTTGCTCTTCAGCTAAAGCAACTAAATGTTGACGGAATTCATAGTGGTAAGGACCAGAAGCATCTTTGACACAGATAGACACTGTGTACTCGTCCGTCTGCTGGTCATCTCCCATCGCTCCCATATCCACAGCCAGATATTCGACAACTTGACTAGGGATACTTGAGTTAGCACCATGCCCAACTTCTTCAAAGACTGAAAAGGCAAAATGCGTAGTGACAGGAAGTTCAATCCCTTCTTCCTTATAGACTTTAAGGAGATTTAGAAGGATAGCTGCACTGACCTTATCATCCAAATGACGCGATTTGATAAAGCCTGTCTCAGTTACGACAGTTCGTGGGTCAAAGCTGATAAAGTCACCAACCTCAATACCAAGTGCGCGTGTTTCTTTTTCATTGGTCACTTTTTCATCCAAACGTACTTCCATATTGTCCTGCGTGCGTTCAGCAGTACCAGCGTCCTTATATACATGACAAGAAGTCTGGTGGATCAAAATGGTACCTGAAATAGTCTTACCTGTACTAGCCACATGAACTGTACAGTTTTCGCCTTCAATCATGTTCCAAGGATAACCACCGATACGATCCATTTTGAGACGACCGTCTGCTTTAACAGCACGAACGATAGCTCCTAAAGTATCCACATGGGCAGTCACATAGCGTTGTTGGTCGTCATTTTTACCTTTAATGGTAACATTCACTCCACCTTTGGCAGTACGGATTGGTTGATAACCTAGTTTTTCAAGAGTCTCAACCAGATAATTCGTAATTTCACGTGTAAAACCTGTTGGCGATGCGATAGCAGTTAGTTCTTTGATATATTCTACAGTTTGATTCATTTCTTCACCTCTTGCTACCATTATATCATTTTTTACATCTTAGTATGTGTGAAAATAGAAAACTAGGATAATTTGAATATAAAAGTATTTTATGGTATAATAAAAGCAGTTCTTAGGAAGAAAGGAAAAAATATGAATAAATTTTTCAAAATGGCGCTTCTCTTAGCTCTACCGCTGGCATTCTTGTTGGGATGTTCAAAACAGTCATCAACAACTTCTAACTCTTCATCAACTGAGTTAAAAACCACTGAGGCTGAAACAACTGAAAAGAAATCAGAGCTAAAAACTGTAACTTTTGTAAACGATTCTCAGCCTGGTGTCCAGTCAACATTGACCTATACAGTTGACGGTGATAACGTTGTGAAACAAACTGCTCAAAATGTCGCTGACCCCGAAGTCCTAAACAATACTGCAGATGATTTAAAAAATTTTGTCGAAGAAACCTACAAAGGATATAAGGGCCTCAAGGGGGTAACTTTATCTGTCGAGATTAAAGATGGTAAAGTCGTACAAGATCTTGAGATTGACCTTTCAGTTGCAAGCATTGACGAACTTAGAAAAGCTTTACCAGAAGAATACTCAGGTGTTGGGAAAAACGTTAGCTTTAAAGCCTCTAAGAAAATGTTAACAGACCTTGGTTATAAGGAAAAAACGAACTAAGAGTAATAGAAAAAAACTTGGCATAAGCCAAGATTTTTTTATTCCATTTCAAAAGCTTCACTCTTTTGCTTATTTGGAAGAACAAGAGATAGTAAGATTCCAACAATAGCTGGCACCAACCATGGCAAGGAAGCCTTAGCAAATGGTAGAGCATTCACAATGTTGGCAAGGAAGGTCACTTCAAATGAACTTCCCAAGACACTAGCTACGGCAATAGCTGTAACAAGACCCATCGTCAATTGCATGCCTGGTTTTGAAAGTGGTACAAATTTGTTCACAATCACAATCATAACAATCACAATGGTAATTGGATACAAGATAACTAGGACAGGGATAGAATATTTGATGATTGCATCAAGACCGAGGTTGGCAATTGCAAAACCAATCAAGGTAAAGACAGTCGCATAAACCTTATAGCTGAGTTGTGGGAAACGTCCGTTAAAGAATTCAGCAGTTGAAACAATCAAACCTACAGTCGTTGTGAAGCAAGTTACTGTTACCATGGCTGCTAGGAATAATTGAGCTGTTGAACCAAAGATTTCTTGGGTCGCTTGTGACAAGATATAAACCCCTGGAGTTCCACCCTTCATCGCTTCTTCTGTCATCGGGAAGTGATTTCCAAGGAAACCTAGGCCAATGTATAGAGCACTAAAGCCAAGCGATACGACAATTCCGACCACCCAAATGGTTGAGATGTACTCTTTTTTACTCGAAAATCCAAGTTGTTTCAAGGTTTCAACCGCGATTACACTAAAGGCAACAGATGCGAGAGCATCTAGAGTATTATATCCTTCAAGGAATCCTGCTCCAAATGCTGAAGCTTGATAAGCTGCTGTAGCTGCTTGTGGAGCATTTCCACCATATTTGAGGGCTCCAAGGATTACCAAGATGATAATCAAGAGGGCAAAAACTGGAGTCAAAACACGGCCGATACGATCCAAAATCTTTGAAGGATTAAGCGCGATTAAGAATGCTGCAACAAAGTAGATAAGGGTAAAGACAATCAAGCCTAGACCTTTGTCAGCATCTGCCAAGAGTGGACTAATCCCTACTGCATAAGAAGTTGTTGCAGTACGTGGAATAGCAAAGAATGGACCAATCGACAAGTACAAAACTGCTAGATAAATCGTTGCAAACCAAGGGGAAATCTTTGTAGAAATCTCATAGATATATCCCTTAGGATTTAAGGTCCCGATGATCAAGGTCAAGACGGCAAGTCCGACACCTGAAAGTACAAATCCTGCAATGGCAGGGAGAAAGTGTTCCCCAGATTGAGCACCTAGGGTAGGGGGAAAAATCAAATTACCCGCACCAAAAAATATTCCAAACAGGAGTAATCCTGTTAAAGCACCTTTTTTAGCCATAAACTCTCCTTATAAAAAATAAAATACTTTCTTAGTATAACATGATTAAAGGCTTGAAAAGGCTATCTCGGAATAATTTTAAAATGTTTTCAATTTTCTGATTTTTAGAGCAAATAAACTCCCTTTAAAACCTTTCTTATTTTCGGTCTTAAAGGGAGATTTTCTTATTCTAAGGCATCCATGCCACCTTGGACATTGATAACTTCATATCCTTGTTCTGCTAGAAATTGACAAGCGCGTGCTGAACGCATTCCTGATTTACAAATCACGTAGTAAAGATTATCCTTATCTAGTTGTTTATAAGTATCAGCTAATTGGCTGAGAGGAAAATTACGAGCACCTTCTAAATGAAGAGCCTCAAATTCCTCTACTTCTCTCACATCTAATACAGAAAGCGACTCTTTCTGGTATAGTTGGTAAAAATCATTAAAAGTAATTTCTTTCATTTTTCTTCTCCGAGAATTTTTTGAATTCTTTCTTTCAAGTCAGGCAAAACCTCTGCTTCAAACCAAGGATTCTTTTTCATCCAGATTTGGTTCCGAGGTGATGGGTGTACCAGAGGGAAATAATCTGGCAAGTAATCCTTGAAGCGATGCACGCGGTCCGTTACCTTTCCACTGACCTTTTCATGCAGATAGTAGGCTTGGGCATACTGACCAATCAAGAGTGTTAATTGAATATCTGGCAATTCCTTCAAGAGTTCTGGATGCCATTTTTCTGCAAAACCAGGTCTGGGCGGTAAGTCACCAGATTTCCCATGTCCTGGAAAATAGAAATCCATGGGCATGACAGCAAAGTAACCTGAATTATAAAAAGTATCCTCATCCACACCCAACCAGTCTCGCAAGCGGTCGCCACTTTTATCCTTCCAGTAAAGTCCTGCTTCTTGGGTTTTGAGACCAGGTGCCTGCCCAATGATATTGATACGAGCAGTTTTTGGAGCTGCAAAGAGAGGTTCAATTCCTTGCTCAGTATAGTGTTGATTTTGTGGATCAGCCATGATGGCTTGCTTGATTCTTTCGATTTGAGACATCTACTCTTCCTCCAAAAAGAAGTCTAAGCATAAAATCTCAGACTTCTATAGCATTATTTGATCAATTCATAGATAGCTTCAGCGTAGATGGCTGCTGCACGGAAGAGATCATCCAAGGCGATAAATTCGTTGGCTTGGTGCATGGTATCAATAGAGTCTGGGAACATAGCACCATAGGCTACACCACGTTCTAAGAGACGTCCGAAAGTTCCTCCACCGATGACTTGTTCATGCCCTTGAAGACCTGTTTGTTTTTCATACACGCTCAACAAGGTTTGTACAAGTGGATCTTCCATTGGAACATAGTGAGGTGTGTGACCATGTTCTGATAAGCTAACAGATATAACTGGCAAGGTTTCAAGAACTGACTTGATTTGCTCTGGACTTGTTCCTTTTGGATAACGGAAGTTAAGGGCAATGGTATTGTCAGCACTTGTTTCATCAAAGCGGAAGACACCAGCATTCATAGAAAGGGCACCCATCTTTTCATCCACATGAGCCACTTTCAAGTTTTTGCCTTCATGGTCATTTAAGAGAATCTTACCAGCAATGTCAAGGAAGTCTTTTGCAGGTCCTTCAAAGTCAAATTGGCTGAGGAAGAGAGCAAGGTAAGTCGCACCGTTGACACCTGAAGCAGGCATAGCACCGTGGGCAGATTTACCGATAATCGTAACTTTGTACTTACCATTCTCTTCTTGAATGTCTCCTCTAAGCTTGTGCTCTGCAACAAAGTCGTCTAGCTTAGCTTGCAAATCAGCCAAGTCCCCTGAAACAACTGCTGTTGCTGATTCTGGCACCATATTTTCACGCAAACCGCCTGTGAAACTGTGAAGACGAGCTGCACCCTTGTTTTCACCAGCAAAGTGGAGGTATTCTGTGATATTTCCTTTTTCACCATTAATAATAGGGAATTCAGCATCTGGAGAGAATCCAAAGTCTGGCTTTGCTAGTCCTACATGTTCAAAATAGTAGTCCATATCTGCCCAACCTGACTCTTCATCAGTTCCGACGATAAAGCGAACTTTCTTAGAAGTTGGAAGTCCCAATTCTTTGATGATTTTCAAACCATAGTAACAAGCCGTTGTAGGACCCTTGTCATCTGAAGCACCACGCGCATAGAGACGACCATCCTTGATGGTTGGAGTATAAGGATCAGTGTTCCATCCGCTACCTGCTGGCACCACGTCCATGTGGGCAAAGATTCCGAGAACTTCTTCCCCTTCACCAAACTCAAAATGTCCTGCATAGTTATCGACATTTTTTGTTGGGTAACCATCACGGTCTGCGATTTCAAGGAATTTCTCCAAAGCTTTTACCGGACCAGGTCCAAAAGGATGTTGCGCATCTGCCTTACTGTCATCACGTTCTGAGTTGATTTCCAAAAGGCTAAACAAGTCAGCCAAGAGGGCTTCTTTACGTTTTTCTACTTCTGCTGTAAAATCAATAACTGTCATTTTTACTTCCTATCTTTTTTCGATAATTTCATCTACTGGCAAGCGGTAGCTTGGTTCCAACTTCTCGTCTGTGTATCCTACTGTGATCAAAAGCTCTGGACGGAAGCGTTCTTCAACTTCCAAGACTTCATTGGCTTTTGATTTGTCAAAACCAAGGATAATGTTTGATCCGATTCCCTGGTCAGTCAATGCAAGGACTAAGTTCATCGCAACCAACCCTGCATTAAGGGCTAGGTAGTCACTGATTTGTTGTTCATTGTAACGCGCAAACTCTGCTGGAAGATTTTTCATAAAGTACTGAAGTTGTTCTTCTGAGAAGTTCTTTGCTCCACCAACACGGGCAATCTTACGAGCTCGTTTAGCTAGGTCAGTATCTGTAAATAAGGCTATGGTTACAGGGGCAGATGCTACTTGCTCAAAGTTTGAACCGTAAGCCAATTTTGCTAGTTCAGCATTTCTCTCGCGAACCACAACAAACTTCCAAGGCTGACTGTTGTGAGCACTCGGTGCCAAGGTTGCGATCTCAATAGCTGTTCGAACATCCTTGGGATCAACTGGTTTATCAATAAAATGCTTAGTCGCATGACGTTTTTTGTTTAATTCAAGAAATTTCATAAGCAAGTTCCTTTTCTAATTCTACTGCTTCCATTTTACCACATTTTGAAAGAGCTTGCATAGATTTTTCATAAGTAGAGACCTTTATCCCATCTCTTAACCAGGAATTACAAGCTTTTCGATTTAGTTGTAAGCCATAATAAAAACTTTCTGCACAAGAAAAAGTAGACGATTAGTCGCCTACTTTACTCATATTATTGCGCTGATACAATTTTACTTGCAGATTCAATCGCTTGTTTCATAGCATCACGTGCAGTCTTCAATTGTTGAAGGAAAACAGTACGTGCTTCTTCTGGCATTTCTGTATCATCAGAACCAGCGCTTGACAAGCCATCATTAAATGCCTTTCTTGAAGTTTCTAGTGAGTTAAGAGCGGGTTCCACTTGTTGTTTATAAGCATCTTTTTGAGCCTCAGGAACTTTGTCACCGATTTCTTCAACATATTTCTTATAGTTGTCAATCAACTTACCAAAAAGAGTTTTCATATCTCCAATTGTTTTAGCGTTGTCAATTTCTTCATCTGTTAGAAGAGTAACTTCAGATGTGTTTGTCTTTGAGTTATCTGTTTTTGATGAAGCTGATGTTTGTTCAGTCGTGCTTGAAACTTTACTTGCAGAATCAGAAGATTTATTTCCACAAGCTGCTAAAGTTGCAACTGATAAGAGCACAAGGCCAGCAGTAAGAAGTTTTTTCATGACTATCTCCTTTAAATAGTTTTATGATACCTATATTTTAAAATAAAATAATTTTATTGTCAAACATTTACCGAATTATTGAAGCTAAAAAGCTCATTGAGTTCACTATTTTTAAAATCTATATTAAGTCTATCGAAAATGTTCAAAAAATTATCCAAGACCGAGGTTTAGACTTGAACGTAGTCGACTTAGAAAGCAATGATAATCCAAATAACTACATTATCTTCTCAAGCGATCAAAAAGAATTTAAAGAACAATTCGACAAGGTTCTCAAAGAACTCTACCAAGATGGAACCCTTGAAAAACTCAGTAAAACCTATCTCGGTGCTTCTTACCTACCAGATGCATCAGAATTGAAATAAGAAATACTAAAAACGATTGGCTAGTCCAATCGTTTTTTTAGTATCTGTTAATTAAAGCAACTCTTACAAAAAATCAAAATAATTCTTCACATCCTCCACATAGCCATGCTTTTCAATTAAACTAGCTAACAAATCTCTATTATGGCCTTGATAGTTGTCCTCGCGTCGTAACTCTTCATACATTTCGATGAAAGGAAGGTCTTTAGTCTGAGCTAATTCTAGCTCCGTTTCATAGTCATAAACAACCTTACGGAATTGGATATTGACTAATTCACCATTTTCAACCTCAAGTAAGGCATACTGGGCACGGTGATTTTTCAGCCCTACCCAGTCAAAATAAGGCATACCAATCGAACCTGGATTGATGATTTGTTGACCTTGGCTACCATAACGAAGCAACTGCTTGTGAACATGACCATAGACGGCTACATCAGTAGTTTCATCAAGTAACTGGTCAAATTTTTCGGTATCATTTTCAACCAGCAAATCACCACCATAATTTTTCTCAGGTAAATTATGTGAAAGTGAGAAGCGCAAGCCTTCTACTTCTTTCTTGGCTACCATAGGTAGATTTCTCAACCAATCAATATGCTCTGGGTTTAGACGCTCCATCAGATACTGGGTCAATCGCATAAGCTGGATTTCTTGGGGATCCTCTAAACCATATTGCCCATCTAAAGCCTCTAACACACAATCATCCCAGTTGCCTCGAACAGATGCTGTAATGGGAAGGTCTTTCAAAAGAGCCACTAAGTCATTTGCTCCTGGTCCAGGAAGAAAAATATCTCCCAGAAGCCAATATTCAGTTGCTCCCAAATTTTTAGCGTCCTCAAGCACTCCAGCTAAGGCTGTCGTGTTGCCATGAATATCTGATAAAATTGCAATCTTATGGTTCATTTTCTGCTCTTTCTTTAGTGTATAGCTTTCAGTCTATCCAATTCACTCTTATAATTCTGTACTTTTCTTCATTATAGCATAAAATCGCTAGAAGATTTTATAATGGAAATAT
>NZ_JADMUH010000008.1 GCF_015546995.1 Streptococcus infantis
GTAACATGACTACAACATAAATCTAAAACAACTGACATGTAAATCAGGTATGATTCTCTTATCAACATAAAAATTAAAAATTATCAATAAAATTTTAGGAGAAAATTGTTATGAAAAAAACAGTTGCTAAACTGACTCTTGGTTTAACATCTACAGCTATTTTGGCTACAGTTGGTGCTCAGACTGTTAGCGCAGACTCTTACGTTGTTCAAGATGGTGATTCATTTTTTGGTATTGCTGCTGCAAGTGGTATGGATCCTTATGAGTTGGCAGCTAATAATGGAAAAAGCATTTTTGACACCATCCACCCAGGTGATGTGCTAGAAGTGAGTGGTCTAACTCAAGCTAGCTATTCATACAATGCTCCGGCTTATGAAGCAACTAGTACTGTGAATGGGTTAGCAACTGCTGATGTTGTCGTAAATACGCCGACAGACTATGGAAACTCATATCCTGTTGGTCAGTGTACATGGGGCGTGAAAGAAATGGCTCCTTGGGCTAGCAACTGGTGGGGAAATGCTAATACTTGGGCGATTTATGCTAGTGCTCAAGGTTATCGTGTAGGAGATGTTCCAGTAGTAGGTGCAATCGCCGTTTGGGACGGTGGTGAATATGGACACGTTGCTTATGTGACAGATGTACAAAGTGAAAATTCTATCCAGGTATTGGAAGCAAACTACAGACGTCAAAAACAAATTGCTAACTATCGTGGTTTCTTTAATCCACATGAATTTTTAGGTAAAGTTACTTACATTTATCCAAACTAAAGATGATTAAAAAGATTTAGAGCTTCTAAATCTTTTTTTTTATTTGCGAGTAAGCTCCTTATTACAATTTTTTGCCGAGTAGCTGCTTGTGAAGTAAGGCTCTAGGTCCGTTGGCGGACAGCGATTTCGCAAAGAGAAAACAAAGCAAGGCGATTCGGTTATCAGTGGTGAATGTTCTCTAGTTAAAATCCTATCTTCATTTTGAAAATTAGTAAAAAAATGGTATAATGAGAGGAAAAGATTCGGATAAAAGTAAATTGGACTTTTACAAAAAGAGAGTTGTGAAGGCTCTACAAACACGTTATAGTAATACTTCGGAGGGAAAATGACCAATATTAAATTAACAACTTTAGGCGGTGTTCGTGAAAACGGGAAAAACATGTACATCGCAGAAATTAACGATTCAATCTTTGTTTTAGATGCAGGTTTAAAATATCCTGAAAATGAGCAGTTGGGTGTCGATGTCGTTATTCCAAATATGGATTATCTGTTTGAAAATAGCGACCGTATTGCAGGTGTCTTTTTAACGCACGGACATGCGGATGCAATTGGAGCTCTTCCTTATCTTTTGTCAGAAGTGAAAGTTCCTGTTTTTGGTTCAGAGTTGACAATTGAGCTTGCTAAACTTTTTGTTAAAGGAAATGATAGTGCTAAAAAATTCGATGATTTCCATGTTATTGATGAAAATACAGAAATCGACTTTGGCGGTACGGAGGTTTCCTTCTTCCGCACAACTCACTCTATCCCAGAGAGTCTGGGTGTCGTTTTGAAAACATCTGAAGGAAGTATCGTTTATACAGGGGACTTCAAATTTGACCAAACGGCTAGCGAATCATATGCGACTGACTTTGGTCGTTTAGCAGAAATTGGTCGCGAAGGAGTTTTAGCTCTTCTAAGCGACTCAGCAAACGCAGACAGTAATATTCAAGTAGCCAGCGAAAGTGAAGTTGGTGATGAAATTACGCAAACCATTTCTGACTGGGATGGACGTATCATTGTAGCTGCTGTTGCAAGTAACCTTTCTCGCATTCAGCAAGTCTTTGATGCTGCTGCAGAGACAGGACGTCGTGTTGTTTTGACTGGATTTGATATTGAAAATATCGTTCGTACAGCTATTCGCTTGAAAAAATTGTCATTGGCTAACGAAAGTCTCTTGATTAAACCTAAAGATATGTCTCGTTTTGAAGACCACGAGTTAATCATCCTTGAAACCGGTCGTATGGGTGAACCAATTAATGGACTCCGTAAAATGTCCATCGGTCGTCACCGCTATGTTGAAATCAAGGATGGAGACTTGGTTTATATCGTTACAACGCCATCAATCGCTAAAGAAGCTGTTATGGCACGTGTAGAAAATATGGTCTACCAAGCAGGTGGTGTCGTTAAACCGATCACTCAAAGCTTGCGTGTATCAGGACATGGGAATGCGCGTGATCTGCAATTGATGATTAATCTTTTGCAACCTCAGTATCTCTTCCCAATCCAGGGTGAATACCGTGAGTTGGACGCTCATGCCAAGGCTGCTATGGCTGTTGGGTTGTTGCCAGAACGCATTTTTATCCCGAAAAAGGGCACAACTATGTCTTATGAACATGGGGACTTTGTCCCGTCTGGTGCAGTTGCTGCAGGTGATGTCTTGATTGACGGAAATGCCATTGGGGATGTTGGTAATGTTGTTCTTCGTGACCGTAAGGTCTTGTCAGAAGATGGTATTTTCATCGTGGCTATCACTGTTAACCGTCGCGAGAAGAAAATCATTGCCAAAGCACGAGTGCATACACGTGGCTTTGTCTACCTCAAGAAGAGTCGAGATATTCTGCGCGAAAGTACAGAGTTGGTGAACCAAACAGTTGAAGACTATCTCCAAGGGGAGGACTTTGACTGGGCTGATCTTAAAGGTAAGGTTCGTGACAATTTGGCTAAATTCCTTTTTGAACAAACGAAACGTCGTCCAGCCATTTTACCAGTAGTCATGGAAGCAAAATAAGGATTAAATAGCAAGAGAGAAAGTCGAGTTTCGGCTTTTTCTTATCTCAAACGAATAAGGAGCAAGTTATGGCAGTAATGAAGATTGAGTATTACTCAGAAGTTTTAGGTATGGAGTGGGGAGTAAATGTACTCTATCCGGATGCATCTCGGGTGACAGAGCCAAACTGTAAAGATATCCCTGTTCTTTATCTCCTTCACGGGATGTCAGGAAATCATAATAGCTGGCTCAAGCGAACCAATGTAGAACGCTTGCTACGTGGGACCAATCTGATTGTTGTCATGCCCAATACAAACAATGGTTGGTATACAGATACTCAGTATGGCTATAACTACTATACAGCTCTAGCAGAAGAACTACCTAAAGTGCTCAAACGTTTCTTCCCAAATATGACCAACAAACGTGAAAAGACTTTTATCGCTGGTCTGTCAATGGGGGGCTATGGTTCCTTCAAGTTAGCACTGTCAACTGACCGTTTCTCCCATGCAGCTAGTTTTTCTGGTGCTCTTAGTTTTGAAGAGTTTTCTCCTGAGAGTCAAGATTTAGGAACGCGTGCCTACTGGCGAGGTGTTTTTGGCAAAGTTAATGATTGGGTGAATAGCCCTTACTCACTTGAGACCCTTGCCAAAAAGTCAGACAAGGAGACCAAACTGTGGGTTTGGTGTGGCGAACAAGATTATCTCTATTCTGCCAATAATCTAGCAGTTAAAAATCTTAAGAAACTTGGTTTCGATGTGACCTACACCCATAGTGCGGGAACCCATGAGTGGTATTATTGGGAAAAGCAATTGGAACGTTTTTTGGCTACCTTGCCAATCGATTTTGTTTTGGAAGAACGCTTGTCTTAATTTTAGCTTTCTTTCAGTTTGTTATAGTAGAATAAAGAATCTATCTTTAGAATGGGAATCCATGGCTTAAAGATGGGTTCTTATTTTTTTAGAAAGGTGGGCAATTATGGGCTGGATAATTCGTGTGTTATGTCGATTTTTACTAGGGATTTTGCGTATGTTTTGGCGCCTTGTATGGACGATTATCTTCTTCATTCTCATCACTTTTGGGATTCTCTGGTATATGACAGGTAATTTACCTGCTACTTTAAATCAAGTTAGCAAAGTGGTCCAAGTCGGCCAAGCAGGTTGGGATCAATGGCAAGAAACTGGCAAGTTGCAAGGTTTATCTCAGACAGATCATCATCAAGATTCAGGAGCAAAATGGTCAAAGGCGCAAGCAACTATCTATATTGATCCTCAAATGGATGCCACTTTCCAAAAGGCCTACCTTGAAGCTATTGCTAACTGGAACCAGACAGGGGCTTTTAACTTTAAGCTTGTAACCGAACCGGATCAGGCCAATATTTTCGCTACTGAAATGAATGATGGTTCGACAGCTGTAGCAGGTGAGGCGGAGAGTCAGACAAATCTCCTAACCACACAATTCATTTCAGTGACCGTTCGCTTGAATCATTATTATTTATCCAATCCAAACTATGGCTATACCTATGATCGTATCATGCATACAGCAGAGCATGAACTAGGTCATGCGATTGGTTTGGAACACACCAATGAAGTTTCGGTTATGCAACCAGCAGGCTCCTATTATGGAATCCAAGCTCAAGATGTAAAAAAAGTTCAAGAACTATATGAGTCTGGAGAATAAGTGATTTTCTAAGGAAACAGGAGCTCTCTGATTTAAGCAATACAGGGGGCTTTTTGCTATAATGGAACTATGAATAACTTGATCAAATCAAAACTGGAGCTCTTGCCGACTAGCCCTGGTTGTTACATTCACAAAGATAAAAACGGCACTATCATTTATGTAGGAAAGGCTAAAAATCTGCGCAATCGGGTGCGGTCCTACTTCCGTGGGAGCCATGATACCAAGACAGAAGCTCTGGTGTCTGAGATTGTAGATTTTGAGTTTATTGTCACGGAGTCTAATATTGAGGCCCTTCTTTTAGAGATTAATCTCATCAAGGAAAACAAGCCTAAGTACAATATTATGCTCAAGGATGATAAGTCCTATCCTTTTATCAAAATCACCAATGAGCGCTATCCTCGCTTGATTATCACCCGTCAGGTCAAAAAAGACGGAGGTCTCTATTTTGGTCCCTATCCGGATGTGGGTGCGGCCAATGAAATCAAACGGCTATTGGATCGGATTTTCCCATTTCGCAAGTGTACCAATCCTCCTTCCAAGGTTTGTTTTTATTACCATATCGGCCAGTGTATGGCTCATACGGTTTGTCGAAAGGATGAAGCCTATTTCAAATCTATGGCGCAAGAAGTCTCTGATTTTCTCAAGGGACAAGACGATAAAATCATTGATGAACTTAAGAGTAAGATGGCTTTGGCAGCCCAAAGTATGGAGTTTGAACGTGCAGCGGAATACCGTGATTTGATTCAGGCCATTGGTACCCTTCGGACTAAGCAACGAGTCATGGCAAAAGACCTCCAAAACCGTGATGTATTTGGTTACTACGTGGATAAGGGTTGGATGTGTGTTCAGGTTTTCTTTGTCCGTCAAGGTAAACTGATTGAACGCGATGTCAATCTCTTCCCTTACTACAACGATCCAGACGAGGATTTCTTGACCTATGTGGGACAGTTTTATCAAGATAAATCTCACTTGGTTCCGAATGAGATTTTGATTCCTCAAGATATTGACGAAGAAGCTATCAAGGCTTTGGTGGATACAAAGGTTCTCAAGCCCCAGCGAGGAGAGAAAAAGCAGCTTGTTAATCTAGCCATTAAAAACGCTCGCGTTAGCTTAGAGCAGAAGTTTAATCTGTTGGAAAAATCAGTCGAAAAGACTCAGGGTGCTATTGAAAACCTTGGCCGACTTCTACAAATTCCGACCCCAGTTCGCATTGAGTCTTTTGACAACTCCAATATCATGGGGACTAGTCCAGTCTCTGCTATGGTTGTTTTTATCAACGGGAAACCAAGCAAAAAAGATTACCGCAAGTATAAAATCAAGACTGTGGTCGGACCAGATGACTATGCAAGTATGCGAGAGGTTATTCGTAGACGTTATGGACGGGTCCAGCGTGACGGTTTGACACCGCCAGATCTAATAGTCATCGATGGTGGTCAGGGACAGGTTAACATTGCTAAGCAAGTTATCCAAGACGAGTTAGGCTTAGATATTCCCATCGCTGGGCTACAAAAAAATGACAAGCACCAAACCCATGAATTACTTTTTGGAGATCCGCTTGAGGTGGTAGAGTTGTCTCGCAATTCTCAGGAATTTTTCCTCTTGCAACGCATTCAGGATGAGGTACACCGCTTTGCCATTACATTCCACCGTCAACTCCGTTCGAAAAATTCCTTCTCCTCTCAATTGGATGGAATTGAAGGCTTAGGTCCCAAACGCAAGCAGAATTTGATGAAATATTTCAAATCTCTGACAAAAATCAAGGAAGCTAGCGTGGACGAGATTGTTGCAGTTGGTATACCAAGAGCAGTGGCAGTGGCAGTTCATCAACACTTGAATAGAGAAGTAGACTCAGCGCTAGCTCAAGTAGCTGAGAAACCTCTTGAATACAAGAAATAAAGTAGCAATGGAATGTTTTGGCTTTAGTGGGTGCAAGCTAGTCGGATTTGTGGTAAAATAGATAAGATATGACAAAAGAATTTCATCATGTAACGGTCATGCTCCATGAGACCATTGATATGCTAGATGTAAAACCTGATGGTATTTACGTTGATGCGACCTTGGGAGGAGCAGGACACAGCGAGTATTTATTAAGTAAGTTAAGCGACAAAGGGCATCTCTATGCCTTTGACCAAGACCAGAATGCCATTGATAATGCGCAAAAACGTTTGGCTCCCTATATCGAAAAGGGAATGGTCACCTTCATCAAGGATAATTTCCGTCATTTGAAGGACCGCTTACATGACTTAAGTGTGACTGAAATTGATGGAATTTGTTATGATTTAGGTGTGTCAAGCCCGCAGTTGGATCAGCGTGAACGTGGTTTTTCCTATAAGAAGGATGCACCGCTGGATATGCGCATGAATCAGGAAGCTAGTTTGACCGCTTATGAAGTCGTTAATCACTACGACTACCATGATTTGGTAAGAATCTTTTTCAAATATGGAGAAGACAAGTTTTCCAAACAGATAGCTCGAAAAATTGAACAGGCGCGTGAACAGAAACCGATTGAGACTACGACAGAATTGGCAGAGATTATTAAATCTGCCAAACCGGCAAAAGAACTCAAGAAAAAAGGTCACCCAGCCAAACAAATTTTCCAAGCTATCCGTATAGAGGTCAATGATGAGTTGGGTGCTGCAGATGAATCAATCCAGCAGGCGATTGAACTTCTAGCTCTTGATGGAAGAATTTCAGTCATCACATTTCATTCGCTGGAAGATCGCTTGACTAAGCAGTTATTTAAGGAAGCTTCTACAGTTGAAGTTCCTAAAGGACTACCTTTCATCCCAGACGATCTCAAGCCAAAGATGGAATTGGTATCTCGGAAACCGATTTTACCAAGTAAGGAAGAATTGGAAGCCAATAATCGTTCCCACTCAGCCAAGCTACGAGTGGCAAGAAAAATTCACAAGTAAGAGGAAACCATGGTAGAAAACAGAGGAACAACGAGCCAATTGCTACAAGCTCGTATAAAAAAATTTTCACGTGTTGAAAAGGCCTTTTACCTTTCAATTGCCATCACAGCCCTTGTCTTAGCGATCAGTGTAGTCTATATGCAGACAAAACTTTTTCAGGTTCAGAGTGATTTGACAAGAGTCAATGCACAAATCGAGGAAAAAAAGACAGAGTTGGATGATGCTAAACAAGAAGTTAATGAATTGATCCGATCAGAACGTTTGACCGAAATTGCAAATTCACAAGACTTGCAATTGAATAATGAAAATATCCGATCGGCGGAGTAGTAAATGAAAAACTGGAAAGAACGAATCATACGCTTTGTCATTAAGAATCGTAAATCTCCAATGGAAAACCGCAGATTAGTAGGAAAGAATTTGAGCCTATTGGCTGTCTTTCTATTTGCTGTTTTTTTGGTTAATTTTGCGGTGATTATTGGTACGGGGAAGAAGTTTGGCGTTGACTTGGTCAAAGAAGCAAGTAAGGTTCACCAAACAACTCTGACAGTTCCTGCTAAGAGGGGGACCATTTATGATCGTAATGGAACGCCGATTGCAGAGGATGCAACTTCCTATAATGTTTATGCAGTTATTGATAAGGACTATAAATCAGCTAATGGAGATGTTCTATATGTAGAGGAGTCTCAGTACAATAAGGTAGCCGAAATTTTCCATAAGTACTTGGATATGGAGGAGACTTACGTCAAAGACCAACTCTCTCAACCAAATCTCAAACAGGTTTCTTTTGGTGCTAAAGGGAATGGGATTACCTATGCCAATATGATGTCCATTAAACAGGACTTAGAATCTGCTAAGGTTGAGGGTATTAATTTTACGACTAGTCCAAATCGAAGTTATCCAAATGGGAAATTTGCATCATCCTTTATTGGTTTAGCACAGTTACATGAAAATGAGGATGGTTCAAAGAGTCTCATTGGGACGTCTGGTGTCGAAAGTTCCTTGAATAGCTTGTTAGCGGGAACAGATGGTATCATTACCTATGAAAAAGATCGTTTAGGTAATATTGTTCCAGGTACGGAACAAGTTACCCAACAAACGGTAAATGGGAAAGATGTTTATACAACCCTATCCAGTCCTTTGCAGTCCTTTATGGAAAGTCAAATGGATGCCTTCCAAGAAAAACTAAAAGGCAAGTACATGACTGCGACCTTGGTTAGTGCCAAGACAGGGGAGATTTTGGCAACGACTCAGAGACCAACTTTTGATGCGGATACAAAAGAAGGTATTACTGAGGATTTTGTTTGGCGAGACCTTTTATATCAGAGCAATTACGAACCTGGTTCAACCATGAAGGTCATGACCTTAGCTGCTGCTATTGACAATAAAACCTTTAATGGAGGAGAATATTTCAATAGTAGCGAATTAAAAATAGCGGATGCAACTATTAAGGACTGGGATGTGAATGATGGCTTATCAGCTGGAAGTATAATGACTTACTCACAAGGGTTTGCTCACTCAAGTAATGTGGGTATGACCTTGCTCCAACAAAAGATGGGGGATGCTACTTGGTTGGATTATCTCAATCGCTTTAAGTTTGGGGTGCCGACGCGTTTTGGTCTGACTGATGAGTATTCAGGTCAATTGCCTGCAGATAATATTGTCGATATTGCCATGAGTGCATTTGGTCAGGGGATTTCTGTAACGCAGACCCAGATGCTACGTGCTTTTACAGCCATTGCGAATGACGGAGTTATGTTAGAACCAAAGTTTATTAGCGCCCTTTATGATCCAAATGATCAGTCAGTTCGGAAGTCGCAAAAAGAAGTTGTGGGTAATCCTGTTTCTAAAGAAACGGCTAGTTTGACTAGGGAAAACATGATTTTGGTTGGTACAGACCCTATTTATGGGACCATGTATAATCGTAATGATAATAAACCAGTAATTACTGTTCCTGGTCAGAATGTTTCTGTCAAATCTGGAACAGCTCAAATTGCCGATGAGCAAAACGGAGGATATTTAGTTGGGAAAACCAATTATATCTTTTCTGTAGTAACCATGCATCCTTCTGAAAATCCTGATTTTATTCTTTACGTAACAGTTCAACAGCCAGAACACTTTTCTACACCTTGGTTTGGAGAATTTGCTAATCCTATTCTTGAACGAGCTTCTGCCATGAAAGAATCTCTTAATCTTCAGTCTACAGCTAAAAATCTGGATCAAGTTACAACAACAACTAGTTATGCAATGCCAGCGACCAAGGACTATAGTCCGGGAGATATGGCAGAGGAACTGAGACGCAATCTTGTTCAACCAATCGTTATCGGTTCAGGAACAAAAATCAAGGACAGTTCAGTGGCAGAAGGAACAAATCTAGACGCTAATGAGCAAATCTTACTCCTTTCAGACAAGGTAGAAGAGATGCCTGACTTATATGGCTGGTCTAAGAAAAATGTTGAAACCTTTGCCAAATGGTTGAATCTTGAAGTTGAATTTGAAGGTACAGGAGAAATTGTTAAAAAACAAAGTGTTCGTTCTAATACAGCTTTAAAAAATATACAGAAAATAAAAATAACTTTAGGAGATTAGAATGCTAGTTTCTATCTTTCCTGGAATCCTTACTTTTGTTCTTACAGTGGTAGGAATTCCAGCTTTTATCCGTTTTTACCGTAAAGCACAGATTACTGGTCAACAGATGCATGAGGATGTTAAACAACACCAGGCAAAAGCTGGGACGCCGACAATGGGAGGGATTGTCTTCCTCGTAACAAGCGTTTTAGTTAGTTTAGTTCTTGCACTTTTAACTAATCAACTAACCAACAATGTTGGAATGATCCTCTTTATTCTCGTTTTGTATGGTTTGGTTGGCTTCTTAGATGATTTCCTCAAGGTTTTCCGTAAAATCAATGAAGGGCTCAATCCTAAACAAAAGCTCTTGCTTCAATTAGTAGGAGGAGTTATCTTCTATCTCTTTTATGAAAGAGGAGGGGATGTCTTAAATGTATTTGGATATCCATTGCACCTAGGCGTTCTTTACATTTTCTTTGCTCTCTTCTGGTTAGTTGGTTTTTCAAATGCTGTTAACTTGACTGACGGAATTGATGGCTTGGCAAGTATCTCAGTGGTGATTAGTCTGTCTGCCTATGGAGTTATTGCTTATGTACAAAACCAATTGGATATCTTGCTAGTCATTATCGCCATGATTGGTGGTCTTCTCGGTTTCTTTGTCTATAACCATAAGCCTGCTAAAGTTTTTATGGGAGATGTGGGAAGTCTTGCTCTTGGAGGAATGTTGGCAGCTATTTCTATGGCGCTGCACCAAGAATGGACGCTACTCCTGATTGGTATAGTGTATGTTTTTGAAACAACATCTGTCATGATGCAAGTTGCTTACTTTAAGTTGACTGGAGGAAAACGTATCTTCCGGATGACACCAGTTCATCACCATTTTGAGTTGGGTGGATTTTCAGGTAAAGGTCAGCCTTGGAGTGAGTGGAAAGTCGATTTCTTCTTCTGGGGAGTGGGCTTGCTTGCTAGTCTCGTCACCTTGGCTTTCATGTATTTATTCTAAAATAGAATATTGGAATATAAAAGAGAAGGATTTATACCCTTCTCTTTTTAGTTCCTATTTTCTTCAATTGAGGAATCCCTTTCTCAAAAAAGTAAAATTATGATAAAATGGAAAAAAAGAAAGATGAAATGATGAGTTATTTTAAAAAGTATAGATTTGATAAAAGCAAGTTTAAGTTAGGGATGCGTACCTTTAAAACAGGAATCGCTGTTTTTTTGGTCCTCATGATTTTTGGTTTTTTTGGATGGAAGGGACTTCAGATTGGAGCTCTTACAGCCGTTTTTAGTTTGAGAGAAGACTTTGATAAGAGTGTCCACTTTGGGACATCACGTATTTTAGGGAATAGCATCGGTGGTTTTTATGCCCTGATTTTCTTTCTCTTAAATAATCTTTTTCATGGCGCCTTCTGGGTAACTCTCCTTGTTGTTCCAATTTGTACCATGTTAACCATTATGACAAATGTTGCTATGAACAATAAAGCAGGTGTTATCGGTGGAGTTGCGGCTATGTTGATTATTACCTTATCAATTCCAAACGGTGAGACAGTTTTGTACGTGTTTGCTCGAGTTTTTGAAACCTTTATGGGTGTTTTTGTAGCAATTCTTGTAAATTACGATATTGATCGTTTACGGAGCATTTTACTGAAAAAAACAAAATAATGTCACAAGATATAACATTATTGATTGACGATTGAATTTTTTTAGACTATAATAGACAGAAAGAAGGAAGTGTACATGAAGGAAAAAGAATTTCGTCGCAATATGGCAGTTTTTCCTATTGGTAGTGTTATGAAGCTGACCGATCTTTCGGCGCGCCAAATTCGTTACTATGAAGACCAGGAATTGATTAAACCTGATCGCAACGAAGGTAATCGCCGTATGTATTCTTTGAATGATATGGATCGATTGCTTGAGATTAAAGATTATATCTCTGAAGGTCTGAACATTGCTGCCATCAAGAAAAAATATGCTGAACGTGAGGCGAAGTCTAAAAAACCAGTGAGTCAAACTGAAGTGCGTAGAGCGCTTCGGAATGAAGTTCTCCAGCAAAGTCGCTTCGCTTCTCAACAATCGCCTTTTGGTCGCGGTTAGGCAACCGCTAGTCGTCATATATAAGGAGAAAAACCATGCCAATCACAGCTGCAGATATTCGTCGTGAAGTTAAGGAAAAAAATGTAACCTTTATCCGTCTCATGTTTTCAGATATTTTGGGAACTATGAAAAACGTCGAAATTCCTGCTACAGATGAACAACTAGACAAGGTCTTGTCAAATAAGGCTATGTTTGATGGATCTTCTATTGAAGGGTTTGTTCGTATCAACGAATCAGATATGTACCTCTACCCTGACTTGGACACTTGGACAGTCTTTCCTTGGGGAGATGAGAACGGTAGTGTCGCAGGATTGATCTGTGATGTCTATACAACAGAAGGGGAACCATTTGCGGGAGACCCTCGTGGAAACCTCAAACGTGCTCTTCGTCACATGGAAGAAGTTGGATTCAAATCTTTCAACCTTGGACCAGAGCCAGAATTCTTCCTATTTAAGCTTGATGAAAATGGAGACCCAACTCTTGAGGTAAATGACAAGGGTGGTTACTTTGATTTGGCACCTACTGACCTTGCTGACAACACTCGTCGTGAGATTGTGAATGTCTTGACCAAAATGGGATTTGAAGTTGAAGCAAGTCACCACGAAGTTGCTGTAGGTCAACATGAGATTGACTTTAAGTACGATGAAGTTCTTCGTGCTTGTGATAAGATTCAAATCTTTAAACTCGTTGTAAAAACAATTGCGCGTAAACATGGTCTCTATGCAACCTTTATGGCTAAACCAAAATTTGGTATCGCTGGTTCAGGTATGCACTGCAATATGTCTTTGTTTGATGCTGAGGGAAATAATGCCTTCTTTGATCCAAATGATCCAAAAGGAATGCAGTTATCAGAAACTGCTTACTACTTCCTTGGTGGTTTGATCAAACATGCCTACAACTATACAGCTATCATGAACCCAACCGTTAACTCATACAAACGTTTGGTTCCAGGCTACGAAGCCCCTGTTTACATCGCTTGGGCTGGCCGTAACCGTTCACCGCTTGTCCGTGTACCAGCTTCACGCGGAATGGGAACACGTTTGGAGTTGCGCTCGGTGGACCCAATGGCAAATCCATATATCGCAATGGCTGTTCTTTTGGAAGTTGGTTTGCACGGTATTGAAAACAAAATCGAAGCACCAGCGCCAATCGAAGAAAATATCTACATCATGACTGCTGAAGAGCGTAAAGAGGCTGGCATTACTGACCTTCCATCAACTCTTCACAATGCTTTGAAAGCTTTGACAGAAGACGAAGTGGTTAAAGCAGCTCTAGGTGAGCACATCTACACTAGCTTCCTTGAAGCTAAACGAATCGAATGGGCAAGCTATGCAACTTTTGTCTCACAATGGGAAATTGATAACTACCTAGATCTTTACTAATGATAAATCAAAAAGATTGTCCGTGAGGACGATCTTTTTTTCTTGCATTTTATATCGAGGTGTGATATATTTTATGTAACGAAGTGCGATATATCGAACTGAATAGGAGGTCTGGTTAAATGGAATTAACAGATAAGATTAGGCGTGTCTACATTCCCATGACTGAAACGGGATTTTATATTCTGTTCTGTCTGCAAAAGGAGAACCATGGCTATGGTATTACGCAAACGGTCAAAGAAATGACAGATTCGCAGGTTTCGATTAGTCCTGGAACCATGTATGGAACCTTGTCAAAGATGGAAAAGGATGGTTTGATTTCCTTTGTCCGAGAAGAGGAAAAACGAAAAATCTATCAGATAACAGACTTGGGCCGAAAAGTTTTAGATATTGAGTTGAAACGTATTGAACGACTCTACAGAAACAGTCGGGAGGAGCTTTGATGGAAAAGAAAGTTGTTTATAGGATTTGTACCATTGCGGATTATGATAGAGAGGCTCTCTATCTCAGAGAAATGCATGCTCAAGGCTGGAAACTTAAGGAAGTAAGTTACTCTAACTTAGTGGTTGCGGTTAAGTATACTTTTGAAGAGTGCCAACCGGAGCAGGTGGTTTATCAGTTGGACTTTTATCCTATGAAAAAGTCAGAGAGAGCTTCCTATTTACAACTGTTTAAAGATTTTGGCTGGGAGCATATTACAAACTTTAATGGGTTTTCCTATTTTAGAAAGCTTTATTCTGGAGTTGAGTCGGATGCCGAGTTTGAAATTTATAATGACGCGGCCGGGAAGTTAGCAATGGTCAAGAAGATTTTAACAATGCGGATGCTTCCTATTTTGCTTCTCTTTTTAGCTCTACTACCGATTTTATCAAAGTTTGTCAGTGGAGGTAGTCATTTCAGTTGGGAAATGTTTTTGATTGTTATCATAGATTGTACTCTATTGATAGTTTTTGCGATTCAGATTTCATATGTTTTTTGGAGATTGTTTCAAAAGTGGAAAGAATTATCTGATAAATAGAACCATTTTGGAGGTTAGACAATGAATAGCAAAGTACAATTTCGAATGTTTACCATTTTTGATTTGGATAAGGTAGAAGATTATTTGCATGAGATGCATTTGAAAGGTTGGAAATTTAAATCGAATCGTTTTGGCTTTTTCTATTTTGAACAATGCCGACCAGATGATGTAATTTACCTTGTGTGGAATACTAGCTACCTTAGAAAAAATGAGGTAGATTTACAAAGTATGAAGGATAGAGGATGGGAATTTGTGGAAAATTGTTCTTATACTGTTTTTCGAAAAGCAACTTGTGATGTAGATTTAAATGATCAATCTTTCATGAACAATCATCTTCGATGGGATGTTGTGAAATCTGGACTTCGTACATCGATAGTTTCTATCTCTGGAGGTCTAGTTGTTTGTATGAGTCTGTTTCGCGAAAGCCTCTCTCATTCTTTCTTCCTTATTTTTGCCCTATATGCTCTTATGATTACTTATCTAATCTATAGTTTTTACAGACTTAAAAAGAAATATCTTGAGAATGTAAGATGATCTTCTAGGTCCTCAGACCGATTTTTAGCACTCTTGGTAAAAGAGTGCTAATTTTTTGAGTTTTTGTCTTGACATTCTTTTCTAAGGGTGTATAATAGAATCATAAGTTAGCACTTGGATGTGTCGAGTGCTAAAAAAGATCTATCAGAGAGGAGTAGCGAGATGGTTACAGAACGTCAGCAGAATATTTTAAATCTGATTATTGACATCTTTACCAAAACGCACGAACCTGTTGGATCCAAAGCCTTGCAAGAGTCTATCAACTCTAGTAGTGCTACCATTCGAAATGATATGGCAGCTCTAGAAAAGCAAGGTTTGCTTGAAAAGGCTCATACTTCCAGTGGTCGGATGCCCAGTGTGGCTGGATTTCAATACTATGTCAAACACTCCCTATCCTTTGACCGTTTAGCTGAAAATCAAGTTTATGAGATTGTAAAAGCCTTTGATCAGGAGTTCTTCAAGCTTGAGGATATCCTTCAAGAGGCAACGAAAATCTTGTCAGACTTGAGTGGTTGTACGGTTGTAGCGCTAGATGTAGAACCAAGTAGGCAGAAGCTAACAGCTTTTGATATCGTTGTCCTCGGACAACATACAGCACTGGCAGTTTTTACGCTTGATGAGTCTAGAACAGTTACCAGTCAGTTTTTGATTCCGAGAAATTTCTTGCAGGAGGATTTAAATCGCCTCAAGACCATGATTCAAGAGCGTTTCCTGGATCAAACTGTTTTGGATATTCACTACAAGATTCGGACAGAGATTCCGCAAATTATCCAACGTTACTTTACAACAACGGATAATGTTATGGACCTCGTCGAACATATCTTTAAAGAAATGTTCAATGAAAATATCGTGGTTTCTGGCAAAGTCAATCTCTTGAATTTTGCTAATCTAGCAGCTTATCAGTTTTTTGATCAGCCACAAAAGGTTGCTTTGGAGATTCGAGAAAATCTGATTGGCGACCAGATGCAAAGTGTCCGAGTTGCGGATAGCCAAGAATCTTGTCTTACTGACTTAGCAGTGATTAGCAGTAAGTTCCTGATTCCCTATCGTGGATTTGGAATTCTTGCGATTATAGGTCCGGTCAATCTGGATTATCAACAATTGGTTAATCAACTTAATGTTGTCAATCGAGTTTTGACTATGAAGTTGACGGATTTTTACCGCTATCTCAGCAGCAATCACTATGAAGTGAATTAAGATTGAAATCATTAAAGGAGGCGAAAATGGCCCAAGATATAAAAAATGAAGAAATAAAAGAAGAGGAAGTTGTGGAAACAGCTGAAGAAACAACTCCTGAGAAGTCTGAATTGGACTTAGCTAATGAACGTGCCGAGGAGTTTGAAAACAAATATCTTCGTGCCCACGCAGAAATGCAAAACATTCAGCGTCGTGCCAATGAAGAACGCCAACTTTTGCAACGTTATCGCAGCCAAGATTTGGCAAAAGCAATTTTGCCGTCACTTGACAACCTAGAACGTGCTCTTGCTGTCGAAGGATTGACGGATGATGTCAAAAAAGGCTTGGAGATGGTGCAAGAAAGTTTGATTCACGCTCTGGAAGAAGAAGGAATCGAAGAGATTCCAGCGGACGGTGAATTTGACCATAACTACCATATGGCTATTCAAACAGTTCCAGCTGATGATGAGCATCCAGCAGACACCATCGCACAAGTCTTCCAAAAAGGCTACAAACTCCATGACCGCATCCTAAGACCGGCTATGGTAGTTGTCTACAATTAGGCTAGAAAACTTGAAAAATCTTGTCCGAAACGACATTAAACTATGAAAGAAAGATAAACAATGGTTCAGCTTTACTAATAGTGAGCGAAGAGTATCAAAAAGAAAAAAAGAAGAAAAAACAACAAGGAGAAAAACACATGTCTAAAATTATCGGTATTGACTTAGGTACAACAAACTCAGCAGTAGCAGTTCTTGAAGGAACTGAATCAAAAATCATTGCAAACCCAGAAGGTAACCGCACAACTCCATCTGTAGTGTCATTCAAAAACGGTGAAATCATTGTTGGTGACGCTGCAAAACGTCAAGCGGTAACAAATCCAGATACAGTTATCTCTATCAAATCTAAGATGGGTACTTCTGAAAAAGTTTCTGCTAACGGAAAAGAATACACTCCACAAGAAATCTCAGCTATGATTCTTCAATACTTGAAAGGTTATGCTGAAGACTACCTTGGTGAAAAAGTAACGAAAGCAGTTATCACCGTTCCAGCTTACTTCAACGATGCTCAACGTCAAGCAACTAAAGACGCTGGTAAAATCGCTGGTCTTGAAGTAGAACGTATCGTCAACGAACCAACTGCAGCAGCTCTTGCTTACGGTTTGGATAAGACTGATAAAGAAGAAAAAATCTTGGTATTCGACCTTGGTGGTGGTACATTCGACGTATCTATCCTTGAATTGGGTGATGGTGTCTTTGATGTATTGGCAACTGCAGGGGATAACAAACTCGGTGGTGACGACTTTGACCAAAAAATCATCGACCACTTAGTAGCAGAATTCAAGAAAGAAAATGGTATCGACTTGTCAAACGACAAGATGGCTCTTCAACGTTTGAAAGATGCAGCAGAAAAAGCGAAGAAAGACCTTTCTGGTGTGACTTCAACTCAAATCAGCTTGCCATTTATCACTGCTGGTGAGGCTGGACCTCTTCACTTGGAAATGACTTTGACTCGTGCTAAATTCGACGATTTGACTCGTGACCTTGTAGAACGTACTAAAACTCCAGTTCGCCAAGCCCTTTCTGATGCAGGTTTGAGCTTGTCAGAAATCGACGAAGTTATCCTTGTCGGTGGTTCAACTCGTATCCCTGCCGTTGTTGAAGCTGTTAAAGCTGAAACTGGTAAAGAACCAAACAAATCAGTAAACCCTGATGAAGTTGTTGCTATGGGTGCTGCCATCCAAGGTGGTGTGATCACTGGTGATGTCAAAGACGTTGTCCTTCTTGACGTAACACCATTGTCACTTGGTATCGAAACAATGGGTGGAGTCTTTACAAAACTCATCGACCGCAACACTACAATTCCAACATCTAAATCACAAGTCTTCTCAACTGCGGCAGACAACCAACCAGCCGTTGATATCCACGTTCTTCAAGGGGAACGCCCAATGGCAGCAGATAACAAGACTCTTGGACGCTTCCAATTGACTGATATCCCAGCTGCACCTCGTGGAATCCCACAAATCGAAGTAACATTTGACATCGACAAGAACGGTATCGTATCTGTTAAGGCTAAAGACCTTGGAACTCAAAAAGAACAAACAATTGTTATCCAATCTAACTCAGGTTTGACAGACGAAGAAATCGATCGCATGATGAAAGATGCAGAAGCAAACGCTGAAGCAGATAAGAAACGTAAAGAAGAAGTAGACCTTCGTAACGAAGTAGATCAAGCTATCTTTGCGACTGAAAAGACAATCAAAGAAACTGAAGGCAAAGGCTTCGATGCAGAACGTGATGCTGCACAAGCTGCTCTTGAGGATCTTAAGAAAGCTCAAGAAGACAACAACTTGGACGAAATGAAAGCAAAACTTGAAGCATTGAACGAAAAAGCACAAGGACTTGCGGTTAAACTCTACGAACAAGCCGCAGCAGCGCAACAAGCTCAAGCAGGGGCAGAAGGCGCACAAGCAACAGGAAACGCAGGCGATGACGTCGTAGACGGAGAGTTTACGGAAAAATAAGATGCAAAGCCCGTTAAAACCTCACAGTGAAAATAGGAAATCTGACGCAGAAACTTTAGTTTCTAGAAAGATTTGTCTTTTTCACCAAGAGGTTAGGGCGTGCTCGATTTAGCCGAAACTCAATTCAGCCTTACTAGTTCTAAAACAAAGTATAATCGACTTTGTTTTAGAATGTCGTAATGATAGGAAGAAATCCAGAGGTTGCAACCCAGCCTCTGTTTTTCGGTAAAATAGAGGATGTTGCGTATGAAAAAAGTACTTTGTATCATTTATCCTAATTTTTCTCTTTATGAGATAACCACTTTAACGAGTACTTTAGCTCTGTCTTTTGATATCACGATTGATTATGTCGCTTCAGATCATTCGATAGTGGTCTCTGAGGATGGTTTGCTCTGTCAACCGACGAAAACATTGGATCAAATCCGTATAGAAGAGTATTCTTGTGTGATTTTGCCAGGAATGGTAAATATAGGTCCTGCTCTACTAGATGAGAAATTGATCTCGTTTTTGAGAGGTCTTGATGAGCAAGATATCCTAATTACAGCCATTTCTTCAGCGCCTCTTTTATTAGCGAAGGCAGGTCTGTTGAAGGACACGAAATTTACAGGTGGAATTTGGCAAAACTTCTTTGACTATTTTGAATTTCTTCCACGTGAGAATTTCCAACCGAAAGTTCTTGTGCAAGATAAACAAATCATTACGGCTATCGGTTTTGCACATCAAGAGTTTGCAAGAAAAGTGATTCTAAGTTTAGGGCTGGCAGAGAATACGGACAACTATTTTAAAGAACAAAACGAGTATGTAGAAGAGGATTTGATATTTACTCTATCAGATGAAGAGTTTGATCAAGTGAAGCAGAGTATAGAAAACAGCCTCTAAAGTTTTACATGAAAATTATAGAAAGGAACAAAGAGTGTTCGGGGAATTGAACTCGAGCTCTGAAGTTTCTTACTCAATATAAAAGAAAGGAACTGAACCCGACCTAAATTCTCGGAAAAAAGATAAATCTGTCTAGGAGCATCGCTCCTGCGTCAGATTTCCTATTTTTCAGTCGAATTTTACGGTCTTGGTATCTTAAATGAACAATACTGAATTTTATGACCGTTTGGGCGTTTCAAAGAATGCATCTCAAGATGAGATCAAGAAAGCCTATCGGAAATTATCTAAAAAATATCACCCAGATATCAATAAAGAACCTGGTGCTGAGGAAAAGTACAAGGAAGTTCAAGAAGCTTATGAGACTTTAAGTGACGAACAAAAGCGGGCGGCTTATGACCAATATGGTGCGGCTGGAGCCAACGGTGGCTTTGGTGGTGCAGGCGGTTTCGGTGGCTTCGATGGTGCAGGTGGTTTTGGTGGATTTGAAGATATCTTCTCAAGTTTTTTCGGCGGAGGCGGTTCTTCTCGCAATCCAAACGCTCCTCGTCAAGGTGATGACCTCCAGTATCGCGTCAATTTGACTTTTGAAGAAGCCATCTTTGGTACTGAAAAAGAAGTCAAATACAATCGTGAATCAAGCTGTCGTACTTGTAACGGATCAGGTGCTAAGCCTGGAACAAGTCCAGTTACTTGTGGACGCTGTCACGGTTCTGGTGTTATCAATGTCGATACTCAAACACCGCTTGGTATGATGCGTCGTCAAGTAACCTGTGATGTCTGTCATGGTCGCGGAAAAGAAATCAAAGATCCATGTACAACATGTCATGGAACAGGTCATGAAAAACAAGCCCACAGTGTCCATGTGAAAATTCCAGCAGGTGTTGAAACTGGTCAACAAATTCGTCTAGCTGGTCAAGGGGAGGCAGGCTTTAACGGTGGTCCTTATGGAGACTTGTATGTAGTAGTTTCTGTAGAAGCAAGCGATAAATTTGAACGTGAAGGAACAACTATTTTCTACAAGTTAAATCTCAATATTGTCCAAGCAGCCCTTGGAGATACAGTAGATATTCCAACAGTTCATGGGGATGTTGAATTGGTGATTCCAGAGGGAACTCAAACCGGTAAACGATTCCGTTTGCGTGGTAAGGGTGCGCCAAGTCTTCGTGGTGGTGCTGTTGGTGACCAATACGTCACTGTTAATGTCGTGACTCCAACAGGCTTGAACGAACGACAAAAAGCAGCCTTGAAAGAATTCGCAGCTGCAGGTGATTTGAAAGTCAATCCAAAGAAAAAAGGCTTCTTTGACCATATAAAAGATGCCTTTGAGGGTGAATAAAACAAAAGAGCCATAAGGCTCTTTTTTGTTTGTAGTTAGTATCGGAGAAAAGATTCTCTGACTGATCTGCTATTGATATTTTTGAATGAGCAAGCCGGCTTTATCCATTTCCTGGATCAGTTGCTTGATTTCCGCTTCTTTGCCAGGTTTCACAGTTACGGTATCAATGTGCTTAATCGCCGAATTATCCTGAATATCTACCAAGGTCAACGCTTTTTCATAGAATGCGACACCCTTTTTTAGGCTCTCCTGATCCTTCCAATATAGAATTGAGTAATTAGGATTTGGTTTCTTTCCGATTCCTTGTAAGTAATTCCTACTTTCCTCCTCTAAAAATTGTATTAAACCATGATTGAATAAGTTATCTTCTACTGAGTGATAGGAGATATCTCCTGTGTTTAAGACATAGACTTTGAGTCGGTTTTTAGTGAGGTTAGGACTTTCCTTAAGGACAGGGTGGCTATTGATGACCTCATCTGAGAAAGTCACATAAAAATCCAAGCCTCCCCCCTCGTATTGATAGTGTCCGTTTGATTCAACTTTCTCAGGAGGCAGGTCAAGGGAGATAAAGATTTGTTTTAAGGTTTCATTTCCTTCTCGAATGTCACTTGATGAGGCCTTGAAAAGATTGGCCACAAGTAGAAATGCTAGGGTTACAAAAAGACAGAAGCAACCAGAAATAATCAAGATGACTTTTAAAAATGGTTTCATGTTTAGTCCCTCCCGAGCTGGTAATCCAAGATGGATTTAAGGGGATATAAGGAAAGTTGGATGCTTTCTTTTTTAGTTTTCTTCAGTTTCTCGTAGTTCTTTTATCACAGCAAGTCTTGCTTGGAAGTCTTTCTCTAAGGCTTTAAATTTGTAAGTGAGGTCTTCTTGATACTCCTTGATGACTTCTTTTTGTTGATTGATAATTTGTAAGCTATTTTGGATAACATCTAAATCACCTTTGATTGCTTCAACGCGATCAGTTGTATCTATAACTTCTTCAGTGATAACTTCACGATTTTTAACGAGGAGGTAAGATCCGACTGCTGATCCAGCAAAAAGTAGCAAATTTGATAGTTTCATAGGAACTCCTTAAGCGTTTTTGATCATTTCAGCGACTTGGGCAAGTTTGTCAAAGTCAGGTTCATGGGCAACAAAGTCGATTTTTAGGTCATCCTCGGCACCATAACGAGGAACGAGGTGGACATGGGTATGGAAAACGGTTTGTCCAGCTACCTCTTCGCAGTTGGCGATGATATTCATGCCTTCAGCTTGGGTAGCCTTCATGACCTTTTGAGCAATAACCGGAATCTTTGCAAAGAGTTGGCTAGCGCTCGTCGCATCCATTTCCAAAAGGTTGCGATAGTGTTCTTTAGGTACGACTAAGGTATGACCAGGTGTTACTTGAGAAATATCAAGGAAGGCAAGAACCTGTTCATCCTCATAAACTTTGGCTGCAGGGATTTCTCCTGCTAAAATCTTACAAAAAATACAATCTGACATAAAAACCACCTCTAGTGTATTGAATTTTGATATAATATAGCTACATTATACCAGATTCGGAGAAAATATGTTAGAAATTAAAAACCTGACAGGAGGCTATGTTCATGTCCCTGTCTTGAAAGATGTGTCCTTTACAGTTGAAAGCGGACAGTTAGTTGGTTTGATTGGTTTGAATGGTGCAGGAAAATCAACGACTATCAATGAGATTATTGGTCTTTTGACGCCATATAGTGGGGAGATTAAGATTGACGGATTGACTCTAGGAGAGGATGCTACGAGCTATCGCAAGAAAATTGGTTATATCCCTGAAACTCCTAGCTTGTATGAAGAATTGACTCTCAGAGAGCATATTGAGACGGTTGCTATGGCCTATGGTATCGAGCAAAATATCGCTTTTGAACGTATAGAACCACTTTTAAAAATGTTCCGTTTGGATCAAAAATTGGATTGGTTTCCAGTTCATTTTTCCAAAGGGATGAAGCAAAAGGTTATGATTATCTGTGCCTTTGTCGTGGATCCTAGTCTCTTTATCGTAGACGAACCTTTCCTTGGTCTTGATCCTTTGGCGATTTCAGATTTGATTCAACTTCTAGAAGCGGAAAAGAAAAAAGGAAAATCTATCCTTATGAGTACCCACGTTCTTGATTCTGCTGAAAAGATGTGTGACTCTTTTGTCATTCTTCACAAAGGTCAAGTAAGAGCCAAAGGAAATCTCCAACAACTCCGAGAAGCCTTTGATATGCCAGAAGCAAGCCTCAATGATATCTATTTGGCTCTGACCAAAGAGGAGGAGCTATGAAGGACTTGTTTTTAAAACGAAAGCAGGAATTTCGTAAGGAATGCTTGGGCTATCTCCGTTATGTGCTCAATGATCATTTTGTCTTATTTTTGTTGGTGTTGTTAGGATTTTTGGCCTACCAGTACAACCAGTTGCTCCAACACTTTCCTGAGAATCATTTCCCAATCCTAATTTTGATTGGGCTTATATCTATTTTACTTTTGCTTTGGGGTGGTATTGCGACCTATCTAGAAGCGCCTGACAAACTATTTCTTTTAGTTGCTGAAGAAGAAGTGAGAGAACACATTCAGAAGCAAAGTCTGATTTCTTTCATCTTTTGGGTCAGTGTACAGACTCTCTTTTTGCTCCTGTTTGCGCCTTTATTCTTAGCCATGGGTCTTGGTTTGCCGATTTTTGGAGTCTATCTCCTTGTCTTGGGAATAGTAAAATATGTGATTTTTCGCCAAAAGTCTAGCAACTTTTTCCTTGGAAATGGACTTGACTGGGATTATGTCATTGCACAAGAAAGTAAACGGAAGCAGTTCTTGCTTCGATTCTTTGCCCTCTTTACACAGGTCAGGGGAATTTCAAATAGTGTTAAGCGCCGAGCTTATCTGGACTTTATTCTCAAGGGAGTTCAGAAAGTACCAGGGGAAATCTGGCAGAACCTCTATCTTCGTTCCTATCTTAGAAATGGAGATTTATTCGCCCTTAGTCTGCGACTCATAATCCTATCTTTGACCGCTATCATCTTCATTGAGCAATCTTGGATTGCAGTCGCAATTGTAATTTTATTCAATTATCTTTTGTTATTCCAGCTTCTAGCCCTCTATCATGCCTTTGACTATCAATATTTGACGCAATTATTCCCAGTAGGTAAGGGGCAAAAAGAGAAAGGCTTGAAGAAAATTTTGAGAGCGATTGGGGTTTTTGTATTAATCTTGGAAAGTCTCATAGGATTGCTTATTTTTAAGGACAAAATTCTTGTTCTAGCACTTGTGGGAGCAAGTCTTGTCTTGCAATTTCTTTATTTGCCGTATCAACTGAGAAGATTGGTTGACGAATAGCATAAAAATTAGTAGAATAATAAGGAAACTTTATTCGGAGGAAAGAAATGGACTTGGGTGATATTGAGCTAACGCTAACCCCGATATCTGGGAAGAGCGGAAAAGCTTATATGGGAAGTTATCCTGATGGAAAACGTGTTTTTATAAAAATGAATACTTCTCCAATCCTGCCTGGTTTAGCTAGAGAGCAAATTGCACCACAATTGCTCTGGAGCCGTCGTTTACCAGATGGCCGTGATATGTCCGCTCAGGAATGGTTGACAGGAAAAATTTTGACGCCAAGTGATATGAACCGTAAACAAATTATCGATATTTTGACACGTTTACACTGTTCACGTCCCTTAATGACCCAGTTGACACGATTGGGATATGCAATGGAAACACCTTCGGATTTACTTCAGTCATGGGTAAACAAGGCTCCGGATGCTTTAAAAAACAACCAGTATCTACGTATGGTTTTAGGTGATTTGCGTGAGAATCTTCCTGGCTTTAGGGAAGACTATGCAACCATAGTCCATGGGGATGTTCGTCATAGCAACTGGTTTGAGACAGAGAGTGGCTTGATTTATTTAGTAGATTGGGATTCTGTTCGCTTGACTGATCGTATGTTTGATGTGGCCTATCTGCTCTGTCACTATATTCCAGAGTATCAGTGGCAAGAATGGCTAACTAATTATGGCTATAAGTATAATCAAACTGTCTTGAATAAGTTATATTGGTATGCTCAACTGTCATTTTTGAGCCTCATTACCAAATACTATGAAAATCAAGATTTGGATAATGTAAATCGGGAAATCTATGCTTTGCGTAGCTTCCGAGATAAGTATGGAAAGAAAAAATGAGAGTTAGAAATCGTAAAGGGGCAACAGAACTGTTAGAGGCTAATCCGCAGTATGTTGTCTTAAACCCCGCAGAAGCTAAAGGAAAGTGGCGAGATTTGTTTGGCAATGACAATCCAATCCATGTAGAGGTTGGTAGCGGCAAGGGTGCTTTCGTAACAGGAATGGCCAAACAAAATCCTGGCATCAACTATATCGGGATTGATATTCAGAAATCTGTATTAAGCTATGCCTTAGACAAGGTCTTAGAAGTTGGAGTTCCCAACATCAAACTTCTATGGGTTGATGGTTCAGAATTGACCAATTATTTTGAAGATGGTGAAATTGATCGCTTGTATTTGAATTTCTCGGATCCATGGCCTAAAAAACGCCATGAGAAGCGTCGTTTGACTTATAAGAGCTTCTTGGATACTTTCAAACGAATCTTACCTGAACACGGTGAAATTCATTTCAAGACAGATAATCGTGGCTTGTTTGAATATAGCTTAGTGAGCTTTTCACAATATGGCATGAAACTCAATGGTGTTTGGCTAGATTTACATGCTAGCGACTTTGAAGGAAATGTCATGACTGAGTATGAACAAAAGTTCTCAAGCAAAGGTCAAGTCATCTACCGAGTTGAAGCAGAATTTTAAGAAAAAGCTTGAAATCAGGCTATTTGAGAGCTTATGCTTTACATTAGTACTAAAAAGTGCTATACTATTATCAAGAATATAAGAAAGAGAGGCGGGGAGATATCTTCGCCTCTTGCTTATGAGGAGGTGGACGCAATCGCAACGATCGTTGAATTAGTCAGAGAAGTCGTAGAACCTGTTATTGAAGCTCCTTTTGAACTCGTAGATATCGAGTACGGAAAGATTGGCAGTGACATGATTCTTAGTATTTTTGTAGACAAGCCTGAAGGAATCACCTTGAATGATACGGCAGACTTGACTGAAATTATCAGTCCTGTCCTAGATACTATCAAACCGGATCCCTTCCCAGAACAATATTTCCTAGAAATTACAAGCCCAGGATTGGAGCGTCCTTTGAAAACCAAGGAAGCAGTCGCTGGAGCGGTTGGGAAATACATCCATGTCGGGCTCTATCAAGCCATTGATAAGCAAAAGGTTTTTGAAGGAACCTTGTTGTCCTTTGAAGAGGATGAGTTGACTATGGAATATATGGATAAAACTCGCAAGAAAACAGTCCAAATTCCATATAACTTGGTATCAAAAGCACGTTTAGCAGTAAAATTATAGAAAGAAAGGATAGCTTTTGAGAATTCAAAAGTAAAAAGAACATGAGTAAAGAAATGCTAGAGGCCTTCCGCATTTTGGAAGAAGACAAGGGAATCAAGAAAGAAGATATCATCGACGCAGTAGTAGAATCACTTCGTTCTGCTTACCGTAGACGCTATGGTCAATCAGATAGTGTAGCTATTGATTTCAACGAAAAGACAGGGGACTTTACTGTCTATACTGTTCGTGAAGTTGTTGATGAAGTATTTGATAGCCGTTTGGAAATCAGTTTAAAAGATGCCCTTGCTATTAATTCAGCCTATGAGCTTGGTGACAAAATCAAATTTGAAGAAGCACCAGGAGAGTTTGGTCGTGTAGCAGCCCAATCTGCTAAACAAACAATCATGGAAAAAATGCGTAAGCAAACACGTGCCATTACCTACAATACATACAAAGAGCATGAACAAGAAATCATGTCAGGTACAGTAGAACGTTTTGACAACCGCTTCATTTATGTCAATCTTGGCAGCATCGAAGCCCAATTGTCTAAACAAGACCAAATTCCTGGAGAAGTTTTTGCTTCTCATGACCGTATTGAAGTCTATGTCTACAAAGTGGAAGACAACCCTCGTGGAGTTAACGTTTTTGTAAGTCGTAGCCATCCAGAAATGATCAAGCGTTTGATGGAACAAGAAATTCCAGAAGTGTACGATGGAACTGTTGAAATCATGAGCGTAGCCCGTGAAGCAGGTGACCGTACAAAGGTTGCTGTTCGTAGTCACAATCCTAACGTGGATGCTATCGGAACAATCGTTGGACGTGGTGGAGCGAACATCAAGAAAATCACTAGCAAATTCCACCCAGCTCGCTACGATGCTAAGAGTGACCGCATGGTACCGGTAGAAGAAAACATCGACGTTATCGAGTGGGTAGCAGATCCAGCTGAGTTTATTTACAATGCTATTGCTCCTGCTGAAGTTGACCAAGTTATCTTTGATGAAAATGACAGCAAACGTGCCTTAGTCGTTGTGCCAGATAACAAACTATCTCTTGCAATCGGTCGTCGTGGACAAAATGTTCGCTTAGCAGCACATTTGACTGGTTACCGTATCGATATCAAGTCTGCAAGTGAATTTGAAGCTATGGAAGAAGCAGGTCAAGTGGATTACGCTGAAACAGACGAATTGACTAAAGAATAAGATCTGCTAGAGGAGGGAAAGATGAAAACAAGAAAAATCCCTTTGCGCAAGTCTGTTGTTTCCAACGATGTGATTGATAAGCGAGATTTACTTCGTATTGTCAAGAATAAAGAAGGTGAGGTCTTTATCGATCCGACAGGCAAGGCTAATGGCCGGGGCGCTTATATCAAGCTAGACAATGCAGAAGCCCTAGAGGCTAAAAAGAAAAAAGTCTTTAACCGTAGCTTTAATATGGAAGTTGAAGAAAGCTTTTATGACGAGTTGATCGCCTATGTTGATCACAAAGTAAAAAGAAGAGAGTTAGGACTTGAATAAGCAAAAAGTAAGTAATCTCTTGGGATTGGCTCAGCGAGCAGGGAAAATCATCTCGGGTGAAGAAATGGTTGTCAAAGCCATTCAAGACCGGAAAGTTAAATTGGTATTTCTAGCTCATGATGCTGGCCCCAATCTAACCAAGAAGATTCAGGATAAAAGCCACTATTATCAAGTAGAAGTTATTACCGTGTTTTCAACACTGGAATTAAGCATAGCAGTCGGGAAATCAAGAAAAGTATTGGCTGTGACAGATGCTGGATTTACAAAGAAAATGAGGTCTCTTATGGAATAGAAGAGGAGGACATGATTTGTCTAAGAAAAGATTGTACGAAATCGCAAAAGAACTTGGAAAAGAAAGTAAGGAAGTTGTAGCGCGTGCAAAAGAGCTGGGCTTGGAAGTGAAAAGCCATGCTTCAAGCGTAGAGGCTGCTGCTGCTGAAAAAATCGTAGCTAGCTTTAAGCCTGCTGCTCCAAAAACAGAAGCAAAACCTGTAGCGCCAAAAGCAAGTGTAGAAAAGAAAGTTGAAAAGCCTGCATCAGCTAAACCAGTTGTTGCTAAGGAAGAAAGCAAACCAGCTACACCTGCAGCTTCTAAGGAAGAAAAAGTTGTAGCTGCAAGACCACAGAGTCGAAACTTTAAGGCGGAACGTGAAGCGCGTGCCAAAGAGCAAGCGGAACGACGCAAGCAAAACAAGGGTAACAACCGCGATCAACAACAAAACGGTAACCGTCAAAAGAACGATAACCGTAATGGTGGGAAACCTGGTCAAGGGAACCGTGACAATCGTCGTTTTAACGACCAAGGGAAGAAACCACAAGGCCAAGGAAATCGTGGCAATGATTATCGCCAACAAGCTGATAATCGTCCCAACCAAGCTGGTCCTCGTATTGACTTTAAAGCTCGAGCAGCGGCTTTGAAGGCTGAGCAAAATGCAGAATACGCACGCTCAAGTGAGGAACGCTTCAAACAGTCTCAAGTTGCCAGAGAAGCCTTGGCTCAAGCTAATAAACGCAAGGAGCCAGAGGAAATCTTTGAGGAAGCTGCTAAACTAGCTGAACAAACTCAGCCTGTAGTTGAAGTAGCTCCTGTAGCCAAAGAGGCTGTAGTAGATACACGTCGTAAAAAGCAAGCTCGACCAGACAAAGATCGTGACGATTACGATCATGAGGAAGATGGTCCTAGAAAACAACAAAAGAATCGAAGTAGTCAGAATCAAGTGAGAAATCAAAGAAATAGTAACTGGAATAACAATAAGAAAAATAAAAAAGGCAATAAACAAAATAACCGTAATCAGGCTCCAAAATCTATTACAGAGCGTAAATTCCATGAATTGCCAACAGAATTTGAATATACAGATGGTATGACTGTTGCGGAAATCGCAAAACGTATCAAACGTGAACCAGCTGAGATTGTTAAGAAACTATTTATGATGGGCGTTATGGCCACTCAAAACCAATCTTTGGATGGAGAAACAATCGAACTCCTCATGGTTGATTATGGAATTGAAGCTAAACAAAAGGTAGAAGTGGACAATGCGGATATCGAACGTTTCTTCGTAGAAGATGGATATTTAAATGAAGACAAGTTGGTTGAACGTCCACCAGTTGTAACTATCATGGGACACGTTGACCATGGTAAAACAACCCTTTTGGATACCCTACGTAATTCTCGTGTCGCTACAGGAGAAGCAGGTGGTATCACTCAGCATATTGGTGCCTACCAGATTGAGGAAAATGGTAAGAAGATTACCTTCCTTGATACACCAGGACACGCGGCCTTTACTTCTATGCGTGCACGTGGTGCCTCTGTTACCGATATTACGATCTTGGTCGTAGCGGCAGATGACGGGGTTATGCCTCAAACTATCGAAGCCATCAACCACTCAAAAGCAGCTAATGTTCCAATCATCGTTGCTATTAACAAGATTGATAAGCCAGGTGCAAACCCAGAACGCGTTATCGGCGAATTGGCTGAACACGGTGTTATGTCAACTGCCTGGGGTGGTGATTCTGAGTTTGTAGAAATCTCAGCCAAATTCAACCAAAATATCGATGAACTCTTGGAAACTGTTCTTCTTGTAGCTGAAATTCAAGAGCTCAAAGCAGACCCAACTGTTCGTGCCATCGGTACGGTAATCGAAGCTCGCTTGGATAAGGGTAAAGGTGCGGTTGCAACCCTTCTTGTTCAACAAGGGACCTTGAATGTTCAAGACCCAATCGTTGTTGGTAATACTTTCGGACGTGTCCGTGCCATGACCAATGACCTTGGACGTCGTGTTAAGGTTGCAGGACCATCAACACCAGTATCTATTACAGGTTTGAACGAAGCACCGATGGCGGGTGATCACTTTGCCGTTTATGAAGATGAAAAATCTGCTCGTGCAGCTGGTGAAGAACGTGCCAAACGTGCTCTTATGAAGCAACGTCAAGCTACACAGCGTGTTAGCCTTGAAAACCTCTTTGACACTCTTAAAGCTGGTGAACTCAAGTCTGTTAACGTCATCATTAAAGCTGACGTACAAGGTTCAGTTGAAGCCCTTTCTGCCTCACTACAAAAGATTGACGTGGAAGGTGTAAAAGTTACCATCGTCCACTCAGCAGTTGGTGCTATCAACGAATCTGACGTGACTCTTGCGGAAGCTTCAAATGCCTTTATCGTTGGTTTCAACGTACGTCCTACACCACAAGCCCGTCAACAAGCAGAAGCAGACGATGTAGAAATCCGTCTCCACAGCATTATCTACAAGGTTATCGAAGAGATGGAAGAAGCCATGAAAGGTATGCTTGATCCAGAATTTGAAGAAAAAGTTATCGGTGAAGCGATTATCCGTGAAACCTTCAAAGTGTCTAAAGTCGGAACAATCGGTGGATTTATGGTTACTAGCGGTAAAGTTACCCGTGACTCTAAAGTCCGTGTTATTCGTGACGGTGTCGTTATTTACGATGGTGAACTTGCAAGTTTGAAACACTATAAAGATGACGTCAAAGAAGTTACAAACGGCCGTGAAGGTGGTCTCATGATTGATGGCTACAATGATATCAAGATGGATGATGTGATTGAGGCCTATATCATGGAAGAAATCAAACGATAATAGAGAAACGATAGCTCATTTGACTCGTTGTCAACAGCGCCTTGATGAACCCTTAGTTCTATCTAAGGCTTGTTTCCTAGATTCAAATGGCTCTAGTTCCTCTATCTTCTAGAAATAGCTAGGTCTGCTGGCCTAGCTTTTGATTCAATAGAGAGGAAGGAATAGCATGGGAAATCATTTCCGTACGGATCGTGTGGGCATGGAAATCAAGCGTGAAGTCAATGAGATTTTACAAAAGAAAGTCCGTGATCCTCGTGTCCAAGGCGTGACCATCACAGATGTTCAGATGCTAGGTGACTTATCTGTAGCTAAGGTTTACTACACCATTTTGAGTAATCTTGCTTCAGATAATCAAAAGGCCCAAATTGGCCTTGAAAAAGCAACCGGAACTATCAAACGTGAGCTTGGTCACAATTTGAAATTGTATAAAATTCCAGACTTGACCTTTGTCAAAGACGAATCCATCGAGTATGGAAACAAGATTGACGAAATGTTACGCAATCTGGATAAGAAATAAGAAAGAGGGGCAACCCTCTTTTTTGTTACTTTAAACATGATGATAGATTAATTAGCTGCCCTTCTTAAAAGTCGGTTAAAAAAATGTATAAATCTCTAATAGTATGATATGATAAAGCTTAACTTGAATATAAAATGGAGATATAGATGGCTAAACAATATATAGCTATAAAAGTTTTACAACAAGTTGTAAAGCTTCCTGTCGTGAAAGTAAATAGAGAAAAATTTTTAGTGGAGAAGTTCTCTAAAGAATTAGATAAGAAGGATATTGCCAAATTGTTAGAACAAGGTCCTCCTTCATTATTACCCCAGAAAACCTTAGATAGGGTAGCCAGGTCCTGCATAAAGGATAATGTTTTACGAGCAAGTGGAACATCTGTTCTAGCGGGTCTACCTGGAGGTATTCTAATGGCGCTTACTATTCCAACGGATGTAGCTCAGTTTTATGCTTTTTCCTTGAAATTAGCCCAAGAATTGGGATATATTTATGGTTATGATGATCTTTGGGCTTCACGAAATGAATTGAGTGAAGAAGCCAAAAATACACTCTTACTCTATCTCGGGGTCATGCTTGGGGTAAACGGAGCGGGTGCCTTGCTTCGTTCTGGTGGTGTTACAGTCGCTAAACATGTAATGACCACAGTACCTCAGAAAGCCGTAGCCAAAGCTGGCTGGTACCCTATTTTAAAAAAGGTTATGAAAATTTTTGGGGTTACTCTTACAAGGAGAGGCTTGGCAAAGGGAATGGGAAAAGCGATTCCTATTCTAGGTGGGGTTATTTCAGGGGGATTAACCTATGCGACTATGAAACCCATGGGCGAAAGATTGCAAAGGGAATTATCCAAACTAGTCAATTATAGTGAAGATCAGTATCAAAGAGATGTAGAAACGATTCGAAAAGAAGCAGAAATCATCGAAGCAGAGTAATAGGAAGAAACTAGTAGGCTTGTACTGCTAGTTTTTTTATCCTAGCCCTTGTGGTATAATGAAAAAAGAAAATCCTGTGTGAAAACAGAATGGAGGTTGTGATGGATAATATTATTGACGTATCTATTCCCGTTGCGGAAGTGGTGGATAAACATCCAGAAGTTTTAGATATTTTGGTTGAGCTTGGTTTTAAACCTCTTGCAAATCCCTTGATGCGTAATACGGTTGGGCGAAAAGTATCGCTCAAACAAGGCTCAAAGCTTGAAGGGACTCCTATGGATAAGATTGTGCGTACGCTTGAAGCAAATGGTTACGAAGTGATCGGGTTAGACTAATGACAGATGAACGTATTCATATCCTGCGAGATATTTTATTAGAATTGCATAATGGAGCCTCTCCAGAGTCCGTTCAGGAACGCTTTGATGCGACCTTTACTGGTGTATCTGCTATCGAGATTTCCCTCATGGAGCACGAGTTGATGAACTCTGACTCAGGTGTTACCTTTGAAGATGTCATGGAACTCTGTGATGTTCATGCCAATCTCTTTAAAAATGCTGTTAAAGGCGTAGAAGTTGAGGATACCGAGCATCCTGGTCACCCTGTGCGTGTCTTTAAGGATGAAAATTTAGCCCTCCGAGCTGCTTTGATTCGGGTCCGTAGATTGCTCTCGACTTATGAATCTGTGGACGATGAGGAGATGCTGGTAGAAATGCGCAAAGGCTTGGTACGTCAGATGGGGCTTGTTGGTCAATTTGATATTCACTATCAGCGCAAGGAAGAGCTTTTTTTTCCTATCATGGAACGTTATGGACATGATTCACCTCCCAAAGTTATGTGGGGAGTGGATGATCAGATTAGGGATCTCTTTCAAACAGCCTTAGTGGCAACTAAGTCGCTCCCAGAAGTGCCAATTTCCACCGTAAAGGAAGCTTTTGAAGCTTTTGCGACAGAGTTTGAAAGTATGATTTTTAAGGAAGAATCAATCCTACTCATGATTCTGCTTGAATCCTTTACCCAGGATGACTGGATTCAGATTGCTGAGGAAAGTGATGCCTATGGATATGCTATTATCCGTCCGTCTGAGAAATGGATACCAGAACGTCAAAGCTTTGTTGAGGAAAAAAGTGTAGAAGAACCAATTCAGCCAGAAACTGTAGATGGACAAGTTCAGCAAGTGATTGATACGCCAGAAGGCCAGCTTACCATCACCTTCACACCTAAGGAAAAGGAAACAGTAGTAGATCGCAATAGCCAGCAGGCTTTTGGCAATGGCTATCTCTCGGTTGAACAGGCGAATCTTATCCTTAATCATTTGCCGATGGAGATTACCTTTGTTAATAAGGATGATATTTTCCAGTATTATAATGACAATACTCCAGCGGATGAAATGATTTTCAAGCGGACACCGTCTCAAGTTGGACGTAATGTCGAACTATGTCATCCACCAAAATATTTGGAGAAGGTCAAAGCCATTATGCAAGGTCTTCGTGAAGGGAAAAAAGACAAGTACGAGATGTGGTTCAAGTCAGAATCACGTGGAAAGTTTGTCCATGTCACCTACGCTGCAGTACATGATGAAAACGGGGAATTTCAAGGTGTGTTGGAGTATGTTCAGGACATCCAACCCTACCGTGAGATTGATACAGACTTTTTCCGTGGATTAGAATAAGGAGAAAAAATGAGTTACGAGCAAGAATTTATGAAGGAATTTGAAGCCTGGGTTAATACCCAGATTATGATCAATGATATGGCTCTTAAGGAAAGTCAAAAGGTTTATGGAGAAGATCAAGATGAGCGCGCTAAAGATGCCATGATTCGCTACGAGAGTCGCTTGGATGCCTACCAGTTCTTACTAGGTAAATTTGAAAACTTCAAGGCAGGCAAGGGATTCCATGATTTACCAGAAGGTTTGTTTGGTGAGAGAAATTATTAATTTTTAGAAATTAGAAAGGAGGCTGGGACAAAAGTCCTAGCCTCTCAATTGTCTTTGGATTGTCGAGCAAGACGCAGTGGTTGAGTGGGCTCTACTACGCTGATTTCATCAGCTTTTACAGCCCTACTCAACTGTGCGGAGGTGGGACGACGAAATCGAATTCTAACGAATTACCGATTTCTGTCCCACTCTCTTTTTCATTGTTCCTTGAGCCTTTTTGTGTTACAATGTTAGCATGAAAACGAAAAATATCATTAAAACAGGTTTGGCATTAGTAGGTCTTGGAGCACTTGCTTTTGGAGCAAAGAAAGTAGCGGATGAGCACAAGCTTATGAAGACGCAAGAAGAGTTGACTGCTATTGTGCGTGACTATTTCTCAGAAATGGGTGAAATTGCGACTCTCTATGTCCAAGTATATGAAAGCAGCCTAGAGCGTCTCGTTGGCGGTGTCATTTTTGAAGATGGACGTCACTATACCTTTGTCTATGAAGATGAAGATCTCATCTACGAGGAGGAAGTCTTATGATTTCTCCTAAAAATATAGAAGAATTAGCAAATCTAGTAGAGCAGGATGGCAAGAAGGTCTTCCTTTTTGTTGCGGATTGGTGTGGCGATTGCCGTTATATCTATCCCGCCTTGCCAGAGATTGAAGAGACCAATCCAGAGTTTACTTTTATACGAGTCGACCGAGATGAATACATGGAACTTGCTAAACTTTGGGATGTATACGGGATTCCAAGTCTTGTTGTTTTAGACAAGGACAAGGAGATTGGGCGCTTTGTCAATCGTGATCGTAAAACCAAGGGGCAAATCAATGACTTTTTAGCAAGTTTGAAATAGGAGAAAAGAATGATTTTTACATACAATAAAGAACATGTCGGCGATGTCCTTATGGTCATCGTGAAGAACAGTGGTGACGCCAAGCTAGATGCTGAGCGTAAAGGCAATATTGCGCGTGTTTTTCTAAGAGAAACTGGTGAAACTGTCGCTTGGAATATTTTTGAAGTTTCTAGCTTGTTTGAGATTGAGAATCGTGGCCAAGTATTTCTAACAGACGACCAAGTGGCTCGTTTGAATCAAGAACTACAGGCTCAAGGATTTACTGAAGAAATCATCAATGATAAGGAACCAAAATTTGTCGTTGGAAAAATTCTAGAGATGGTTGCACATCCAGATAGTGACCATTTGAATATCTGCCAAGTTGCTGTTGGAAATGATAAAACCGTACAAATCGTTGCGGGTGCTCCTAATGCGCGTGTCGGATTGAAAACCATTGTAGCTCTTCCAGGTGCGATGATGCCAAAAGGCAATCTCATTTTTCCAGGGGAACTTCGTGGGGAAAAGAGTTTTGGGATGATGTGTAGTCCTCGTGAACTTGCCTTGCCAAATGCTCCGCAAAAACGTGGTGTCATTGAACTGTCAGACGACCAAGTTGTTGGAACTCCATTCGATCCGGCTAAACACTGGACAGCTTAATTGCTAACTAGTATCTATTAAACTAGATAGGAGAAAGTAAGATGGCAAAAAATGTTGTGATTACAGGTGCAACATCAGGTATTGGTGAAGCAATCGCGCGTGCCTATCTAGAAAAAGGTGAAAATATTGTTCTCACAGGACGTCGAACAGAAAGACTTGAAGCTCTAAAAGCAGAGTTTGCAGAAGCCTTTCCGAATCAAAATGTTTGGACCTTTCCGCTAGATGTAACCGATATGACAATGGTTAAGACTGTTTGTTCAGATATTCTTGAAGCAGTAGGTTCGATTGATGTTTTAGTTAATAACGCTGGACTTGCTTTAGGCTTAGCTCCTTATCAGGACTATGAAGAGTTGGATATGTTGACCATGTTAGATACCAATGTCAAGGGTTTGATGGCAGTTACACGTTGCCTCTTGCCTTCCATGATAGCAGCTAATCAAGGGCATATCATTAATATGGGTTCAACCGCAGGTATTTACGCCTATGCGGGTGCAGCAGTCTATTCAGCAACCAAGGCTGCAGTTAAAACCTTTTCGGATGGCTTAAGGATTGATACCATTGCTACAGATATCAAGGTGACCACTATTCAACCTGGTATTGTAGAGACTGATTTTTCAAAAGTCCGTTTCCATGGAGATGAGGCACGGGCGGCGACAGTCTATCAGGGACTCGAAGCCTTGCAGGCACAAGACATCGCTGATGCCGTTGTTTATGTGACCAGTCAACCACGTCGTGTACAAATCACAGATATGACAATCATGGCCAATCAACAAGCAACTGGATTTATGATTCATAGAGATTAATATTATTAAAAAAAGTTACAAATCTTGTAACTTTTTTTCTTTTCCTTCGAATAGATAAGTAGGAGGATGAAAAATGTATAATAAAGTTATTCTTATTGGAAGAATCGTGGCAACACCAGAATTGCACAAAACCAACAATGACAAGTCAGTTGCTCGTGCGACGATTGCCATTAATCGTCGTTTTAAGGATCAAAACGGGGAACGTGAAGCTGACTTCATCAATATTGTTGTCTGGGGTAAACTTGCTGAAACCTTGGCTAGCTATGCAAGTAAAGGCAGTCTTATTTCTGTGGATGGGGAGCTTCGTACCCGTAAGTTCGAGAAAAATGGTCAGACCAACTATGTGACCGAAGTTCTCGCTACAGGCTTCCAACTTTTAGAAAGTCGTGCCCAACGTGCTATGCGTGAAAATAATGCAGGTCAAGACTTAGCAGATTTGGTCTTGGAAGAGGAGGAACTTCCTTTCTAGGATCAATTATAGAAAAAAGCTGGTTCGTTTATAGACCAGCTTTTTCTATTGTTTCTAGTTATATTATTCGGAAATTACTTCTTAAGATAGGTCAAATAAATGTACTTGTACAATAAAATCAAGCACTTTTTTTGAAAAAGTAGTAGAATAAAGTAATATATATTCAAAATTTTCAGAAAAGGAATAAAATTTGAAGGAAAATAAAGAGAAAAAAGAATTGTTGAAATGGCTGATAAAGCGTATATTACTGATAATTCCAGTGGTTTGTATTCTCTTTTGGATTTTTGGCCGTTGTCAAACAAGTGGCATCAAGGATCAGACTAAAATTGGTGTAACCTATATGACCATGAACAATGAGTTCTATAAAAGTATTCATTCGGAAATTAGTCGAATTTCCGATGAAAGAGGAGCTCTTGTTTGCGTCCGAGATCCAGAATTGGATGAAGAAAGGCAGAGCCAGCAGATTGATGGTTTTTGTGCTCAAAAAGTTGATGTGATTGTGATCAATCCGGTCAAGGGGGATAGTCAGTCCATTTTAACTGCTCTTGAAAAAGCTAGAAAACAAGGAATTAAAATCATTGCAGTCGATACCCAACTGAAAAATTTTAAGCCCGATGCAAGTATTGTATCTGATAACTACCAAGCGGGAGTATTGATTGCTAAAGAGCTGATGAAACGTTCCTCTAGCGCTCGGGTCCTCCTTTTGGAGCATAAAGGGACTGTTTCAGCAGATATGCGGATTCAGGGGTTTAAAGACACTATAGAGGGGCACAGTTCTTATCAGATTGTATCGGAACTAGAAACCAAGGGGCAAACGGAGATCGCCATGCCGGCTGTCCAGAATTTTTTACAATCAGGGGTTGAAATTGATACCTTGGTTGCCTTAAATGACCGCTCGGCTATAGGAGCTTTAGCTGCAATTAAGGAGCAAGGAAATAGCCAGTCCATTGCAATTTATGGAATCGATGGCTCACCAGATATGAAATCCTTGTTGCATTCGACAGATGATGTAGTGGGAACCGTTGCTCAATCTCCCTTGAAGATGGGAGACCGTGTTATGGAAGTTATCCAAGATATTTCTGAAGGGAAGAGCTATACCAAAGAGGTGATCATTCCAGTTAAAATGATGACAAAGGAAAACATTGATCAGTTTGATGTGAATGGGTGGCAGTAATGAGAAAGTTTAGAGGTGTTCGATACAGTTTGGCCATTCTTATGGTCGTGAATTTTATTGCTGTTATGCTCAACAGCATCATCTATCTTCAAGCAACCAACTATATCATCGCTCAACGCCAAGCCTCTCTATTATTGGAGCGCCTAGAGCGTATTCCTTTTGCTCCATCTACGACTTTTTGGTTGTCAGCAATCTTATTTGCTGGGATTGCCTTAATATCAATGAGTCGTTATAGACCTCAAACAAGTCGATGGTCTATTTTTGATAAGAGGAATCTTCTGGAGATTCTCCTGATGCTACTTTTGATGTGGGTTCAGAACATAGCTTATAACGGGCTCATTCTCTTGGTTTTTGCGGATATCTTCTATGGCTCCAAAGAGTTGAATACCAAGAGAGATCGGAAGTATTGGTTTGCCTTTATCCTAGTGAGCTTCTTGATGCTCCTTGTAACTAATTCAGACGTCTTTTCGCTTTTCTTCCCGATTCCTTCTCTTGATACCTATATTCATTTTTATCCTGAATCTATCCGTATTTTGGCCTTTTTCTTAAAGAATTCCCTCTACGCCTTGAATATGGTACTCTTCATTATTTCACTTTTATTTTATATCATGAATGTCCTTGCGGAAAACCATGAAGTTGAACAAGAGCTGGCCATGGTGTCCAAGGTTAATACCGAGTTGAACAACTATATGGCCTTATCTGAGAAGATTGCAGAGGATCGGGAGCGCAAGCGGATTGCTCGGGAGATTCACGATACCTTGGGACACGCGTTAACAGGGATTTCAGCAGGTTTAGATGCTGTCGGGGTCTTGATTGATATCAATCCAAGTCGTGCCAAAGAGCAGGTAAAAAACGTATCAGAAGTCGTCCGTGAAGGAATCCAGGATGTGAGAGGCTCTCTCAATCGCCTTCGTCCAGGAGCCCTTGAGGAGCGAACTCTCAAAGATGCTTTAGAAAAGACAATCCGCGAGTACCAAATTCTTTCAAACTTGCAAGTTGATCTCAACTATGAATGGATCGATGTCGATATGGACGTCATGATTGAAGATACAATCTTTCGTGTGATACAAGAGTCTATGACTAATGCGGTTCGCCACGGTCATGCCAGCCACATGGACCTCCATTTTTTTGAGGACGAAGAAGATTACATGATTGAGTTGCAGGATAATGGAGTTGGGTTTGAAACCTTGACCTATGGCTACGGACTCAAACAGATGATGGAGCGTATTTCAATTCTAGGAGGCCAGCTTCAATTTGAAAGTCGCGATGGATTTTTCACACGTGTTAGTTTACCAAAATATAAAGAAGGGAGATAATAGATGATGATAAAAGTAATGGTGGCGGATGACCAGTCCTTGATTCGAGAATCTCTGAAAATTATTTTGTCGGCCTACTCAGATATTGAAGTGGTAGCCACAGTGGAAGATGGGAATCATGTCTTGTCTAGCATTCCACACTCGCATCCGGATTTAATCTTAATGGATATTCGGATGCCAGGCATGGATGGGGTTTTGGCTACAAAAGAAGTAAAAGAGCACTATCCGGATATCAAAATTATTATTTTAACAACCTTTGACGATGATGAATTTATCTATAGTGCGCTCAAGTATGGTGCTTCAGGGTATCTCTTAAAAGGAGCCTCGACAGAGGAGCTTTATGAAGCTATTAAGGTGGTGCATCAGGGAGGAGCAATGATCAACCCTGATATCGCAAGCAAGGTCTTTCAAATTTTCTCGCAAATGGCCAAATCAAATTTCTCTATTGCTGTGGATGAGGATAACGTTAAGGATTTGAGCACGACGGAATGGCGCATTATCCAAGAGATTGGCTATGGTGAGTCAAATAAAGAGATTGCGGCTAAACTCTTCTTATCAGAAGGAACTGTTCGTAATTACTTATCAACGATTTTGTCGAAATTAAACCTAAGAGATCGAACGCAATTAGCGATTTGGTCAGTCCAAACAGGAGTGACCAGACGCGATTTTTCAAAAGGAAATACGGAATGAAATTAAAGCGAAAGCATCTTTATTTTGGGGTTGGACTCCTTATTATGCTCTGTGTAAGTGCGGGGGTTTATTGGTGGAAACAGCAACCGACCGTCCTTCATATAGGAGTTTATGCAGGCTCTAGTTGGGATGTACCGACCAGTCAACGTTCTCATGCATTGGATCTTGCGATCCAAAAATTTGAAAAGTCCCATCCTAATGTCCGTGTGGAATATGAAAATGGAATTCCGCAGTCGGAATATTCAAACTGGCTCTCAGAAAAAATTGTATCAGGAAAGACCCCTGATGTGTTTATGGTTTCTGAGAAAGATTTGTCCTTATTGGCGGCACGTGGCGTTTTAGAAAAGTTAAACGGCTATATGAATAAAGAAGACCAAGTTGCTTTTTATCCTGTTGCATTTGAATCAGGTGTCTATCAGGGGCAAACCTATGCCTTGCCATATGAAAGTAATCCTATTTTGATGTGTGTCAATAAAGATTTGCTGGATAAAGAAGGCATTGAGGTTCCCAAAGAAGGTTGGAGCTTGGAAGAGTTCTATACAATTTGTAAAAAACTAACCAAAGATACTAATGGAGATGGTCAATTGGATCAGTTTGGGAGTACAGAATATACCTGGAAAGAAGCTTTGGCAGCAAATGGGGGTAGTCTCTTTCAAGGTGGGATGCTCAAACTTACGGCTCCAGAAGTCAAAGAATCTTTGACTTTTTTACAAAAATTGGAAGAACTGAATAAGAACTATAAGGTGAGTTCCAAAGATTTTGACCAGGGGAAAGTAGCGTTTTACCCCATGACTTTGGCTCAATATAGGACTTATAAACCTTATCCCTATCATGTTTCCAAATATTCAAACTTCACCTGGACCTGTATTCCTATGCCTGCTAAGTCAAAAACCACCAAGGCGACTTTGGTTACGACTACTTCTTTTGCCATGTCAGCTCGGACTCCTCATTCAAAGTTGGCTTGGGAGTTGATGCAAGTGTTGACAGAGGATCCAGAAATCCAACAAACTCTTTTTGCTGAATCTCAAGGGATTTCTGTCATGCCTGATGTAGTCAAGAGTCGTTCTAGCAAAGATCTTCTGCAAGTGGATGATTTTGGGGCAGATTCCTTAACCAATCAGACCTTGAATCGTATCATGGAACAAGCTGTTGAGAGTAGTCCCAAGAATGTATCCAAAGAAGTGTTAGAAAAGCTGGACTATTTGATTAGCAATGCTTTACGCGATCAGGATGTTGAAAATCGCCTGCCGCAAATTCAAAGGGAGATTGAAAGTAGTCTTCAGGTAGGAGTTTAAAGAAAATAAGATGACATTGTGTCAAGTGACAGATGTCATTTTTTTGTTGCTAAATGTCATGTTTATAATGTGACATTTGACAATATAAAAGCGCTTCCAAATAATCTACAATAGAGTCAAATAAAGGAGGCGTAGCAAAATGAAATACCTCATTTTAGTCAGTCATGGTGGATTGGCAGAAGGGCTAAAAACATCGCTAGCTATGTTTGCTGGTGACAAGATGAATCAGGTCATTGCAGTCGGACTTAAAGAAGGAAAATCGGTCGATGACTTTGCAGTTGACTTTAGAGAGAGCATTTCAGAATTGACAGCAGATGATTCTGTGCTGGTCTTGGCAGATATTGTAGGTGGTAGTCCATTAACCACGGCAGCCACTGTCCTAGAAGAAGCTGGAAAGCTAGATGGAACTTTGATTCTTGGTGGGATGAATCTCACCATGGCCTTGACAGCAGTTGTGATGAAGGATGTGTTGGATGGAGACGATTTGTCAGCAACTATCTTATCAGAAGCACAATCTGCACTACAACCTTTTGAAGTTTCAGCCACTAGTGCTGAAGAAGATGATGATATTTAATAGGGAGGTACCTTATGGTAGTAACATTTGTACGGATTGATGATCGCATGATTCACGGTCAAACAGTCACACGCTGGGCAAAAGAAAAACCATGTGATGGTTTGATTGCTGTAAACGATGCAGCAGCATCAAACAAGGTTTTGATCCAAGCTTACAAAGGAGCATCAGACAAGAAAACCTTTGTATGGACAAAAGAAGCCTTTAAAGAAAAGTCAGCAAAAGTAACGGAATCTGACAGTCGGTACTTCTTGATTACCAAAAACCCAATCGATATGAAGGAAATTTTGGTGGATCAAGGTTTTGTCCCAGGAGATGTTAAAGAAATCATCGTTGGCCCTGCAAATGATCGTCCTGGTGCAGTGAAATTGGGCAATAACCAATCCATCACTCAGGAAGAAGCAGAAGCCTTCCAAGCTATTCAAGCAACAGGATATAAGGTTAAATTCCAATTGTTGCCGGATGTCTCAATTGGTTACTGGGATGATTTCAAATCTAAATTTGGTTTTTAAACCTAACAGTTTTATTAGTTAGGTAAATAAATTTACAAACAAAAAGGAGCGTTTGTTATGACAATTTCATGGATTCAAGCAATCTTGCTTGCAGTTTTCGCCAGCTTGTCTTCAATGCCTGGTATGGGTGGTTCCAGTATCGGTAACTATACACTCGGTCGTCCCTTGATTGGTGGGTTGATCTCAGGTTTAATTCTTGGAGATGTGACAACCGGTATTATGGTCGGGGTTGCCCTTCAAGTAGTTTATATCGCCTTGGTAACACCTGGTGGAACCGTATCTGCCGACGTTCGTGCAATCTCTTATATCGGTGTTCCTCTTGCTATCTTGTTTGTGCATGCAAATCACATCACAGACGAAGCTGGAATTGCAGCAGCTGCAGCTCCAATCGGTGCAGCCGTTGGGACAATAGGTACTGTTCTTTTCTACGGTACAGCTACAATGAACTTGCTTTGGCAACATATTGGTTGGAAAGCCGTTGAAGAAGGAAACTTCAAAAAACTCTACGCAGTTGACTGGGTTTATCCTTGGATTTCTCACTTCCTCTTCTCTTTCCTTCCAACTATGATTATCACCAAATATGGTGAAAACATGGTTGATTTGATGAAACTTTACCTTCCTATGGATGGTTTCTGGATGAAAGCCCTCTTTACAGTTGGAGCCCTTCTCCCATGTGTCGGTATTGCTATCTTGTTGAAACAAATTGTTACAAAAGCAACTGACTTCATTCCATTCTTTGTTGGATTTACCTTGGCTAAATCTCTAGGATTGAACTTGGTAGCTAGTGCTGTTGTTTCATTAATCTTTGCAGTAATCTACTATGAACTTGAAGTGATTAAATCTATGAAAGCAGCTCCGGCTGGAGTGGTGTACGTAGACGATGATGAGGAGGATATTTAAGATGGCTGATAGAAAGAAAATTTCAAAGAAAACATTAGCAAAAGCATTTCATCATTGGTATTATGGCCATTTGACTTGTTTCTCTCAAGAACACATGCAAACCTTCGGGTACTTAACTTCAATGCTTCCAATTGTAGAAGAGATGTATGATACAAAAGAAGAACAAAAAGATGCCATGCAAACCTATACCGCCTTTTTCAATACTGAACCGCAACTTGGATCCCTTGTTGTAGGGATTACAGCTGGTTTGGAAGAAGCGCGTGCAAATGGAGATGCAGTAGATGGTGAAACCATCAATGGGATGCGTGCCGGTTTGATGGGACCAATCGCTGGTATTGGTGACTCTTTGATCGTTGGTACCTTGATTCCAGTTCTTTTGGGGATTGCACTTGGTCTTTCAAAAGGTGGTAACGTCGCTGGTGCTATCTTCTACATCGTTGTGTGGAATTTCCTAGTCTACTTTGGTATGCGCTTTGCCTTCTTTAAAGGGTATCAATTAGGGGATAAAGCCGTTGAATTTCTTGTAGGACCAAAAGGACAAGCTCTTCGTAAAGCGATCAGCGTTGTTGGTGGTATGGTTATTGGTGCCGTAGCAGCGACTTGGGTCTCTGTTACAACAGCACTCGAATTCAAAAATGCTAACGGAGAAGCCTTCCTTAAAATTCAAGAAAAGATTGATGGTGTTTATCCAGGTCTCTTGACAGCAACCTTCATCACTATTTGCTGGTGGTTGATGTCTAAGAAAAAAGTTTCACCAAACAAAGTCATGTTAATTCTAGTTGTTGTTGCCTTAATTGGTGTTGCTCTAGGTATCTTTGACCCACATCTTAATTACTAAGGTCGAGAGAACCCCATATTTACTAGTAAAAATTTTGAGAATGAAGTAAACTAATCTCCTTCTCTTACACTTCATTCTCAATTTTTATCAGGAGGATTTTCATGGTTACAAAACAAGAACTTGTTAATGGATATGAAACAGAAATTAAGTATCAACGCCACATGCTTGAAAATTTGGGTCGTTGGTTCAGTTTGCTCTTTATCACTGCTAGTATTGGTGTGGTATTGATTTATCTTTTTCATAAAACCTTCCTCCCACTCTTAATTTTCGGAATTTTACTTGCCTTGGTTGGAATCTTGGGTATGGTGGTTTTTGGATATGGTATCTACCGCGGTCGGATCAATCTCCAAAAGGTTATCGATGATTTCAATCAAAAGTTGACGATTCTCAATTGATATTAAAGGAACATCTCTTTCACTTTAGAGGTGTTTTTTTCTTGACTATTTCTGACTAAGTGATACAATAGAACTATGGTTTAGCACTCGTGGATAAAGAGTGCTAATAATATGATTGTCTTATGGAGGAAAGCAGATGTTGAAACCATTAGGAGACCGCGTGGTCTTGAAAATTGAAGAAAAAGAACAAACTGTTGGAGGCTTTGTCCTGGCAGGATCAGCCCAAGAAAAAACAAAAACAGCTAAAGTTGTAGCTACTGGGGAAGGTGTTCGCACCTTGAACGGTGATTTGGTTGCTCCAAGTGTAAAGGTTGGAGATCAGGTTTTAGTGGAAGCTCATGCAGGTATTGATGTCAAAGATGGGGATGAAAAATATACCATCGTAGGTGAAGCTAACATCTTAGCAATTGTGGAAGAATAATAGGAGGAAATAAGTATGTCAAAAGAGATTAAATTTTCATCTGATGCACGCTCAGCAATGGTCCGTGGCGTTGATATCCTAGCTGATACTGTTAAAGTGACCTTGGGACCTAAAGGCCGTAACGTTGTTCTTGAAAAATCATTTGGTTCACCATTGATTACCAATGATGGGGTGACAATCGCTAAAGAAATTGAACTAGAAGACCATTTTGAAAATATGGGTGCCAAATTGGTATCAGAAGTAGCTTCTAAAACTAACGATATTGCTGGTGACGGAACAACTACTGCGACAGTCTTGACACAAGCAATTGTTCGTGAAGGGATCAAAAACGTTACGGCTGGCGCAAACCCAATCGGTATCCGTCGTGGGATTGAAGCAGCGGTTGCTGCAGCTGTAGAAGCCTTGAAGAACAATGCCATTCCTGTTGCTAACAAAGAAGCGATTGCGCAGGTTGCTGCTGTCTCATCTCGTTCTGAAAAAGTAGGTGAGTACATCTCTGAAGCCATGGAAAAAGTTGGTAAAGATGGAGTTATCACTATTGAAGAATCACGTGGTATGGAAACAGAGCTTGAAGTTGTAGAAGGAATGCAGTTTGACCGTGGTTATCTATCTCAGTACATGGTTACTGATAATGAAAAAATGGTTGCAGACCTTGAAAATCCATACATTTTAATTACTGACAAGAAAATCTCAAATATCCAAGAAATCTTGCCACTTTTAGAAAGCATTCTTCAAAGTAGCCGTCCACTCTTGATCATTGCTGATGATGTTGACGGTGAAGCTCTGCCAACCCTTGTTTTGAACAAGATTCGTGGAACTTTCAACGTCGTTGCTGTTAAGGCGCCTGGTTTCGGTGACCGTCGCAAAGCTATGCTCGAAGACATTGCCATCTTGACAGGTGGAACAGTTATCACAGAAGACCTTGGTCTCGAGTTGAAAGATGCTACCATCGAAGCTTTAGGTCAAGCAGCTAAAGTGTCTGTTGATAAAGATAGCACAGTTATTGTAGAAGGTGCAGGAAATCCTGAAGCAATTGCTAATCGTGTCGCTGTCATCAAGTCTCAAATTGAAACAACAACTTCAGAATTTGACCGTGAAAAACTCCAAGAACGCTTGGCTAAATTGTCAGGCGGAGTAGCAGTTATCAAGGTCGGTGCTGCAACTGAAACTGAGTTGAAGGAAATGAAACTCCGTATCGAAGATGCCCTTAACGCGACTCGTGCAGCTGTTGAAGAAGGTATCGTTGCCGGAGGTGGGACTGCCCTTGTTAATGTTATCTCTGCTGTTGCGTCCTTGGATTTAGAAGGTGATGAAGCAACAGGACGCAACATTGTTCTTCGTGCCTTGGAAGAACCAGTTCGCCAAATTGCCTACAATGCAGGCTATGAAGGTTCAATCGTTATCGATCGTTTGAAAAATGCAGAAGCTGGTACAGGCTTCAACGCTGCAACAGGTGAATGGGTGAACATGATTGAAGCAGGTATTATCGACCCTGTTAAGGTTAGCCGTTCAGCCCTTCAAAACGCAGCTTCAGTAGCAAGTTTGATTCTAACAACAGAAGCCGTTGTGGCTAATAAACCAGAACCTGTAGCACCAGCTCCAGCTATGGATCCATCAATGATGGGTGGTTACTAATAAATAAAAACAGGTAGAAATCATGATTTCTACCTGTTTCTTTTGAATCACTTAAAAAGAGGGAGCTCAGCTTCCTCTTTTTTTATCTGAAATTGTTATGGTTTGATAACTTCAGCTCCACCCATGTATGGACGAAGGACTTCAGGAATAGTAACAGAACCATCTTCGTTTTGATAGTTTTCAAGAATAGCAGCAACGGTACGTCCAACAGCAAGTCCAGAACCGTTCAAGGTGTGGAGAAGTTTAACCTTACCATCTGCTTCGTCACGATAACGGATTTGGGCACGACGTGCTTGGAAATCTTCTGTATTTGAACAGCTTGAAATTTCACGGTAGGTATTTTGTGCTGGGATCCAAACTTCCAAGTCGTAAGTCTTAGCAGCTGAGAAGCCCATATCTCCTGTAGAAAGAGCAACTACACGGTATGGCAAGTTGAGTTTTTGAAGGATGTTTTCAGCGTTAGCTGTCATCTTTTCTAGTTCTTCGTATGATTCTTCAGGTTTGGCAAATTTCACCATTTCTACCTTGTGGAATTGGTGCAAACGAATCAAACCGCGAGTATCACGACCAGCTGAACCAGCTTCAGAACGGAATGATGGGCTCATAGCAGTAAAGTAGATTGGCAAGTCTTTTCCGTCAAGAATTTCATCACGATAGTAGTTAGTCAAAGGTACTTCAGCTGTAGGAATGAGGACATAGTTGGTATCACTGAGCTCAAAAGTATCTTCCTTGAATTTTGGATATTGACCAGTACCAAACATAGAATCATGGTTAACCATGTAAGGGGTGATGACTTCAGTATAACCTTCCTTACCATGCTCATCTAGCATAAAGTTGTAGATGGCACGTTCCAAACGAGCTCCAAGGCCTTTATAGAAGAGGAAGCGGGCACCGGTAACTTTTCCACCACGTTCCCAGTCGAGAATGCCAAGGTCTTCGCCAAGATCCCAGTGAGCTTTTGGTTCGAAATCAAACTGACGAGGAGTTCCCCAACGGCGAACTTCTACGTTATCATCTTCGTCAGCGCCGATAGGAACGCTATCAGCTGGGATGTTTGGAAGAGTAGTAGTAAATTCTGTTAATTTAGCGTCAATTTCTGCCAATTCTGCGTCTAGTGCTTTGACTTCAGCAGATAGGGTTTGCATGGCAGCAATCTTGTCATCTGCATTTTCCTTATTGCGCTTAGCTTGAGCGATTTCAGCAGAGACAGTGTTACGCTCAGCCTTGAGAGTTTCAACCTTAACCAAGATGTCACGACGTTTAGCATCGATTTCTTTCATCTCGTTCAAGATAGCAGCATCTACACCACGTGTAGCCAATTTTTCTGCGACAGCATCAAAGTCTGTACGAATACGTTTGATATCTAACATATAAACTCCTTTATGAAAAAAGCACACCTGACAAAGCGTTGGAGTGGCAGGGCCACGGTTCCATCCAACTTCACAGGTGTGCACTTGATTCTGTATTTGATTTGAAACAACGGTAGAATTTCACCTATCTCTCCTATCTGCTCGCAGCATCCGCAGACTTTCTGGAAGAAGAGGATAACCTACTTATCCGTTTCTATGATTATACTAAACTTTCTATTTTTTTGCAAATAGATTTTTGATTTTACGATCGATGATTTGGAGTAAGGTTGGAAGCTTCACAACCTTTTCATTTCCTAGTTTTTCACGAGCAATTTTAAGAATTTTTCCAGAGTCTTTTGAAGCGAAGAGAAATTTTCCTTGGTCTGTGAATACTTCAAAATGGCGACTAACCTTACGGCCTGAAACATTGGCTCCGATTTGATTAACGCTAGACCATGGGATTTGAATATAATCCTCGACATTTCGGTCTGCGTAAAATTCTAGTGCTTGATCTCCAACAAGGAATTTTCCGACCTTTCCTGAAATGGAAAGATAGGAAGTTCCAGTTGTTTGTAGGTCAATGACTTTGTTGAGAGATTGTGCCATGTTTAGTCTTCCTTACTTTCACCGAAAAATGCTTGGTAGAGAGCCTTGATGGCAGCTTTTTCTTGGTCTTTTTGAACAACGAACATGATAGAAACTTCGCTCGAACCTTGTGACATCATTTGAATGTTGATATTGTTTTCAGATAAGGCACGAGTAGCTGTAGCAGTTACCCCGATATGGCGCTTCATTTTTTCTCCAACAATCATTATGATAGACAGGTCATGTTCGATTTCAGCGTGGTCAACTTCAGCTTTTTGAACTAATTGACGAAGGATTTCTTCTTCTTTGATAGGAGTTAATTCTCGTGAACGTAAAATGATAGATAGGTCATCGATACCAGTTGGCATATGTTCCCAACCAATATTCAGGTCTTCTAGAATTTGAAGCACTTTACGACCAAAACCAACTTCGCGGTTCATCAGGTACTTAGACATATTGATGCTGACAAATCCAGAGTCACCAGCAATCCCCACTACTGGGAATTCATCACTGCTGTGTTTCAGAACGATGCGAGTACCTGGATGGTCAGGATTATTGGTATTTTTGATAACAAGAGGGATTTTTCCGCGGTAGGCCGGAAGGAGAGCTTCGTCATGGAGCACTGAGAATCCTGCATAGGCCAATTCACGCATTTCACGGTAAGTCAATTCAGGGATTGAGTGTGGTTTGTGAATGATACCAGGGTGGGCAGCAAAAATTCCGTCAACATCAGTAAAGTTCTCATAAAGGTCTGCTTTGACCCCCGCAGCAATGATGGAACCAGTGATATCAGATCCACCACGTGAGAAGGTACAGATTTGATTCTCTTTAGTCACACCGAAGAATCCGGGAATAACCAGAACTTCCGTTCCATTATTGAGCTCTTCGATTTTATCATAACTTGAAGGAATGATACGAGCATTTCCAGGTTCGCTTGTAACAACAATCCCAGCCTCTCGTGGATGAACATAGCGCGCTTCTAAACCATTTTGGTTAAAGTAAGCTGCAATCAGTTTAGCGTTGTTATTTTCACCTGCAGCAAGGAAGGTATCGTAAAGAAATTCATTGTTTTCAATTGGAAGGGTAGCGAGAGTTCGTATGCTTTTAGAGATTCGTTCTAAAACAGCAGGTTTAAGCCCTAGTTCGCTAACCATTGCAGCGTAACGATCGATAATCCAATTTTGACTAGCACTGATATCATTTCCTGCTACATAATCACGATAATATTTAATCAAAGCATCCGTAACTTTGGTATCTTTAGCATCGCGCTTTCCTGGTGCAGACACAACTACAAAACGACGTTCAGGGTCACTTTTTACAATGTTTAAAACCTTTTTCAACTGGCTTGCAGAGGCGAGTGAACTTCCTCCAAATTTTACAACCTTCATAAGAACTCCTCAGTTAGTATTTTATAAGATTATAGCAGAAAGAAGGGCTTTTTTCAATCTGCAATAGGAAAGGCTGCATCATATTAGAGGTATGAACATGATTATCTTAACCTAGATATTTTAAGTATAGAAAATAATCTTTAAAAATCGGCTGATACACTTTTAATCGATTTTTGCTTGTGTAAATGGAAATAAAAAGATATACTTTGAAGATAAAATAATTTAATCAGCTTTTTAAATTAAAGGAGTGGCTATGAATCATATTATCTTTCAAATTCAAGACGATTTAGCGGTGATTACATTAAATCGTCCCGAGGTGGCAAATGGTTTCCATATTCCTATGTGTGAAGAAATTTTAAAAGCACTGGAATTAGCTGAAAAAGACGATTCTGTTTCATATATTCTCATCAATGCTGCAGGTAAGGTATTTTCTGTCGGTGGCGATTTAGTTGAAATGAAACGTGCTGTCGATGAGGATGATATTGCTTCCTTAACTCGAATTGCTGAATTGGTCAATACTATTTCTTATAAGATTAAACAGATTCCTAAACCTGTTATCATGGAAGTGGATGGAGCAGTTGCTGGAGCTGCAGCCAATATGGCCTTGGCAGTTGATTTCTGTATTGCATCTGACAAGTCTAAATTTATCCAGGCCTTTGTAGGTGTAGGATTGGCTCCTGACGCGGGTGGCTTATTCTTGCTGACAAGATCGCTCGGTGCAACTAGAGCAACTCAATTAGCTATGACTGGAGAAGCTTTCACCGCTGAAAAAGCAATGGAGGCAGGAGCTCTATATCGTCTATGTACTAGTGAACAATTAGAAAAAACAAGAGAACAATTGTTGAAGAAGTTGAGACGTGGTTCTTCAAATTCTTATGCAGCAATTAAAAAGCTCGTTTGGGAGAGTGAGTTCAAGCAGTGGCATGAATACGCCCAACTTGAATTGGAGCTACAAAAAACACTATCCTATACGGAAGATTTTAAAGAAGGTGTTCGGGCACATTCTGAAAGAAGACGTCCAAAATTTGTCGGGAAATAAAAAATACTTGCACTATTCTTTGAAGTTTGATATACTTTTCTTGTCAAATGTTTTGATTGTTAAACTTTTTTTGGTAAAGGAGGGAAGAGAAATGGACTACCAACAAGTCAATGACTATTTAACATCAATTTTTAACAACGTCCTAGTAATCGAGGAAGTAAGTTTGCGAGGTAGTCGTTTCAAGGATATCTCTATCAAAGAAATGCACACGATTGATGTTATCGGCAAGTATCCAGAAGTGACTCCGAGCCAAGTTTCCAAAGAGTTGATGGTAACTCTAGGGACTGTGACAACGAGTTTAAACAATTTGGAGAGAAAAGGATACATCGAACGTATCCGTTCAGATCAAGATCGTCGTGTAGTACATCTGCATTTGACAAAGAAAGGTCGTCTCGTTCACCGTCTTCATAAACGTTTCCATAAGGCCATGGTCGAAAGAATTATCGAAGGCATGAGTCCTGAAGAGATGGAAGTTATGGGTAAAGGGTTAACTAATCTTTATCACTTTTTGGAGGATTTGAAGTAATGGCTTTTGCAAAAATAAGCCAGGTCGCTCATTATGCTCCAGAGCAGATTATCACTAACGAAGACTTGGCTCAGGTCATGGATACGAGTGATGAATGGATCTCAAGTCGGACAGGGATTAAAGAACGCCATATTTCTAAGACAGAATCAACAGGAGATTTAGCGACAGAGGTTGCAAGACAACTTATAGAGAAGGCAGGGATTTCTGCTGATGAGCTAGATTTCATCATTATAGCAACTATGACACCTGACTCGATGATGCCTTCAACCGCAGCTCGTGTTCAGGCAAATATTGGCGCTCATAAAGCTTTTGCCTATGATTTAACAGCTGCTTGTAGTGGATTTGTTTTTGCCCTATCAACTGCAGAAAAGTTCATTTCTTCAGGAACATATCGTAAGGGTTTGGTTATCGGTAGTGAGACCATGTCAAAATCTTTGGATTGGTCTGACCGCTCAACAGCTGTCTTGTTCGGAGATGGAGCTGGTGGTGTACTACTTGAGGCAAGTGACCAAAAACATTTCTTAGCTGAAAATCTCAATAGCGATGGTTCTCGTGGTGAGTGTCTCACTTATGGACAGACAGGATTGATTTCACCATTTTCGATTCAAGAAGAACCAGATGTTTTCTTGAAAATGGATGGGAGAGCAGTTTTTGACTTTGCAATTCGAGACGTGGCTAAATCTATTAAACAGACCATCGAAAAAAGTCCAATATCAGCAGATGAACTCGATTATCTCTTGCTTCATCAAGCTAATATTCGAATTTTAGATAAGATGGCTAGAAAAATCGGTGTCGATCGTGACAAGCTTCCTGCTAATATGATGAAGTATGGAAATACTAGTGCGGCAAGTATCCCGATTTTACTTTCTGAGTGTGTAGAAGAAGGGCTCATCCATTTGGATGGTAGCCAAAAAATTCTCTTGTCAGGTTTCGGTGGAGGTTTGACATGGGGCACACTTATTGTTACAATTTAGGTAATCATGTGGTGATCACATTGTTATAAAAAAACTATTTATTTTAAAGGAGTCTATCATGGCAGTATTTGAAAAAGTACAAGAAATTATCGTTGAAGAACTTGGAAAAGATGCATCAGAAGTAACGCTTGAATCTACTTTTGATGATTTGGATGCAGATTCATTGGACTTGTTCCAAGTAATCTCAGAAATCGAAGACGCTTTTGATATCCAAATCGAAGCTGAAGACAACTTGAAAACAGTTGGCGACTTGGTTGCTTACGTTGAAGAGCAAACTAAATAATTAGAATAAATAAAGAAGGAGTAGGGGAGACCCGCTCCCTCTTGTTTAGGTAATAGTTTGACCGTCAAATTATAATAAAGTCGAACTATTACGTAAGCAAGACTTATGGAGGCAATATGAAAACACGTATCACTGAACTATTAAATATTAAATATCCTATCTTCCAAGGTGGAATGGCCTGGGTAGCAGATGGCGATTTGGCTGGAGCTGTTTCAAAAGCTGGTGGTCTCGGTATCATTGGTGGAGGAAACGCACCTAAAGAAGTGGTTAAAGCCAACATCGATAAGATTAAATCTTTAACAGACAAGCCTTTTGGTGTCAATATCATGCTCTTGTCTCCATTTGTTGATGATATTGTTGACCTTGTGATTGAAGAAGGGGTTAAGGTAGTCACAACTGGTGCAGGAAACCCAAGTAAATATATGGAGCGATTTCATGAAGCAGGAATCACCGTTATTCCTGTAGTTCCTAGCGTAGCTTTGGCTAAACGTATGGAAAAAATCGGTGCAGATGCTGTCATTTGTGAAGGTATGGAAGCCGGTGGACACATTGGTAAATTAACAACCATGACCTTGGTTCGTCAAGTTGCGGCGGCTGTTTCAATTCCTGTTATCGCTGCAGGTGGTATTGCAGATGGTGAGGGAGCTGCTGCTGGATTTATGCTTGGTGCGGAAGCTGTGCAAGTAGGAACTCGTTTTGTAGTTGCCAAAGAATCAAATGCTCATCCAAACTACAAAGCTAAGATTTTAAAAGCTCGTGATATTGATACAACTATTTCAGCACAACATTTTGGTCATGCAGTTCGTGCTATCAAAAATCAATTGACTCGTGATTTCGAGCAAGCTGAAAAAGATGCCTTTAAACAAGAAAATCCAGACCTAGAAATCTTTGAACAAATGGGCGCTGGAGCCTTAGCTAAGGCTGTTGTCCATGGTGATGTAGATGGCGGTTCAGTAATGGCCGGCCAGATTGCAGGTTTGGTATCTAAAGAAGAAACTGTTGAAGAAATCTTAAAAGATATCTACTATGGTGCAGCTGAGAAAATTCAAAAAGAAGCCGCTCGTTGGGCAGGAGTTACAAGAAATGACTAAAACAGCCTTTCTATTTGCAGGTCAAGGAGCCCAGTACCTTGGAATGGGTCGTGAACTATACGACCAATATGCTATCGTCAAGGAAACAATCGACCAAGCTAGCCAGGTCTTAGGTTATGATCTTCGTGACTTGATTGATAACGATGAAACGAAGCTAAATCAGACTCGGTACACACAACCAGCTATTTTGGCTACATCCGTTGCCATTTACCGATTACTAAAGGAGAAAGGTTACCAACCAGATATAGTGGCAGGCCTGTCTCTTGGTGAATATTCTGCCCTTGTAGCTAGTGGCGCCTTGGATTTTGAAGATGCGGTGGCTCTAGTTGCTAAACGTGGGGCTTATATGGAAGAAGCGGCACCTGCTGGGTCTGGTAAAATGGTAGCCGTACTCAATACTCCAGTTGAAGTTATTGAACAAGCTTGTCAAGAAGCTTCTCAACTTGGCGTTGTAACTCCAGCTAACTACAATACCCCAAGTCAAATTGTTATTGGTGGTGAGGTGGTTGCTGTGGATCGTGCAGTTGAACTCTTGCAAGAAGCAGGAGCAAAACGCTTAATTCCGCTAAATGTTTCTGGACCTTTCCATACAGCTTTATTGGAATCTGCTAGTCAAAAATTGGCTCAAGTCTTAGAAGATGTTGAGTTTAATGATTTTGCTTGTCCACTTGTTGGTAATACAGAAGCAAAGGTCATGGAAAAAGAACGAATTGCAGAACTCTTGACTCGTCAAGTTAAGGAACCTGTGCGTTTCTATGAAAGCATTGCAGTCATGCAAGAAGCTGGTGTGACGCGTTTTATCGAGATTGGTCCTGGGAAAGTCTTGTCAGGATTTGTTAAAAAGATTGATAAAACTGCTCAACTTGCAAATGTGGAAGATCAAGCAAGTTTACAAGCACTCTTAGAAAATTAGACCAAAATGGTAGAAGTTCTGAAAGGAGAAAAATGAAACTAGAACAGAAAAATGTCTTTATTACAGGCTCAAGTCGAGGAATTGGTCTTGCCATTGCTCATAAATTTGCCAGCTTGGGAGCCAACGTTGTCTTGAATAGTCGTGGTGAGATCTCCGAGGAGCTTCTAGACGAGTTTAAACCATACGGGGTCAAGGTCCTTGCTATTTCTGGTGATGTTTCTGATTTTACGGATGCAAAACGAATGGTGGACCAAGCCATTGAAGAGCTAGGTTCAGTTGACGTCCTAGTGAATAACGCCGGGATTACTCAAGACACTCTCATGCTGAAGATGACAGAAGAAGATTTTGAGAAGGTCTTGAAAGTCAATCTAACGGGAGCCTTCAACATGACGCAAGCAGTCTTGAAGCAGATGATAAAAGCTCGTGAAGGGGCCATTATCAATATGTCCAGTGTCGTTGGTTTGATGGGAAATATCGGTCAAGCAAACTACGCTGCTTCTAAGGCAGGTCTAATTGGATTTACCAAATCAGTAGCACGTGAGGTAGCCAATCGTAATGTACGTGTCAATGCCATTGCTCCAGGAATGATTGAATCAGATATGACTGCAGTCCTATCTGATAAGGTAAAAGATGCTATGTTGGCACAAATTCCGATGAAACAATTTGGTCAAGCTGAGCAAGTGGCAGAGGTCACAGCCTTTCTTGCAAGCCAAGATTATCTAACGGGACAAGTCATTGCAATTGATGGTGGACTTACCATGCAATAAGAGTTAAAATAGAGGTATGAAAATGAAACTAAATCGTGTAGTAGTAACAGGTTATGGATTAACATCTCCAATTGGGAATACGCCAGAAGAATTTTGGAACAGTTTAAAGAGTGGAAAGATTGGGATTGGTGAAATCACCAAGTTTGATCACAGTGCTTTTGACGTTCATAATGCAGCAGAGATTAATGATTTTCCTTTTGACAAATATTTTGTAAAAAAAGATACCAATCGTTTCGATGATTATTCTTTATATGCCTTGTATGCAGCTCAAGAAGCAGTGAACAATGCTAACCTTGATGTAGAAGCGCTTGATAAAGACCGCTTTGGTGTCATCGTTGCATCAGGTATCGGTGGAATCAGAGAAATCGAAGACCAAGTCCTTCGACTTCACGACAAAGGACCAAAACGTGTTAAACCATTAACACTTCCAAAAGCCTTGCCAAATATGGCTGCAGGAAATGTAGCTATGCGCTTTGGTGCCAATGGTATCTGTAAATCTATCAACACAGCTTGCGCTTCATCCAATGATGCGATCGGAGATGCCTTCCGTTCTATCAAATTTGGTTTCCAAGATATCATGTTAGTTGGTGGATCAGAATCTTCAATTACTCCATTTGCGATCGCTGGTTTCCAAGCCTTAACAGCTCTTTCAACAACAGAGGATCCAACTCGTGCTTCTATTCCATTTGACAAAGACCGTAATGGATTTGTTATGGGTGAAGGATCAGGTATGTTAGTCCTTGAAAGTTTAGAGCATGCTGAAAAACGCGGTGCAACTATCCTAGCTGAAGTTGTCGGTTACGGGAATACTTGTGATGCCTACCATATGACTTCACCACATCCAGAAGGCCAAGGTGCTATTAAAGCTATCAAACTTGCCTTGGAGGAAGCTGAAATCACACCAGACCAAGTAGCTTATGTCAATGCTCACGGTACATCAACTCCTGCTAATGAAAAGGGAGAAAGTGGTGCTATCGTAGCGGTTCTTGGTAAGGAAGTACCTGTATCTTCAACCAAGTCATTTACAGGCCACTTGCTCGGTGCAGCAGGTGCAGTTGAAGCTATTGCAACAATTGAAGCAATCCGTAACAACTATGTACCGATGACAGCTGGAACTACAGAATTGTCAGACTACATTGAAGCAAACGTTATTTATGGACAAGGCTTGGAACATGAAATTCCTTATGCTATCTCAAATACTTTTGGATTTGGTGGGCATAATGCAGTTCTTGCTTTCAAACGTTGGGAGAATAAGTAAAGATGAATTTAAATGAAATCAAAGACTTGATGGCACAATTTGACCAGTCGAGCTTGAAAGAATTTTCTTATAAAAATGGAACGGACGAGTTGATCTTCAGTAAGAATGAAGCGAAACTTGTGGCAGAAACAAGTCCAGCACCTCAACCTGTAGTTCCAGCAACTGTACCTACAGTTGCACCACAAGCTCAAACTACACCAGCTGTAGAAGCAGTTTCAGAATCAAGTGCTAGTGAATTTGTAGCTGAGGGGGACCTTGTAGAAAGTCCACTTGTCGGAGTTGCTTACTTGGCTGCCGGACCAGACAAACCTAATTTTGTTTCAGTCGGTGATACTGTTAAAAAAGGCCAAACCTTGGTCATCATTGAAGCTATGAAAGTTATGAACGAAATTCCAGCACCTAAAGACGGTGTCGTAACAGAAATTCTTGTTGAAAATGAAGAAATGGTTGAGTTTGGGAAAGGCTTGGTACGTATCAAATGATTGATATTCAAGGAATTAAAGAAGCTTTGCCACACCGTTATCCCATGCTCTTAGTAGATCGTGTCTTAGAAGTTAGTGAAGATACAATTGTTGCTATTAAAAATGTAACGATTAACGAACCTTTCTTCAATGGTCATTTTCCACAATACCCAGTTATGCCTGGAGTCCTCATTATGGAAGCCTTGGCTCAGACAGCAGGTGTTTTGGAATTGTCTAAACCTGAAAACAAAGGGAAACTCGTCTTCTATGCTGGTATGGATAAGGTTAAGTTTAAGAAACAAGTTGTTCCTGGTGATCAGCTTGTCATGACAGCAACTTTTGTCAAACGTCGTGGCACAATCGCCGTAGTAGAAGCGAAGGCAGAAGTAGATGGTAAGCTTGCAGCAAGCGGTACTCTGACCTTTGCTATTGGAAACTAGGGAGGTTTTCCATGTTTCGTAAGATTTTAATTGCCAATCGTGGTGAAATTGCTGTTCGTATTATTCGTGCGGCACGAGAGTTAGGAATTGCTACAGTTGCTGTTTATTCGACTGCTGACAAGGAAGCTCTCCACACTCTTTTGGCTGATGAGGCTATCTGTATCGGTCCTGGGAAGGCTACAGAATCTTATCTGAACATCAATGCGATCCTTTCAGCTGCAGTATTGACTGAGGCTGAAGCTATTCACCCTGGATTTGGATTTTTAAGTGAAAATTCTAAATTTGCAACTATGTGTGAAGAAGTTGGAATCAAATTTATCGGACCATCAGCTCGTGTAATGGATGTCATGGGGGATAAAATCAATGCCCGTGCTCAAATGATTAAGGCTAATGTGCCCGTCATTCCAGGATCAGATGGCGAAGTCCACACTGCAGAAGAGGCTCTTGCTATTGCCGAAAAAATTGGTTATCCAGTTATGCTGAAAGCTTCAGCTGGAGGTGGTGGTAAAGGGATTCGTAAGGTTGAAAAAGCAGAAGATCTTGTGTCAGCCTTTGAAACAGCATCTAGTGAAGCCAAAGCTAACTTTGGTAATGGAGCTATGTACCTAGAGCGTGTGATCTATCCTGCTCGCCATATTGAAGTACAGATTCTTGCTGACCAGATGGGACATGTGATTCACCTAGGTGAACGTGACTGTTCGCTTCAACGAAATAACCAAAAAGTTTTAGAAGAAAGTCCTTCCATTGCTATTGGGAAAACACTTCGTAATGAAATCGGTGCTGCAGCCGTTCGTGCGGCGGAATCTGTTGGTTATGAAAATGCTGGTACCATTGAATTCCTACTAGATGAGGCAAGTGGTAAATTCTACTTTATGGAGATGAATACGCGTGTCCAAGTGGAACATCCAGTAACTGAATTTGTTTCTGGAGTGGATATTGTCAAGGAACAAATCCGTATTGCAGCAGGTCAACCATTGGCCTTGAAACAAGAAGATATTGTTCTAAAAGGACATGCCATTGAGTGTCGTATCAATGCGGAAAACCCAGCCTTTAATTTTACACCAAGTCCTGGTAAGATTACCAATCTTTATCTACCAAGTGGTGGTGTTGGCTTGCGTGTTGATTCTGCAGTTTATCCAGGTTATACTATTCCGCCATACTATGATAGTATGATTGCTAAAATTATTGTTCATGGTGAAAATCGTTTTGATGCACTTATGAAAATGCAACGAGCTCTATATGAACTCGAAATTGAAGGGGTCGTTACCAATGCAGATTTCCAACTCGATTTGATTTCAGATCGTCGCGTGATAGCAGGAGACTACGATACTTCATTCTTGATGGAAACTTTCTTACCAAACTATCAAGAAAAAGAATAATGTAAAAAGAGTATGAGACTGAAAAGGGGGATGTATGGCTCTATTTAGTAAAAAAGATAAATATATACGAATTAATCCCAATCGTTCACTTAGAGAAATGCCCCAAGCAAAACCAGAGGTTCCAGATGAACTCTTCTCAAAATGTCCAGGTTGTAAACATACCATTTACCAAAAGGACTTGGGGAGTGAACGTATTTGTCCTCACTGTGGCTATACCTTCCGTATTTCAGCTCAAGAGCGCCTTGCTTTAACCATTGATATGGGAAGCTTCCTAGAGATGTTCACAGGAATTGAGACGCAAGATCCATTGGAATTTCCAGGCTACCAGAAAAAATTAGCCTCTATGCGTGAAAAGACAGGTCTTGATGAGGCTGTTGTTACAGGAACTGCTTTGATTAAGGGCGAAAAAGTTGCTCTCGGAATCATGGATTCTAACTTTATCATGGCATCTATGGGAACAGTAGTTGGTGAAAAAATCACTCGTTTGTTTGAATACGCGACAGCTGAAAAATTACCAGTCGTCTTGTTTACAGCATCTGGTGGAGCACGTATGCAAGAAGGAATCATGAGTTTGATGCAGATGGCTAAAATCTCTGCAGCAGTCAAACGTCATTCCAATGCAGGTTTATTTTACCTAACAATCCTTACTGATCCAACAACTGGTGGTGTTACAGCTTCCTTTGCTATGGAGGGTGATATCATCTTGGCAGAGCCTCAAAGTTTAGTAGGATTTGCTGGACGCCGTGTCATTGAAAATACCGTAAGGGAAGATTTGCCAGAGGATTTCCAGAAGGCAGAGTTTTTGTTAGAACATGGCTTTGTGGATGCGATTGTTAAACGGAGAGAATTGCCAGATATGATTGCTCGATTAGTAAGGTTACATAAGGGGGATTGTTTATGAATATTGCAAAAATCGTCAGAGAAGCACGTGAACAAACCCGCTTAACTGCCATGGACTTCGCAACAGGAATATTTGATGACTTTGTAGAACTACATGGTGATCGCTCTTTCCGAGATGATGGTGCTGTTATTGGTGGTATCGGTTGGTTGGGAGACCAAGCAGTAACTGTTGTTGGAATTCAAAAAGGTAAAAGCTTACAGGATAATCTTAACCGTAACTTTGGGCAACCTCATCCAGAAGGTTATCGAAAAGCCCTTCGCTTGATGAAGCAGGCTGAAAAATTTGGCCGTCCTGTTGTAACCTTTATCAACACGGCTGGTGCCTATCCTGGTGTCGGAGCAGAGGAGCGTGGTCAAGGTGAAGCTATTGCTCGTAACCTTATGGAGATGAGTGATCTTAAGGTGCCAATTATTGCCATTATTATCGGTGAAGGTGGCTCAGGAGGGGCTTTAGCTCTTGCAGTAGCTGACCGTGTTTGGATGTTAGAAAACTCGATCTATGCAGTTCTCAGTCCTGAAGGCTTTGCGTCTATTCTTTGGAAAGATGGCAGTCGTGCCATGGAAGCTGCAGAGTTGATGAAAATTACTTCTTTCGAATTGCTAGATATGAAAATTGTTGATAAGGTCATCTCTGAAGTAGGTCTATCAAGTAAAGATCTGATCAAGCAAGTCAAAGAACAACTCCGAGCAGAACTTGAGGAACTTGGTAAACTGCCACTAGAGCAGCTCATTGAGGAACGTTACCAACGCTTTAGAAAATACTAAAAAGTAAGCTAGGACTAAGATATAGTTCTAGCTTTTTAGATTCTATAAAATACATTTCAGAATGAAAAATTGGCTCTTATAAAAATATCTGTTAATATAACAAGGGTTACGTGTGCTATAAAAATAAGTCGACAACGATTTTTAGGAGTAAGTATGAAAAAACTAGGCCATTTGGGAATCTATACATTATTGATATTTCTATCAATTTATCTACTAGATTTCAGTAGTCTTTATTTGGCTAAGATGTTTGTCTGGGGTATGGATGGCTATTCTATTATTGTAGCAGTAGAGCAACTAGCTCTTTTAGGGCTATTGTTCTATTGGCTTAAAAAGAAAAAAATGCTCTATATTTTTGAGAAAAGAGGCTCGAAAAGATCCAGATTCTTTTACCTTGTAGTTAGTCTAGTGGCTACTTATTTTGTCCGTCAGTTCTTAAGTGCTTTTTACTTACAGTTTAGTCGTTTCATTAATCATCACTATATCTTTGAAGATCTTCTTTCAGTCATATCTATCAGTGGGGAATCTACTATTTTAACGACTTGCTTCTCTTTTATTTCCGTTGTCATTTTGGGGCCCATATTGGAGGAGATAGTTCATAGAGGCTATTTTATGAATACCTTTTTCCCTAAGTCCAAATACTACTTGGATGTCATCTTATCAGCTCTTATATTTGGGCTCAGTCATTTGGTATTGTCCCATCGCGACCCCATCAGTTTGATGATTTATAGTTTTTCCGGTCTTTTCTTTGCTTTAGTCTACCGTTGGACAAAGAATTTAAAAATCACCATCCTGTGCCATAGTTTTATTAACTTTCTCATTCATGCAGATTTCATCTGGTTGTTTCTTTCTAATTTAATCTATAATCGTTTTTTTAGATAGAATTTGAGTAGACAAATAAAAAAGTGTTTGATATCTATCAAACACTTTTTATATTTAATCTTCTTCAGTTACAAATTGACTGAGCAGTCCGTTAATGAAACGGGCTGATTTTTGATCTGAGAAGCTTTTTGCAAGTTCAATAGCTTCATTCACAGCTACAAGTTGAGGAGTATCAAAGGAAGTGATTTCGAAAACTCCTAAACGCAATAAATTCTTTTCAACTAAAGTTAAACGTTCAATCGTCCAACCAGACTTTAAATGCTGAGTGATTTGTTTATCTAGTTCCTCTTTTTGAGCTTGAACACCAGATACAAGATCGATTAGGAAGCTAGGGAGTTTTACCTCGTCGTCTTCTCGATCATGAGTATAAGCGAAGCGACAAGCAGTTTCAATATCAGAACCATATTCAAGACTCATCAGTGCTTGGAAGGCACATTTTCGTAGTTCGCGTCTAGATTCTAATAATGGACTAGTCATTGAGGAAGTCCTCATCAAATAAATCTGTCAATGCTGGTTTTGGTGTTTTATCTGGTGCAATACCAGCAACGTGAATATTCACAGCATTGAGTTCTACATCAGCCATATTACGAACGGCATCTTTTACAGCTTTTTGAATAGCCATTGCAACCTTAGGAACTTTGACACCATACTCAAGATAGAGATAGATATCAGCTATTAGTTCTTCTTCAGATTCTTTTAGATAGACGCCACGACCGAGTGAAAGTTTTGAAAGGGTGTCAGATACTGATTTGTTTGAAAAAGAGTGGACACCATCAACTTTAGCTGTAGCGATTGCAATGATTTTTTCAAGTACACGTGGGGCGATAACGATTTCGCCTAATTGTTCTTCAATTCCCATAGAATGACCTCTTTCTAGAGATTAGGCACGAGAAACGTAAGTTCCTTCTGCAGTGTTGATAACGAGTTTTTGTCCTGCTTCGATGAAGTCTGGAACGTTCACGACAAGACCAGTTTCCATTGTAGCTGGTTTACCAGAACCGGTAACAGTTGCACCTTTAATAGATGGTTGAGTTTCAGCAACTGTTAATTCAACAGTTGTAGGTACTGTTACACCGATTACTTCAGTTCCGTAAAATTGAATTTTAACTTCAGAATTTTCAAGGATATAAAGCAATTCATTTTCAACATTTACAACAGGAATTTCGTATTGGTCGTAAGTTTCAGTGTTCATGAAATAAGCTGTATCGTCCATTTTGTACAAGTATTGTGCTGGCACAGTTTCGATAATCGCTTGTTCAAATTTTTCCTCTGGACGGTAGCTAGTTTCAAATGTTGAACCAGTACGGACATCACGCAATTTCATACGCATGATAGTGTTTCCTTTACCTGGTTTGTGGTGGCTAGCTTCCAAAACGCGGATCAATTTTCCGTCAGCTGTTTCAAAAGTCATACCAGCCTTTAATTTACTTGCTTCGATCATGTTTTTACCTCTTTAATAAAATAATTTACTCTTTATTGTATCATAAGTCGTAAGATTTCTCAAATATCAGGAAAGTGAGATTAGTTGACAGGAACGATGTTTCCTTCTTCGTCTTTGGTTACCAATACGTACTTGCCATCGACTTCGATGTAGAAGTTTTTATTAGCGGTTTGTTTAGAGTTGGTAGTTTGTTCAGGACTAGTAGATTCTTCTGCAGAAGTTGTGACTTCTTGAGTAGTAGTTTCTACTGAGTTAGCGGTTTGTTCAGGGCTAACAGTCTCTAGTGGGCTAGCAACTTGCTCAGGACTTGCCGTTTGTACTGGAGTAAAAGCTTGGTTTGGATCAGCGGGTTGTACTGGGGGAACGGTTTGATTTGGGCTAACAGGTTGAGCTTGTTGGGTGAGTTGACCACCGAGAGTTTGACCGAGATTCATACCCATAAACATATTCATACCATTGCCATTACCTTCGTTATTAGCTGCAGCAATAAGAGCTTCGTTACGAGCACGACGTTCTTCAATCTCGATGGTATTGTATTTCATAGCAACGAGTTCGCTGTCAAGTTTACGTACAATCTCCATGCTTTCTTGGTCGTAGCTCAAATCCTCAAGAAGGATATTGGTTGCTTCAATACCGTAAAGTCCTGTCCATACCTTGTTGACTTCTTGTTTAGCAAGTTCATTGAAAGTATCTTGGTTGGCATTGAGGCTATAGATATCAACTCTGTTTTCATTGGTATACTTAGCGATAGCAATTGCGATTTTAGGAGAGATATTTTGTCGAAGTGTTCCTTGAGCAATATCTTGGAGTGTAAATGGTTTATGTTCCTCAATTTGTTGACTGATAGAGCTAACATAGAAAAGAACTGGATCCGCAACTTTGATGTCAAACAAACCGTAAAAACGGATATTGAGCATTTGTTGGTAACGTTCACTGAAATACTCTACAGCATTTTGGGTACCAAATTTATTCCCTGCGATTGGTTGCATACGGATAAAGATGATTTCTTGTCGAGTAATAACTTGTCCACCAAAAGAGAAGCGGTTTTTGAAGTTTTCCCAAGTACCCTTAATTCCACCTTTTTCAAGGAGCCAAGCGTTATCACCTGCACGCCATTCATGGCTTCCAGCTTCAAGGACATCCCCTAGGAAGGTACCATTATTGACAAGAACAGCAACATATCCTTGAGGGACAATAACAACAGAACCGTCTGTTAAAAGACCAGTATTTTGGTTGCTTTGTCTTGAACCACCATCAGGGTCTTTTGTAAGCAATTGTCCCTTGATGGCCATGACGTCTGAAGAGACGTGGTCTGGAAGTACAACGGCTTCCTTGAATTTGCTATCATTAAAACTATTTAGCCCAGCTGAAAGGGCAGCACGAATAAATCCCATAATTTCCTCCTAATTATATAGTTCGTCTTCATCCACAACTTCATAGGTATCAAGAACCCATTGATTTGGACTACGTGTGAGCTCAGCGCCGCAGTATTCACATTTGCTGATTGCTGATATTTTAAGTGGAGCACCACAGTTTGGACAGTGGTCGCTAACAGCTTCATCTTGGACAGAGCTTTCAGTTTGACTACCATGTTTGCGGATGAAGTTCATTTGATAAACTGTAAATAGATCTTTTTGAGGGTCTCCCTCAATAACCTTACGAGTCTTGTCTTCGATGACATAGTCTCTCAAAGTAGATGAAAGGATAACAACTAGAGTATCATTTCCATCTGGATTTTCGTGGAAATCTTTGATTCGAACATTCTCGACATAAACTCGTTCCAAAATATTCGTTGTTTGAGATTGGATATAGTCTTCCAGTTGGGCACTATGTTGAGAGTAGAGGCTGGTACTTTCAAGAGAACGCACCAAATTCCAATCTTTTTTAGTCCAGGCCGCCTGTAATTGGATATAGACTTCTTTAACCCATGAAGTGAAAGTGTCTGCATCAAAGTTTGGATCACCATGGCGAACACGATCGATAGCCAAGGTGTTATTTATCACTCGACGGTGAAGTGTTGGCTCAGCATTGTAGCTAGGCGAGCTTCCGTAAGATTTACCAGATGATGAATTCTGGTCACTCAAATATTTGATGAGCATGAAGAGTAAGAAAGCTCCGACACCAAACATGATCAGAATGCTCATTCCTGTCCCTAGAGAACCATCTGAACTTGAGTAACTACCGCCAGAACGATAGCTGCTTCTAGAAGAAGAACTACCACTTGAACGACTTCGGCTAGAGCTACTACTTCGAGAACTGCTACTGCTTCGTGAGCTACTGCGACTAGAGCTACCACTTCGAGAATGGCCGACACCTGCATCGATTGATTGCAGGGGTGTCACAAAGAGAAGAAGCAAGCAAGCAGCGATAAGAGTATATAACTTTTTCATATGTCTCCTAACTATGTGAGTACAAAAATAGTTTTTGCTAAATTTTATGTCTATAAAGAGTTTTGGAGTTTTATAGTTTTATTTTCAATAAACCACCCTATAATCCAACCAAATACGAGTATATAATTCTCGATGGCACCAATCGCGTTAACAGGAGAATGATATTCAATAAAATTTAACAAATGATTTGTTCCTATTCCTATACCACCAATAATGAGGGCAAGAAGGGCAATTCTTAGGTAAAACCAATCGTACTTAATATTAACGGCAAGAATAATAATTAAGACAGCTAGATTCCAAATTCCAATTTCTCTTTGCCATCCTGCAGAAATACCGTAACCAGAATGCTCTCCCATATATGATGGGAGAAAGATTTGTAGAACAGAAGCACCCAACATGGCGACAATAACTAAAATAAATAGTACCCGTAAAAATTTGTTCATTTATTCTCCGTATTCTATTTTTTAGTAGAAAGGGTTATTAACGAAAGTATATTTCACTCACTATCTTTCAACTTAGCCAATTCTTGGGCAAGCAGTTTGAGGGCTACTTGTGGGTTGGCTTGCCCTTTAGTCGCCTTCATGAGGAATCCAGTAAAGGCCTTGTCAGCGTTTCGTTTTCCTGACTTGAAGTCGGCAACAGCAGCTTCATTATCCGCAAAGACTTGATGGATGATTGGAATCAAAACATCAGGATCTGAAATTTGAACTAAACCAGCTTTTTCAACGTATTCACGAGCACCTCCACCATTTTTAGCTAGGTGGACAAAGACTTTCTTAGCAATCTTAGATGAGATCGTTCCATCTTCGATGATAGCAATCATTTCTACCAAGTTTTCTGGAGTCAATTTGATTTGTTCAAGCGTCTTACCTTCAGCATTCAAGAACTGGGCGACTTCACCTTGGAGCCAGTTAGAGACTTGTTTAGCATCACCACCGAGGGCAACAGCTTTTTCAAAGAAGTCAGAAGTGACTTTATTGGCAGTCAACTGACTAGCATCGTAGTCTGATAATCCGAGTTGAGAGACATAGCGAGCACGGCGCTCTTTTGGAAACTCTGGCAACTCCGTACGCATTTCTTCAATCCACTCATCAGAGATTTCAAAGAGTGGTAGGTCTGGCTCTGGGAAGTAGCGGTAGTCTGCAGCCCCTTCCTTAACACGCATGAGGATGGTCGCCTTGTTAGCTTCATCGTAACGTCGTGTTTCTTGGCGAATTTGACCACCTGAACGAAGGATTTCAGCTTGACGTTGGACTTCGTATTCAAGACCTTTACGGACGTTTGAGAAGGAGTTAAGGTTTTTCAACTCTGTCTTGGTACCAAATTTCTCTTGACCATATGGGCGAAGAGAGATGTTGGCATCTACACGCATTGAACCTTCTTCCATCTTAACGTCAGAGATACCAGCGTATTGGATGACTTCCTTGAGGGCTGTTAGATAAGCATAAGCTTCTTCTGGTGAACGCATGTCTGCTTCAGATACGATTTCAATCAAAGGTACCCCTTGGCGGTTGAGGTCAACATAAGAGTAACCATCTGTACCATGCGTGTTTTTACCGGCGTCTTCTTCCAAGTGAGCACGTTCAATACCGATTTTCTTAGTTGTACCATCTTCAAGTTCCACTTCAATCCAACCGTTATAACCGATTGGCTCATCAAATTGAGAAATTTGGTAGGCTTTAGGATTATCAGGGTAGAAGTAGTTCTTGCGGTCAAAGTGCATCTTCTTATGGATGTCCATGTTGAGGGCAAGAGTTGCCTTGATACCGGCATCAACAACACCTTTATTGAGAACTGGTAGTACGCCTGGGAAAGACCAGTCAATCACGTTAGTGTTGGCATTTTGGTCATTTCCAAAGTGAGCAGAAGTAGGTGAGAAGATTTTTGAATTGGTGTTGAGCTCTACGTGGACTTCAAGTCCAATGACTGTTTCAAAGTTCATTAGTTATCACCTCCAAAAATCACGGGTTGTTGTTTGTGGTAGTCTGTTGTTGCTTCAAACGCAGCAGCAACTTGATAAATAGTCTCTTCTGAGTATTTAGGACCAATCAATTGGAGTCCTACTGGTAGACCATGAACAAATCCAGCAGGAATCGAAATACCTGGTAGACCAGCCAAGTTGACTGGAATTGTCAAGAGGTCAGCCAAGTACATGGCAACTGGATCGTGGTTGAGCGAATCCAAGTCGTAGGCAACGCTAGGAGCAGTTGGTCCCAAAATCAAGTCATAATCCGCAAAGACGTTTTCGAAATCTTGGATGATAAGGGTGCGAACTTGTCCAGCCTTCTTGTAGTAGGCATCATAGTAACCTGATGAAAGGCTGAAAGTACCTAGCATGATACGGCGTTTCACCTCTTCACCGAAACCTTGGCTACGGCTGTTTACATAGATTTCATCAAGATTAGTTGCATCTTCAGCACGGAAACCATAGCGGATACCATCAAAACGTTGTAAGTTTGATGAAGCTTCAGAAGAAGCGATGATGTAGTAGACTGCCACACCGTATTTAGAGTGGGGAAGGCTAACTTCTTCGACGATAGCACCGAGTTTTTCAAAGTGTTTAGCGGCTTTGAGGATGGTTTCCTTAACTTCTGGGTCAATCCCTTCACCAAGATATTCCTTAGGCAAAGCAATTTTCATGCCCTTGATGTCTTGACCGATTTTTGAAGTAAAGTCGGCAATGCGGACTGGAGCAGAAGTAGAGTCTTTTGCATCTTCGCTGGCAATAGCATTGAGCAAGAGGGCATTTTCCTTAACAGTTGGTGCAAAAGGACCAATTTGGTCTAATGAGCTACCAAAGGCAATGAGACCGAAACGTGAAACTGTTCCGTAAGTTGGTTTGAGACCAACAATCCCGTTAAAGGCAGCAGGTTGGCGGATAGAACCACCAGTATCAGAACCAAGTGATAAACGGACTTGTCCAGAAGCTACAGCTGCAGCTGAACCACTTGATGATCCACCAGGAACCTTGCTGTGGTCCCAGGCATTTTTAGTAGCACCGTAATAAGAAGTCTCACCTGATCCACCCATGGCAAATTCGTCCATGTTGGTTTTACCAACAACAATCATGCCCTTGGATTTTGCATTGGCAACAGCTGTGGCATCAAAGATAGGTTCGTAGTTATAGAGCATTTTTGAAGCTGCTGTTGTTAAGAGACCATCTGTAGAAATGTTATCCTTAACTGCGAGCGGAATTCCTGAAAGGACATTGTCAACATCAATACCAGTTTCATCAATAGCTTTAGCCTGAGCAATAGCTTGATCTTCAGCGATAGTGACGAAAGCATTGATAGCTGTCTCACGAGATTTGATATCTTCAAGCGTTGCTTGAGTTAGTTCAGTTGCTGAAATTTCCTTAGAAACAAGGAGATTGTGCAACTCTTCAATAGTTTTATTGTTAAAAGTCATTAGGCGTCTCCTCCATCATCTAGGATAGCTGGCACCTTGATATAGTAGTTATCTTTTTCAGGTACATTTTTAAATAAGCGGTCACGGTCTGTTCCTTCTTCGGCCACATCAGGTCGGAGAACAGTTTTACGGTCAGCCATCGTTGTAGTAGGTGCGACACCAGTAGTGTCGACTTCACTGAGCAATTCGACCATATCAACAATTTTTGAGAGTGTTGTCGCAAACTCTGCAGTTTCTTCTTCTGAGAATTTTAATTTTGAAAGATTGGCAACGTGAGTTACCTCTTCTTGCGTAATTTTCATCGGATATCCTTTCGTGAAATGATGATTCTTTATCTGTTCTATTTTACCATATTTTCCTATAAATAAGGCAAGCCAAGCTAAAAAGAAACAGAAATTGAAAAATACTATTTATTTAGATATAATGGTTGAAATTAGAAGAAAGAATAACAGTCGTTTTTAGTTGGTAAAAAGGATGTAGAATTGACTCAACTAGAACACGTTAAGGATGACACATGACGCTTTGGGAGTTACTTTTTACCAGTAAAAAGACAGTTCCTCCTCATTTGGGAGCCTGGTACTTTTTATTACCTACTTCTTTGGTAATCATAGCTGTTTTATCGATTCGTTTCGCATCATCTAAAGGTTACAGAAACTTTTGGTATTGGGGACAATTGATTCAGTTGCTCATTATCAACGCTTGGTATATTGCTGCACGCCTGCCTCTTTCTGAGGCTCTCCCTTTTTACCACAGTCGCATGGCTATGTGGATAATTCTTTTTGCCCCTAATAAGACCTTTTTTAAACAATACTTTGCATTAGTGGGAGTTTTTGGTTCTATCATGGCTTTGGTTTATCCAGTCTTTTATCCTTTTCCTTTCCCTCATGTTTCGTCTGTGAACAATGTTTTCGGACACTGGGCCCTCTTGGCTAACTGCTTGATTTATCTTGTTAGATATTATAAAGTTGAAAAAGGGGATACATGGAAAATATGCCAGATGACTTTTGGGGTTAATGCCATTATCTTTCTTGCCAACCTCTTGACAGGAGGAAATTATGGCTTTATGAGCAAGCCACCTGTGATTGGGGATCATGGTAGTTTGCTTAACTATTTGATAGTGACCAGTTTGATGACAGGTATTCTCATCCTTATCAATCAACTCGTTAAATATAAACATAAGAATAGTTAATATACAACTGAATTCGTTACCTTAAGGAGACTTTATGCATCATTTTATTACAAGAACCCAAACGACGCCACCGCCTATTCCGATTTTTTGGTACGGTGTCATGATAGGCCTTCTTGCCTTGTCTATTTATGCTTCTCTTACTTACTACAAAAACCCCAAATTTGTTCGATTGTTTAAGTGGATTCAAATAGCGCAATTGCTAGCTCTTTATACTTGGTATATAGGTTTTAGCATTCCATTTTCGAACAGCCTGCCTCTTTACCATTGCCGTTTGGCCATGTTCGCGGTTGTTTTCTTACCTGACAAATGGAAAACCAAGCAGTATTTTGCCCTTATGGGAGCCAGCGGCGCAGTATTTGCTTTAGGCTATCCTGTTTTTGACCCCTATGATTTCCCGCATATTACCAGCTTTTCTTTCCTGATTGGCCATTATGCCCTCTTGGTCAATTCCCTGGTTTATCTCATGAATCACTACGATAAAAACCTACTTAAAAAGTATCGAATTATCGCCTACACTTTTATTCTCAACCTTTTCCTAGTTGGAGTCAATCAAGTGACAGGTGGAAACTATGGGCTTTTGAATACGACGCCGTTTATTCCAGATGCCCCTATATGGATAAAGTATCTTCTGGTTTCAATCATTCTTTCTTCAGCCTTAGTGCTCTTTGATATTTTGTTTAAAAAACGTTGGGAAAAGAAAATTGCTCTAGAAAAAATTAAATTTTGAAGAGATTGTAACTAGCGATACAAAATAAATATTGAATAAAAGAATCTTATAAGCAGGTCAAGTATCTTGGCCTGCTTTTTCTTGTGTAAGCAATTGAAAAACTCTCTAAAATCCGATATAATGGAGTGTTGAAAGGAATGTTAGGGTCCGATGTAATAAAGAGTGATTATAAATTGAAATCATTAAAAAAGTAGAAAGAAAGAGAAGCTATGAGTATTCAAGAAGAAATTAAAAAACGCCGTACCTTTGCCATCATCTCTCACCCGGACGCTGGGAAAACAACCATTACTGAGCAATTGCTCTATTTTGGGGGAGAGATTCGTGAGGCAGGTACTGTAAAAGGGAAGAAAACAGGAAACTTTGCTAAGTCAGACTGGATGGATATCGAGAAACAACGTGGGATTTCGGTAACCTCATCTGTCATGCAGTTTGACTACGATGGGAAACGGGTAAACATCCTAGATACTCCAGGACACGAGGACTTTTCAGAAGATACCTATCGTACCTTGATGGCGGTGGATGCTGCGGTCATGGTAGTGGACTCTGCCAAGGGTATCGAGGCCCAAACTAAGAAATTGTTTGAGGTTGTCAAACACCGAGGGATCCCAGTCTTTACCTTTATGAACAAGCTGGACCGTGACGGTCGTGAACCACTAGACCTCTTGCAAGAATTGGAAGAAGTCTTGGGTATTGCAAGTTATCCAATGAACTGGCCAATCGGGATGGGGAAAGCCTTTGAGGGGCTCTACGACCTCTATAACCAACGTTTGGAACTCTACAAAGGGGATGAACGTTTTGCCAGCCTAGAAGATGGCGATAAACTCTTTGCTAGCAACCCGTTCTATGAGCAAGTGAAAGATGATATTGAGCTCTTGAATGAAGCAGGAAATGAATTCTCAGAGGAAGCCATTCTTGCAGGTGATTTGACACCAGTCTTCTTTGGTTCGGCCTTGACTAATTTTGGGGTGCAGACCTTCCTTGAAACCTTCCTCAAGTTTGCTCCAGAACCTCATGGACACAAGAAAACAGACGGTGAACTTGTCGACCCTTATGATAAGGATTTCTCAGGTTTTGTCTTTAAAATTCAAGCCAACATGGACCCTCGACACCGTGACCGTATCGCATTTGTTCGTATTGTATCGGGTGAATTTGAGCGTGGTATGAGTGTCAATTTGCCTCGTACTGGTAAGGGAGCTAAACTTTCTAATGTCACCCAATTTATGGCGGAAAGTCGTGAAAATGTGACCAATGCCGTAGCAGGAGATATCATCGGGGTTTATGATACAGGTACCTACCAGGTTGGAGATACGTTAACTGTTGGCAAAAATAAGTTTGAGTTTGAGCCACTACCAACCTTCACGCCTGAGATTTTCATGAAAGTTTCGCCTAAGAACGTTATGAAACAAAAATCCTTCCACAAGGGAATGGAACAGTTGGTACAAGAAGGAGCCATTCAGCTTTATAAGAATTACCAAACAGGTGAGTATATGCTAGGTGCTGTTGGACAACTCCAGTTCGAAGTCTTTAAACACCGTATGGAAGGCGAGTATAACGCTGAAGTTGTCATGACTCCAATGGGTAAAAAGACAGTTCGTTGGATTAAACCAGAAGACTTAGATGAACGTATGTCTTCAAGTCGTAATATCTTGGCCAAGGACCGCTTTGACCAACCTGTCTTCCTTTTCGAAAATGACTTTGCCCTCCGCTGGTTTGCGGACAAGTATCCAGATGTGGAGTTGGAAGAAAAGATGTAACTCAGTACCAACAATTGGAACTAAAGTTCCTAATTGTTGGACGCTAGTCGCTATTCGGCGAACTAGCTAACTGCCTTACTAACTTCGTTTGGCAAATAGAATCGATTTGCCAAACTCCGTGTCGTAATCTAATAAACGGTAACAGTTATGGCAGTTCACCTAAACGTTTCACTAGGAAAAGTCCACGGATGGTATCGATTCGTGGACTTTTTCGTCGTAACAGTTAAAAAGTGGATTAGCTACCTGCCTTATTAACTTAGTTTGGAATCACTCAAAGAATAAACAAAAAGACTAGAAATTAAATAGATTTCTAGTCTTTTTATTAGTAGTGGAATTTCTATTTATTGAAAAGCATCTATACCAACAACCTTGATAAGGAATGTAAGGAGGATAAGTAATAGAATGCTGACTCCATTAATTACTAAATGGAGGAAGATAGACATCTCTAGTCGTTTGGTGCGATAAGCAGTCCAAGTTAGGACTGCAGACATCCAGCCGTAGATCAGGAAAGAAGGAAGATTATTTGGTATATGGGCTATAGTGAAGAGAAACCAACCGAAAATATATCCAATTTTCTCGTATCCTTCGAAGAGTTTAGTAGGGATGATACCTCGACAGATAACTTCCTCACAAATAGGTGCCACTATTGCAACCACGAAAATGCTGGAAATTAGAGAACTTCCTGACATGATGCTATTGATAGCCTCTTGATTCGAAGTAGTTGTTTGCTTCAGAAGTTGTAACCAAATCGCACCAATCATATTTCCAGCGACAATGGCTACATAACTAAGAGCGATTCGAGGGGCGTCATTAATAGTAAAGAGTTTCGATTTTAGGTTTAATAACTTACTTTTGTGAGCACCATATAAAAAGAGTGTAACAATAGCGGTAGAGACAAGCCCCACTATTAGAGATGACCAGATAGATCCAAGTTGAGTTTTTTGAAGTAACATTAAAGTTACGATAGGAACTTGCGATAGGGCCATTGCCACAAGAAAGATTCCTAGCCAAATCAATCGTTTACGATAATCTTTAAAAAAATTCATTCATATATCTCCTAAAAAATTTATTTCATTATAGCATACTTCTGACAGGAATTCTATTAACTACCAGAACATAAGTGCCGATAGTACAAGTAAGATGTTTCGAATTAAATGACTATAGAAGGATAAATCTTGTCTTAAGGTTTTAGGAAATAAAAAGTTTAGAAAGCTGACTCCCAAAAGGATATAAAAGCTGACAGAAAGTATAGTTAAAGGATTGTGCAGAAAAAATAAACTAAGAAAGATAAGGGTTGTTAGCCTGCCTCTCTTTTTATAAGTTGGTAATTTTCTCCATTTGTTTAACGGCAGAAAGGTAGCAATATCAAGTCCGAAAAGGAAAAAGAAAGAGATGAGTAACAAGTCAACGATTTCTTTTTGTAGTAGAGTGTCAGTGCTTATGCTTTCAAATAAAATAAAACATACTCCAGCAACGTTAATGATAACCATGCTGTTATACAATAAAAAGAAGGATTGACTTCGATTGTGTAGCCGACTTTTCACATGATCATGTCCTGAAAGATAGTGGATAAATGTACAGATACCTGCTAAAAACAGTAAGATAAGTAAAAAGTAAAAGCAGGATTGTTTGAGTGTTAAAGCAATACCAGGCCAAACTAAGCAACTACAGCAGCCTAAGTATACCAAGGAAATCAATAAAAGAAGTTGGATTGATTTGTTCATTTTTTCCATATAAAACCCCTACGTTTCCACCTTTGCTTGGCGGGGAATTGACCTGACTAAGATTGAAAGCCGTCCTTTAAAAACAGCACTGGGAGAATAC
>NZ_JADMUH010000009.1 GCF_015546995.1 Streptococcus infantis
TCAAGCGTTTTGCAGAAAAATTTATTTGTATTTTTGTTTTTTGACTGTTTTTGATATTTTTGAATAGTATTTCTTCGATAAATACCTATTATTAAAAGGTTTTTGCTAAAAAAGTTTTCAAAAACTTTCATGTTTTCAATGATTTTCATAAAATTCAGCTTCTATTTACTGTCAATCGTTTGACATTTTTTTCTTAATTTTATGATAAAAGACTTGCTTTTTTATAAGGAAACGTTTACTATAAAGATAGTAGAATTTATGGAGGGAATATAAATGGAATGGACTACCGAGCGTCGTTATAGACGCTATGAAGATTGGACACAAGAAGAAAGAAAAGAAATCCAAGAAAAGATGGCACAATCCCCATGGCACGTCAGCTATCACATTGAGCCAAAAGAAGGACTCCTTAATGATCCAAATGGCTTTTCTTATTTTGATGGCAAATGGGTTGTTTTTTACCAAAATTTCCCCTTTGGTGCAGCTCACGGTTTGAAATCTTGGGTTCAGCTTGAAAGCGACGACTTGGTTCACTTTACTGAAACAGGTGTAAAAATATTACCTGATACTCCTCTGGATAGCCACGGTGCTTACTCTGGATCTGCTATGCAGTTTGGCGATAACTTGTTCCTATTTTATACAGGAAATGTCCGTGATAAAAACTGGATCCGTCACCCATACCAGATTGGGGCTTTGATGGGTAAGGATGGCAAGATTACGAAAATTGATAAGATCTTGATTGATCAGCCTGCTGATGCTACTGACCACTTCCGTGATCCACAAATTTTTAACTTTAAAGGTCAATACTATGCTATCGTCGGTGGACAGGACTTGGATAAAAAAGGCTTCGTCCGTCTCTACAAGGCTGTTGACAACGACTACACAAACTGGCAAGCAGTTGGCGACCTTGACTTCGCTAACGATCGCACTGCCTATATGATGGAGTGCCCAAATCTTGTCTTTGTCGGAGAACAACCTGTCCTTCTTTACTGCCCACAAGGTTTGGATAAAAGGGTTCTTGACTATGACAATATCTATCCAAATATGTATAAAATTGGCGCTTCCTTTGATTCAGACAATGCTCGTATGGTAGATGTGTCTGAACTTCACAATCTTGATTATGGATTTGAAGCCTATGCTACTCAAGCCTTTAACGCTCCTGATGGACGTGCCCTGGCAGTCAGCTGGCTTGGGTTACCAGATGTTTCTTATCCATCTGACCGTTTCGATCATCAAGGAACCTTCTCATTAGTCAAGGAACTTACAATCAAGGATGGCAAACTCTATCAGTACCCTGTAGCAGCTATTCAGGACCTCCGAGCTTCAAAAGAGGAATTTTCAAATCGTTCTGAAACCAAAAACACCTACGAACTTGAGCTTAACTTAGAAGCCAATAGCCAAAGCGAAATTGTCCTTTTTGCTGATAAAGATGGCAAGGGACTCACTATCAACTTTGACCTTGTCAATGGTCAAGTAACCGTTGATCGTAGTCAAGCAGGTGAGCAATATGCTCAAGAATTTGGAACTACTCGCTCTTGCTCAGTTACTAATCAAGCAACTACTGTTAATATCTTCATCGACAACTCAGTCTTTGAAATGTTCATCAATAAAGGAGAAAAAGTATTTTCTGGTCGTGTCTTCCCTCTCGAAGATCAAAATGGAATCCTTATCAAATCTGGAAACCCAACTGGAACGTACTACGAATTAGAATATGGTCGCAAAACTAACTGATGTCGCAAAATTAGCTGGCGTCAGCCCTACTACTGTTTCACGTGTCATCAACAAAAAGGGTTATCTGTCAGAAAAAACCATTCAAAAGGTTAATGATGCTATGCGTGAGCTGGGCTATAAACCCAACAACCTAGCTCGAAGTCTTCAAGGAAAATCAGCCAAGTTAATCGGTTTGATTTTCCCTAAAATCAGCCATGTTTTCTATGCTGAATTGATTGACAAATTAGAACACGAACTCTTCAAAAAAGGCTACAAGACCATCATCTGTAATAGTGAACACGATTCGGAAAAAGAACGCGAATACATCGAAATGTTAGAAGCCAACCAGGTGGACGGTATCATTTCGGGAAGTCACAACCTTGGGATTGAGGATTACAATCGCGTGACGGCTCCAATCATTTCATTTGACCGTAACCTATCACCAGATATTCCTGTTGTTTCTTCTGACAACTATGCTGGTGGTGTCCTAGCCGCTCAGACCTTGGCTAAAACTGGAGCCAAATCTATTATCATGATTACAGGAAATGACAATTCCAATTCACCAACTGGACTTCGTCATGCTGGTTTTGCTTCTATCTTACCAAAAGCTCCTATTATCAATGTTTCCAGTGACTTTTCGCCCCTTCGTAAGGAAATGGAAATTAAAAATATCCTGACCAAACAAAAACCAGATGCGATTTTCGCATCGGATGATTTGACAGCCATCTTGGTGATGAAGATTGCTCAGGAACTTGGTATTTCTGTTCCAGAACAACTTAAGGTTATTGGCTACGATGGAACTTATTTTATCGAGAATTACTACCCTCACCTCACTACTATTAAACAACCCTTGGAAGAAATTGCTCGCCTAACAGTTGATTTGCTCTTACAAAAAATTGAAGGCAAAGAGGTTGCTACTACTGGTTATTTCTTGCCAGTTAGTCTCTTACCAGGAAAAAGTATTTAAACAAAAAACTCGGACTGAATCAGTCTGAGTTTTTTCTTATAATCTAAATTTTTTCAAGAGTATTTGGGCTTTTTCTAAGTTAAAGGTTTTTTCAGCAATCAAGCTTTCTACCAACTTAGGCACTTCAGCCTCTGTGGCTCCTGCAAGGAGGGCTAGTGACTTCGCTTGAAGTTTCATGTGTCCATGCTGAATTCCTGTGCTGACAAGAGCTTTAAGAGCTGCAAAATTTTGTGCAAGACCAATTGACACGATAATTTGAGCCAATTCCTTAGCTGATGGATGACCTAGCACCTCATGGCTGAGAACTACACGAGGATTAAGACCAATTGATCCACCCTTGGTAGCAACTGGCATCGGCATAGTCAGCTCTCCTATTAGCTCTTCTGTTTCCAAATCCATCGTCCAACGACTGAGACCTCGATAAGCACCATCATGACTGGCATAGGCATGCGCTCCCGCTTCGATGGCACGCCAATCATTTCCTGTCGCAATCAAGAGAGCATCGATTCCATTAAATATTCCCTTATTGTGGGTAGCCGCTCGATAAGGATCTGCTTGAGCAAACTGGCTGGCTAAAACCATTTTTTCTGCTAGTTCACGCGCTTCATCCTTCTGGCGACTCAAATAACGAAAGGCGATGCGACAAGTTGCAGTTACTAGAGAATCTGTGGCGTAGTTGGATAAAATGCCCATTAAGCTTTGTCCTTGACTCAGAGCCTCTAAGCTAGGTTTTAAAGCCTCAAGCATGGTATTGAGCATATTGGCTCCCATGGCTTCCTGAGTATCCACATGAAGATAAACCACTAAAAAGTCAGCGTCACCAGAAATTTTCTCAACTGTTAGCTCTCTGGCTCCACCACCACGTTTGACAATAGATGGATAGGCTTGGTTTGCTTGTTCGAGTAGCTCTGCTTTCTGACTCAAAATAGCCTGACATGCTTTATCCCTATCTGGAACCTGATAAAGAGCTACCTGACCAATCATTTGGCGTTGATGAACCTGAGCAGTAAAACCACCCGCACGTTTGATAATCTTACTAGCAAAACTAGCTGCAGCAACAACAGATGGCTCTTCGGTCACATAAGGAACTGTGTACTCTTGACCGTTTACCAGTACTTCTGGCACTACTGAGTAGGGTAGTGAGAAGGTCCCCACTACATTTTCACTCAGTTGGTCCGCAACTGCTATACTAAGATTTTCATTTTGCTCAAGACTTTCTTGGGCTTCGATAGAAGTAAGCGCCTGAGACTTAACGAACTCAAGGCGCTCTTGAATTGATTTTTTAGCAAATCCATTCCAATTTTTTTTCATTATTTTTCAACCTTGCTGTAGCGACGTTGGTGTTCTACAATCTCAACCAGAGCATAGTCCTGTCCCTCATAGCCAGACATGGTTGCAGAACCTGACTCATCCAAGTTTGCTTCCTCAAAGAAGATTCGTTCATAATCAGCTACGCTCAATGCTTGACGCTGGTCTAGCAATTCTAAGCGATTTTTCTGCAATTGCTGTTCATAGCCTTCAACCAATTCCACACTGAAGAACTCAGATACAGCACCACTTCCGTAGCTATAGAGAGCAAGCTTGTCCCCTGCTTTCAGGCTATCAGAATTTTCAAGAAGAGACAAGAGTCCTAAAAAGAGTGAACCCGTATAGATATTCCCAACCTTTTGGCTGTAAATAATGGACTCATCAAAGTGTTTTTGAAGTAAATCCTTTTTTTCTTGAGGTAGAGATTTATCGAGAATTTTTTTCAATCCCTTGAGAGCTAGCTTTGGATATGGCAAATGGAAACAAATAGCTTCAAAATCATTCAAGTCGCAATCATAACGCTTTTGATACTCTTCCCAAGTCGTTTTTAAGCTATCCAAATACTGCTGTGTTGAGTAAACTCCATTTACAAATGGGGTCGTTGAATAATTTGGACGCCAAAAGTCCATGATATCACGAGTCTGCGCAACGTTATCGTTGTTGAAGACCATAACACGTGGATTTTGACTAATCAACATGGCAACACAACCTGCTCCTTGAGTTGGTTCCCCAGGAGTTTCGACACCATATTTTGCAATATCACTAGCAAGTACCAAGACTTTTGATTTAGGAGAATTTTCTACGTGTAACTTAGCATAGTGAAGGGCCGCAGTTGCACCATAGCAAGCTTCTTTGATTTCAAAACTACGAGCAAAAGGTTGAATTCCAAGCAAACCGTGTACAAAAACCGCAGCCGCCTTACTTTGATCGACTCCAGATTCTGTCGCTACAATAACCATATCAATCTCTTGCTTCTCTTCTTCAGTCAGGATAGAATTTCCTGCACTGGCAGCCAAGGTAACAATATCCTCTGTTAAAGGAGCAATACTCAATTCTTTTAAAAGGAGTCCTTTACTCAATTTTTCAGGATCAGTCCCTCGAGCTTCTGCTAAATCTTGTAATTTCAAAACGTATTGACTGGTCGCAAAACCAATCTTATCAATACCGATTGTCATATTTACCTCTATTTTTATCATTCATTGTAAAAATTCGCTCACCTCTATTTTATCACAATTGAGGTCAAATGAGCGAAAAAAGACTTGATTCCCCAAATCAAGTTTATTTCCATCGGAGCATCCATGTTTTTTCAGCTACTCTACCCACGAAAAAATCGAGTCTTAGCTGGCTCGATTCTTTTTGAGATAATAATACATCTTCAGAACAACTGTCCCACTTGCCATTCCTATAGAGATAACAAGGGCCAACATCATCACCAACATTGCACTGGCAATGGCGTTTCTATAGTCGCCTGTCACAAAGAATGAAGTCGTTCGATAAGATAGATACCCTGGTACCAGCGGAGCCAATATGGCCAGCGCAAAAACAACTGCTGGAGTCTTGTATAGAATACTCATAATCTGGCTGACACAGGAACCAATCACAGCAGCTATAAAGGTTGCCAAAATAACATTGGTTGGTTCCTTGAGTATCAGATAGAGTAGCCAGATAGACATTCCCAAAACTCCACCAGGAATGAGCATAGAACGTTGAACGTTTAAAACGATTAAAAATGTGATAATAGCTAGCAGACTAGCTAGAGCCTGCAATAAAAATGTTGTTAGAGTCATATTAGTTTATGAGTAGGAGGGCGACAGAGGTGCCTGCCCCTAAAGCAAGGGTAACCAGCAAAGATTCAAACATCTTGCTCATACCAGAGTTAATGTGATTGGTCATAATATCTCTAACAGCATTGGTCAGAGCAATTCCCGGTACAAAAGGCATGACCGCACCTGCAATGACCAAATCAGCTGTAGACGGTAAACCAGAATAGCGCGCCCAAAATTGTGCAATCAAGCCAAAAACAAGAGCACCTGCAAAAGCTGTCATAAAGGGGATACGAATAAATTTTTCTACGTATAAGGAAAAGGTAAAGGCAAATAAGGTCGCCACTCCTGCACCAATCGCATCATAGACACTCCCTCCAAACATAATAGAGAAGAAAGGAGCACTGAGGGTCGCTGCAGCAGTCAGTTGAACATTGGTGTAGGGAGATGCCTTGGCATTCAATTCCTTTAATTGGATAAAGGCTGTCTCCAAATCAAGCTGTCCCGATACAAGTTGCCGTGAAATCTGGTTGACATCACACACCTTCTCAATATTATAGGCAGAGGAGGTTACTCGTTTCATTCGAGAGATATTTGTATTTTCAATGGAGAAAAAAATAGCTGCAGGCATGGCCAAAACATTACAATCCATGATGCCTTGTGAATGAGCAATTCGAATCATGGTGTCTTCGACACGATAGATTTCAGAACCATTGCGAAGCAGAATTGTACCTGCTAACATAATGACATCAATGACTGCATTCAGTTTTTTTGATTCGTCCATGTTCCCCTCCTTTTTAAACTCCTTTTATTTTATCATAAATTTTAAGGAAAAAAAATCTTTGTCACAAAAACTGTGACAAAGATTGATTAGTTCTCACCTTGATGGATATCTGAAGTTGTGGTAGTTTGATTAGTCTGTGGTTCTCTAATCTGTGGAGATGTTTCTCCACGATAAGGGTTCCCTTGTGATGGATTTGTTGTTGTAGTTGTTTTCGGTTTATAGATAGAAATCTTGATACGAGTTGTATTCAAATCTACACCTTCACCTGGTTTTGGACTCTGACTGACAACAGTTTCCTCAGCAGTTCCATCTGGAGCTGTAGAGACCTCTACCACTTCAATATTAGCTTCTTTTACACCAACTATCTGAATCAAGTTATTCTTAGTAAATTCAAGACTTGATCCAATATAACTTGGCATAGGAACGCTAGTTACCTTCTTGGCTACTGTCAAGGTAATCTCTGTCGCCTTACTAAGATCATAAGTGGTTCCTTCTGGCAGACTCTGTCTCATAACAAGTCCTGCCTCTGTTTCACTTGATTCTTCTTCTACAACCTTGATGAGATTTTCAGGAACTTTTTTCCCTTTCAACTCTGCAATGACGTCCGTAGATTTGCGTCCAATATAATTTCCAATCTTAAATGATTGCTGACCTGAAGAGATAATGAGATTAACTTTAATACCTTCTTTACGAGACGAACCAGCATCTGGATCCGTTCGAATCACTCGGCCTTCTTCTACCGTATCACTAGCTTCAGTCTTTTCCTCGCCAATTTCAAAATTAGCTTTTTTAAGATTTTCCTTAGCTTCTGCTACAGTTTGTCCTACAACATTTGGAATTTCAACAGTTGCTGGTGTTTTGGATACTATCCAAAAGAGAGAAGCCAAAACAAGTATAAAGCTAGCTAAAAGCACCAAATACCTCGCTTTAAAACGACGTTTCTTGACTGGTTTTGCAACAGTTTCTTTACTAGTTGCCTTTTGAGTTTGCTTTTGACTCTGAGGACTTTCTTCCTTTGGTTGCACTTTAGGAATCGCTGTTAAAGTAGATTGTGAAATTTTCGGTAAGGTTTTTGTGTCAACTTTACTTGTATCTTCAAATACCAGTTTTGGTTCATTTCGACGGTTATAAGAAAGACTGCTCAATAAGTCAACATACATCTCTGAGACAGTTTGATAACGGTCTGTCAACTTTTTAGCTGTCGCTTTTATAACTACGTTTTCCAAGGATTGTGGCACTGATGGGTTTTCTGCAATGACCGAAGGAAGTGGTTTTTGGAAATGCTGAAGTGCAATGGTCACAGCACTATCTCCATCATAAGGAATATGACCTGTCAACATTTCGAAAAAGATAATTCCCATTGCATAAATATCACTCTGTATGGTCGCCTTAGAACCACGCGCCTGCTCAGGTGATAGATAGTGAACAGAACCCAACATGGAGTTGGTCTGTGTCAAACTGGTTTCTGCAAAGGCTACTGCAATCCCAAAGTCAGTAACTTTTGCAGTTCCATCAGGAGTCAAGAGTATATTTTGAGGTTTTAAATCACGGTGAATAATCCCCTTTGCATGCGCCAAACGCATAGCCAAGAGAATTTGCCCCATGATACGAACAGCTTCCTCGTTTGATAGAGGGTGGTGTTCTTTAATATAACGTTTGAGGTCAAGCCCAGCTACATATTCCATAGCTAGATATTGTTGACCGTCTTCTTCACCGATATCCGTAATTCGAACGATATGAGGATGATCTAGGTCCGCCATCGCACGTGCTTCACGCTGAAAACGTGCAACAGCGATTGGGTCCGTTTGGTAGTTGGTCCTCAGAACCTTCACCGCTACCTCTTCCCCATCCAGAATCAAATCTTTGGCCAGGTAGACATCTGCCATCCCACCACGGCCAATTTGTTTGATAATCCGATATCGTCCGGCAAATATCTTGCCGATCTGGATCATTTTGATTCCTCCTCAATCGCAATCAAGGCAACAGTAATGTTATCAAGCCCTCCGGCATTGTTTGCAAAACGTACTAAGGTTGCCGCCTTGTCTTCAAGTGAAATATCACTTGTCACGATGTCATAGATTTCACTTCCTGAAATCATATTCGTGAGACCATCACTGTTCATAACGATATAGTCACCAGGTTCCAAGCTTACAATCCCTAAATCAGGTTGAATCTCATCTTTTTGTCCAATAGACTGGGTGATGATATTTTTTTGCGGATGCGCTTCAGCTTCTTCAGGTGTTAATTGACCTGCCTTGAGTAACTCATTGACTAATGAATGATCACTCGTTAATTGGTGGTACTCTTCTCCACGAACCAAGCCGATACGAGAATCACCAATATGAGCATAGATGGCTTGGTTATCAATGATTGCAAGGGCTTCTAGAGTTGTACCCATTCCTTTATATGCTTCATCACGCCCCAATTGATAAATCTTTTGATTTTCAATTTCTAGGTGTTCTGCAAACCATTCACGAACTTCATTCACGGTATCGATCTGAGTATCTACCCAGGCAACACCTAAATCCGTTACTGCCATCTCACTGGCAATATTACCTGCTCGGTGTCCTCCCATCCCGTCAGCCAAGATAATCATCGTACGACCGGCACGGTTGACAAAAAGATTGACATAGTCTTGATTATTTGTACGTTTCTGACCCACATCTGTTAATAATGAAATCTCCATTGTGTCAGTTCCTTCCTAATTGGATATCTTACGAAATTGGCTGATAAAGAATCCATCACTTCCGTACAATTCTGGAGTAATGAGGATGCAGCCGTCTTTTAGGATATCCTTGCATTCGTGTTCTAGTTTAACCTGCTCGAACTCTGGATGACTTTCTAAAAATGCTTGAACCACTTGAAAGTTCTCCTCAGAGACAATAGTGCAGGTACTATAAGTTATTATACCACCTTTACGTAGCGTTTGACAAACACTACCTAATATTTCCAACTGAATTTCCTGTAATGACGCGAAATCAGCAGTGTCTTTGTTGTATTTGATATCTGGTTTCCGACGCAATAGACCAATCCCTGAGCAAGGGGCATCAACAAGAATCTTATCAAATTGATCCTTGCCAAAAAAATCGTGAACCTTTCGGGCATCCAATTTTCGTGTTTGAACACGGTCTGCTACGCCTAAACGCTGGGCATTTTCTTGAATCAAAGTGAGTTTATGGTCATAGAGATCCAGAGCTGTTACCTGACCAGTCGTTAGATAAGATGCCATATGGGCTGTTTTCCCACCTGGAGCTGCACAAGCATCCAAAACCTGTTCATCTCCTCGCAAATCCAATGTTGGCGCAACCAACTGACTAGACTCATCCTGAATGGTAATTGCACCTTCAGCAAACAAGTCATGACCAGCAAAATGCCCCTGCTCTTTAACCAGACCAGAAGCTGATAAAGCAGAATCACTTGCATCAAGCAGTGCTTTGATTTCCTCTTTTCGACTCAAATCTGTCACACGGATACTGGCTTTATTGCGTTGCAAAAGACTCTCAAAAATCGCTTGCGCTCGCTCTTCTCCATACTCTTCCTTGAGCTTAGAAACTAACCACACTGGCAAAGAGTAGGCGATAGAATCACGCTTGTTCTTACGCTTGATACTAGCAATATCTGGCAAACCTTCTCGCAAGATACGGCGAAGGACTGCATTGACCAGTTTTTCGCTACCCTTTTTACGAAGTTTTGCAATTTCTACCGCTTCATTGACCACTGCATGATCAGGAAGCTTATCCAAGTATTGGAGTTGATAGACGCTCATGAGAAGCAAAACATAGAGCCAGCTGTCTAGCTTGTCTCGATCTTCGATAAAGTGGGACAGATACCATTCTGAGGTGAGTTTACGGGTTACTGTTCCATACACCAACTCAGTCACCAAGCCTTTGTCAGCTGCTGACAGTTGACTTCCCTTGAGGTGTTTATTTAAGGCGATATTGGAGTAGGCTTGATTGACAAAGACATCCTCTAGCACCTTTAAGGCTAAGTTTCTAGCCGTTTCTACTTTAGTCACCAAATCGTTCTCCTACAGCCAAACTTCGTCCAACACCGTTGAGGAAGGAAGCAATATCCATCTTAGGTTTTCCTGCTGGTTGAACCTGTTTGAGAGATAGAGCTCCTTCTGCTGTTGCGACAATCAGTTCTTTCTTACCGATGGAGAGTATCTCACCCGGATTCCCCTTCCCTTCTACAGGCAGAGCTTCATAGATTTTGAAGCGTTCTCCCTTGAGGAAGGTATGAGCAACTGGCCATGGATTCATCCCACGGATTTGGTTGAAAAGTTGACGGTTGGTCTTGTTCCAGTCCAATTTTTCTTCCTCTGGTTTAATATTTGGTGAGAAAGTTACTTGGCTTGGATCTTGCGGCTCTGGCTGAATTTCACCAGCTATATAAGCAGGTAGAGTATCCAAAAGCAAATCACGCCCAACAATGGCCAATTTTTCAAACAATGTTCCAACATTGTCCTCATCAGTAATGGGAATACTGCGACGAGAAATCATGTCCCCTGCATCCATTTCCTTGACCATTTCCATAATGGTTACTCCTGCTTCTTCATCACCTTGAATCAAGGCATAATGGATAGGAGCTCCACCACGGTGCTTTGGAAGAAGCGAAGCATGAACGTTGACTGCAAAATTCATGCTATCAAGGAGTTTACTTGGGAGAAATTGTCCAAAAGCTGCAGTTACAATCCCGTCAGCTCCCAAATTCATGATAGCTTCCATTTCTGGACTACCCGATAATTTTTCTGGTTGGTAGATAGGCAGACCTGCCTCTTTGGCAGCTTGTTTCACTGGGGTTTCCTGGATGACTTTTTTACGGCCGACAGCACGATCTGGTTGCGTCACAACAGCTACAATCTCGTAGCGATCATCTGACAAAAGTCCCTTCAAAACAGTTGCTGAAAAGTCGGGAGTCCCCATAAAGATTAGTTTTGTCATCTTTTCTCCTTCTATAAAAATTGTTGCGGTTCGTGGTCAATACTGAGACGAAGTTCGCTATTTTCACGTTCTTGAGTTAGAGCCAAAACTTGATTAAGGGTCGAGGCCAACTCATCTTCTAAACGGTATTTAATCAAAATTTGGTAGTGGTAGAGGTTATGAGTACGAGCGATAGGTTTTGGCGTCGGACCTAGAATTACACTAGCATCCGATAAACCTGACCGCAAAATTTCCATGACTTGATAAGCACGTCTAAGAACCTCTTCTTCTTTTTTATGAGATAAGGTGATTCCAATAGTAAAATAATAAGGTGGATACCCCAACTGACGTCTGATACCCATTTCATAGGCATAGAAACCTTCGTAGTCCTGATCCTTGGCGAACCGAATGGCATAATGATTAGGATTATAGGACTGAATCAAGACCTGACCTGCCTTTTCAGCGCGACCGGCACGGCCTGCTACCTGGGTCAAGAGTTGGAAAGTCCTCTCAGAAGAACGAAAATCAGGCAGGTTCAAGGCTGTATCCGCATTGAGAACACCAACCAAGGTCACATTTGGAAAATCTAATCCCTTGGCAATCATCTGGGTTCCTAGCAATATGTCCGCTTCACCATTGCCAAATTGTTCAAGTAAAGCTTGGTGACTGCCTTTTTTACGAGTTGTATCCACATCCATGCGTAGAATGCGTGCCTCTGGAAAGAGTTCCGCTAGCTCATCATAAGCCTTCTGTGTCCCCGTTCCATAATAGCGAATGCTACGACTCTGACAGTTTGGACAGACATGTGGAATTTCCTTCGTAAAACCACAATAATGACAGTTCATAGTCTTAGTATCCATATGCAGCGTCAAGGAAATATCGCAGTTGGGACAGGTATCAACTGTCCCACATTCACGGCACATGACAAAGCTAGAATAACCACGACGATTGAGCATGAGAACAACCTGCTCTTTTTTATCTAATCGATCTTGAATAGCCTCAATCAGAGGAGGTGTAAAGTTTGACGTTTCATTCTGCCCGATATAATCACGGAAGTCAATCAGTTGAACTTGAGGGATACTTGCTAAAGGATTGGCCCTTTGCGTCAGGCGGAGATGTTGATAAACACCCTTGCCAGCACGCGCACGGCTTTCTAGACTCGGTGTTGCAGAACCAAGAACTAGGGCGGCTTGATTGTACTGAGCCCGTAAAAGAGCCACATCTCTAGCATGATAACGCGGATTGCTGTCTTGCTTATAGCTAGCCTCGTGCTCTTCATCGATAATGATAACACCTAGATTTTTCAAAGGTGCAAAAATGGCAGACCTAGCACCAACAACTACTTGGGCTTCTCCTCGCTCCACCTTGCGCCATTCGTCGTACTTTTCACCATTGGACAAACCTGAATGAAGAATGGCAACTTTATCGCCAAAACGAGCGATAAAGCGCTCCGTCATTTGAGGTGTCAGAGAAATCTCTGGTACAAGAACAATCGCTGTTTTTCCCATATCCAAGGCACCTTGGATAATCTGCAGGTAAACCTCGGTTTTCCCACTTCCTGTAATTCCTTGAAGAAGAAAGGGAGGATGTTTCTTTCCAATCGCTCCAACAACCGCCTCACAGGCTTGTTTTTGCTCTGGATTTAATTCTAAAGATTGACTGGATTCAATTCCTTCAAAGTAGGCAGCTGAACGTTGCACTTCTTTTTGAAGGATCGTCAAAGCACCCTGTTCCACAAAGAAGTTAACTTGTTCGCGTGAGTAATGTTCTAACAAATCAGCCAAAGGAACTGTTTCAGGATATGCTACTAAATATTCTCGCAGTTCTAATTTCTTCTTGGCACGATTTGAGATTTCTAGTTTTTCCAATTTGTCAGGATTTACTTCAACCCAAGACTGTGTCTTAACCTTCTTCTGATCCACAGCCTGGTACTCTAGTTTTAAAAGACCTTTTCGAGTCAATCGCATCATCTCAGCCTGCTTTTCTAAGTCTAGAGATGAAAATGCTAAAGACTCCTGCGAACCAAACAAACGGTCTCTGTCTTCTTGACTCAAGCCTTCCAGAGGATAGAGGATCTTATCATAGCTAGAATTCAAAAATCCCGGAAGCATAGCTTTTAGAATAGAAATTTTGTATGAAAAAACTGACTTACGTAGTTCTTCAGCTAGCCAGAGTTGTTCCTCCGTTAAGACAGGAGAAAAGTCCAGCACCTCAGCAATCTCTTTCAAGTCATCGTCTGCCACTTCCGCATCATTTTCTTGTTCAATTCCAAGAACTATCCCTTGAATCAAGCGATTAGCCTTCCCAAAGGGTACATGAACCCGCATGCCGACTTCCAGCATCCCCTCAAATTCTTCTGGAATCTTGTAGCTATAGGGCTGGTCTGTCTGCATCAAGGGAACATCGACAATGATTTTTGCAATAGCCATATCCTCACCTCCTTCTCTTCTTAAATCGTTTCAATTGATTGAGTATTCTTGCAATAGAAAAAATAAGATTGAGTCCCCCCAACCTTAAATTTTTTCACCTTCTTCTTTTTCTTTCGCGATTTGCTCTTTGATTTTCTTTTCTTCTTCTTCTCTCAATCGTCTTTCTTCTTCGATACGACGACGAACAGCTTCGCGTTTTCCTTCTGGATCTGGGTGGATGGTTACATTCCCTGATTCAATTTCTTCCAAGGCACGAAGTGTAGATTTTTCAGATTTGAATTCTTGTGTTGGAGTTGCTCCTGCTTCTAATTCATGAGCACGTTTTGCTTCCAAGATTACGAGTGAATATTTTGATGGTACCTTGTCAAGCAAGGTATCAATAGAGGGTTTAAGCATCATTTGTTTGTACCTGTTTTCTATAGTTTATCGAATAGTTGGAGACTTTGGTAGCATATCCTGGTAGTGACCGATGACACGATCGACGCGGAAATGTTCTGCTTCAATCACACGTTTGACACGTTCTGCGGCAAGAGGAACATGATCATTGACAATAGCATAGTCGTACTCACGCATCAAAGCAATTTCTTCTTTGGCTTTTTCGATACGTTGGGCAATCACTTCTGCGCTATCGGTACCACGGCCTACGAGACGATCTTGCAATTCTTCCAAATCTGGTGGTGTCAAAAAGATAAAGACTGCATCTGGAACTTTTTTCTTGACCTGAAGAGCTCCCTGTACTTCAATTTCAAGGAAAACGTCAATCCCTTTATCAAGGGTTTCATTGACATAGGTCAGAGGAGTTCCGTAGTAGTTGCCTACATACTCTGCATACTCTAACATCTGTCCTTGACGAATTAATTCTTCAAATTCTTCACGCGTACGGAAGAAATAGTCAACTCCATCTACTTCACCTGGACGTTGCGCCCGCGTTGTCATAGATACAGAATATTGGAATTGGTTTTCAGAACTCTCAAAAATTTCTCGTCTAACCGTTCCTTTTCCAACTCCTGAAGGACCTGAAAAAACGATTAGTAAGCCACGGTCTGCCATGATGTCTCCTTTGGATAGTTTGTGAAATGCTTTGGAAATTCATTCAGAATTCTCTTTGTGAAGGCATTTCTGCTTACTACAATCTTTCTATCTAGTGTAACAAAAAAGCAGTAATTTTTCAACTGCTCTTTCTTATTTATTTTGCATAATCAACTGCACGAAGTTCACGAATCACGGTTACCTTGATATTTCCTGGGTAATCGAGGTTGCTTTCAATTTTCTCACGAACTTTGTGAGCTAAGATTGTGACCTTATCGTCCTTGATTTGACCTGGATTTACCATGATGCGGATTTCACGACCAGCTTGAAGGGCAAAGCTATTTTGAACTCCTTCAAAGCTATTAGCGATTTCCTCTAAATCATGGAGACGTTTGATGTAGCTTTCAAGTGATTCACTACGAGCTCCTGGACGGGCTGCACTCAAGGCATCCGCCGCAGCAACGAGAACTGCAATCACACTTTCAGGCTCTACATCTCCGTGGTGACTAGCAATGGTATTGATCACAACTGGATTCTCTTTGTACTTGCGAGCTAATTCTGTACCAATCTCAACGTGGCTACCTTCTACTTCTCGGTCAATGGCTTTACCAATATCGTGAAGGAATCCTGCACGACGGGCAAGAGCTGCATTTTCACCAAGTTCACTAGCCATGATACCAGCCAACTTAGCCACTTCAATCGAGTGACGCAAGACATTTTGTCCGTATGAAGTACGGAACTGCAGGCGACCCATGATCTTCATCAAGTCAGGGTGAAGGTTCGGCGCCCCAATTTCGTAGGCTGCAGCTTCACCATATTCACGAATTCTGTTATCAATTTCTTGACGGTTTTTCTCAACCAACTCTTCGATACGAGCTGGGTGAATACGCCCATCCTTAAGCAAGGTTTCCATCGTCATACGGGCAATCTCGCGTCGGATAGGATCGAAACCTGACAAGGTTACTACTTCTGGCGTATCATCAATGATGACATCGACCCCTGTCAAACTTTCAAAAGTACGGATGTTACGACCTTCACGACCAATGATACGACCTTTCATAGTATCATCAGGCAGATGAACTGTCGAGTTGGTAGACTCAGCTACATACTCACCAGCAATTCTTTGCATCGCTTGGGACAGGATATCCTTAGCAAGCTTATCTGAACGTTCCTTGACTTCTTGCTCCGCCTCACGAATGCGGCTAGCAATTTCCTTGGTCAAGTCTTCTTCTGTTTGGGCTAAGATAATATCTTTTGCCTCTGACTGAGTCAGACTTCCGACACGCTCTAGTTCAGCTTGCTTTTGCTTTTCAATTTCCTCTAGTTGTTCTTCACGTGCATCAAGGTTTTTTACTCTATCAGAAATACTTTGTTCTTTTTGTTCAAGTGTTTTTTCTTTGTTCGTCAAATTATCGTCTTTACGGTCAAGGCTCGTAGCTCTCTCCGTCAAACGACTTTCGATTTGCTTGAGTTCTTGACGCTCCGACTTAAATTCAGCGTCCACTTCTTCGCGGTATTTTCTGGCTTCTTCTTTAGCCTCCAATAGTGCTTCTTTTTTAAGGGATTTGCTTTCGCTCTTGGCTTCATTTAGTAATAAATCCGCTTCGCGCTCAGCTTGTCCTCGTAAATTAGTTGCTTCTTGTTCAGCATTTAAAAGCATCAACTCTGCAGCCTCTTGTGATGATTTCATCTTGACTGAGATGCTGACATATCCAATGACTAAACCAATGATGACGGCAAAAACAACTATAACAATCGCCATAATTTCCATGTTTTTACCTCAATTTATTTGTTTATCTGAATGACATGCATTCTTATACATTTTACCACAAAAAAATATTTTTAACAAACCTTAAATGGAAGTTGTTTTAGTTATTTTTAGGAGCAATATCTTCATTTTCCTTAGTAAAATAAGCTTCTTAAACCTAACTATTTTTTAAAAGAAATTTTTTGCAAAAAACTAAAAAAAAGCCTACCTTTCAGTAGACTTAGTTTGTTTCGATTCTGATTGGCACTCTGCCAAAATTTTGTTCTGCGATACTCGGGTATCCCAGTTGATAGATTTGGTCTGCCTTTTGGGTTATGGCATCCCAGGGTTCTTTGCCGATTCGACTGACGAGATTGACCTGCTCCTTGAGAGCTTTAAGGTGTTGTCTGCCTTTTTCGGTAAAACCAAGGACGTGAATACCTTCTGGCAAGTCACTTTCTCTAGCCTGCACCAAGATATAGGTCAAGAGGCGTCGCACACGCGCCTTGGTGTAGCGTTTGGTAGCCACTAACTCAACCAATTCCTCAATAGATTTTGCTATTTTGATGGCTTCTCTAATGCGCACAACCATTTCTTGATTGACCTGATAGATGGCGGTTAAGTCTGGATTTGACAAGATTTGATAGCGGAGCAAGGGAAAATAATCTTCCCAGCTCACCTTACTAGCATTTTCAAAGAGATTAACAGAAGGCATAAAGCGTTCTAAAAAATCTTGATCTGATTGATGCTGACGGAGGGCTGTTGCAGATGCAAAGTCAACATCCTTGTCCACAGAATGGTAACCCGCTCCCTGACGTTGAATTGGATGCAGTTTGATCTTTCGCCCTGCTACCGCCTTAGCATATGCTAGTGCAAGGACATGATTGGGCGTATCTCCAGAAAAATCAAGACCTGCAAACTCCTTCCACATAGCTTGGGTTTTCTGAGGGTAAGAAAGAGAATCAGGTAAGTTTTCCATGAAGAATTCCATCTCTTGACCACGTTCTGCGTATAAATCAGCAATTTTCTGGTAATCCAGAACTTCTTCAGTCCCAAAGGCAAGGGTATCAATCCCCAAACGAGCCAAGATATCTACTGAACCTTGACCAAAGAAATCCGCTGCTTGTACACTGACTAAAAAGGGTAATTCTACGACCAAATCAGCACCATTTTCCAGCGCCATCTGGGCTCGTATCCACTTGTCAACGATAGCCGGCTCGCCTCGTTGCATGAAATTCCCAGACATGGTCACAACTTTCAACCCTTTAGCCTGTTCCAGCAGGTATTTGTGTCCATTATGAAAAGGATTGAACTCCGCTATAATACCTGTAATGGTCATGATATTCTCCTATTTCTGCGCGACGAAAAACCAACGAGTGCTAGTTTCTGTTGGTTCCTTGTCTTCAAAGTCCGCAAAGAGTTTGAAGGATTTGAATCCAGCCTGTTCTAGTAAAATATCATAAGTCAAGACCTCATAAGTACGCTCTTCATGGACTTCATCATGACGACTAAAGGAACCGTCTGCTTCCTTAACAAAGAAAGTCAACTCATGCACGATAGAATGTGGTGCTGCATCCTCATAGGTATCCCAGAGCATGGCAAAATCTTCCGCATTTTCATGATAAGAATAACCTGAGAAGACTTCATCTGTCTGGTAGGTCGAATGCACATCAAAGATGAAGACCCCATCTTCATTGAGGGCATTATAGACTTCTTTAAAGACATCCCCGACTTCCACCTCATCCTGCATGTAGCAGATAGAATCGGAATAGCAGGTCACAAAGTCGTATTTACCAGCCTTGGATAAGTCCAACATATTGCCTTCCATAAAATCAATCTTTTGCTTGGCTGAAGTCGCTCTCTTTTCGGCAATCTTCAACATGTCCGCGCTCAAGTCTAGCCCAGTCACATCAAAACCTTCTTGAGAAAAGCGAACAGACTGGATGCCTGTACCACAAGCCAGCTCCAAGAGTTTCTTTCTCTCCTTAGTCTTAGGCAAATGACGAAGAGAAAAATCCGTCCATTTATCGTATAAACTATCATCCATCACAGCATCGTAAACAGCCGCAAAGGTTTCATAAGTAGGCATAATTAAGTTACAAAGAGCGTCCCTGGCAAATACCACTCGCCCTCACCTTTCTATCCATTTTCTTCTAAATTAAGCAAATAAACCCAGTTGACTGCAACTGAGTTCATCTACTAGGCCAAGGTTGCAGATAAGTCTACAGAATCCGCCTCATGCCATAGTTTTTCTAGGTTATAGTGGGCACGCATTTCTTCTGAGAAGATATGCACTACGACACCACCAAGGTCAAGTAAAACCCAGCCTCCAGTTGCGTCACCTTCAACATGGCTGCCTTTAAAGCCCGCTTGGGCTACTTTTTCACGGATATTTTCGGCGATAGCGTCCAATTGACGGCTATTCATAGAACTAGTGATAACAAAGTAATCTGTTACACTGGTCAATTCTTGTACGTCAAGTGCGAGAATATCCTCTGCACGTTTCTCATCAGCCGCTTTCACGACTAGTTCTAATAATTCTTTTTCGTTCATTTAGTCCTCTTTCAAATAGTGCACATAGGCGTTATAGGTTTCAAGGGTTTGGGGATAAATAGGCAATCCTTGACGAGCCAAATGCTCCACAGTGCGAGCTGTTTCATAGGCTACCGCCTTATTGAGTGACAAACTTGCAATCTCACGCGCCTGGTCCACCCCTGGAAAGGCACGATTATGCTCGATGTAGTCTGCGACGTAGATAACCTTATCAAGGTCCGTCATCTGACCAGCTCCAACTGTATGAATTTCAATAGCTCGTAGGATTTCAGAATCTTGTAAATCTAAATCTTCCTGAATCTTGTAGATACCGACCATGCCATGCCAGACATTATTACCCCATTTTTTAAGATCAGAGTCAAGTTGATATCGATCAATCAAGTCTAGAAACTCTTGATCTGATAGCTTTTTAGCATAGTCATGAAGGAGAGCAGCTAAACCAGCTTTCTCAACATCCACACCAAAGCGCTGAGCCAATTCTATGGCTGCACGCTCTACACCCAGACAATGAGTTAGACGTTTTTCAGGTAGGAGCTCTGCCATTTTTTCCAACAATTCTTCACGCGAACAGTTGATATAGTCTTGGTATGCCATCAGTAAAGCCCTTCTTTCTCAATATAGTCTAGCACTGGTTTTGGCAAGAGAAAGTTAGGTGTGCGACCTTGAGCAATGAAATCACGTACCATGCTGGATGAAATATCCATGAGAGGCACATCCACCCAGATGACTGGATAAGAAGTCCCTGCCTTGTAACGTGGACGTTGAACCCCTACAAACTGAACTAGTTCCACCAACTCATCAATTCGGTACCATTTAGGCAGATAGTCTACCATATCTGCACCGATAATGAAATAGTAATCTGTATCTGGATTCTTCTCTGTTAGAAGCTTCATGGTGTCGTAGGTGTAGGAAATACCTTTACGCTCCAGCTCGATGGTCTCAATAGCTAGACCTTCGATTCCATCAATTGCCAACTCAAGCATTTTGAGACGGTGGTGTTCAGGAATGGTTTCCTTTTTGTCTACATGAGGCGGTTGATACTCAGGCATGAGCAGAACTTGATCCAATCCCAACTGCTGGCGCACTTGGTCTGCCACGATAAGATGTGCATTGTGAACAGGGTTAAAATTCCCCCCTAAGATTCCAACTTGCTTGCGTTTTTTATCCTTGATTTCTGGCTCTAACTCTACTTTTGTAAAGGGAGTTAATAATTCGATTGCCATAGGCTAATCTCCTTTAATCTTCTGTAAAAACAGTTTGGGAGTATATTTTTAGATTTCTTTAACTTTTTTAGAAATCTTACGATTTTCTTTCTTGCTTGACTGCTTATACAAAATCAAGATACGGCCGATCTTTTGGACTATATCCACACCGATTTCTTCTTCCAAGATTTCAGCTACTCCGTGGATGTTTTCATCTGTGTTTTGCAAGAGAGTAACCTTGATCAATTCACGGGCGTCAAGTGCTTGTCGAACGCTGGTTTTGATTTGGTCGTTGAGTCCATTTTTCCCGATTTGGATGATGGGTTTGAGGGTATGTGCCTGGCTGTTGAGGAAGGCACGTTGTTTTGATGTTAATGACATAATTCATTTAAAAGAGTTTCTTTTTATACTTTTCTGAAGTGGTGACGGACGTCAGCAAAGTCCTTCAGACTTTCATGACTAAAATTTGAGCCTAAAGTCTTAAATTATCCGTAGTTGGTACAATCACTTGTACCAACTAACACCACGGCGAAAAGTATCTTCTAGGGGCTCGCAATGCTCGCCTTTATAAAGATAACTCTTTCCTTTCTGTGTTTAAATAATTGCTTTTCGTGTGACGACTGCGACGCCTTCTGGTGCCCAGACGGCGACTTTGGCAGTTCCTGTTACACGGAGCCAGCCTAGTCCTGAGATAACGAGGTCTGTCTTATCCTTGATAGTAAAGACATGTTGGACCAGTTTTGGAAAGTCTTCTTTTTCTTTGCTATTTGGTGGTGTTAGGAGGGTTCCAAGGTGCTTATCGTAAAAGTCACTCGCTCCTTCAAGCTTGGTACGATGAAGTTTGAGTTCATTGTCAAAGAAAGCTGTGAAACCTTGCTTTTTTCCTGCGATGAAGTCAAAGCGTCCCAAGCCCCCTAAAAATAGAGTTTGCTCTGGATTGAGCTGGTAGGTTTTAGGTTTGATTTCCTTTTTAGGACTGACATACTTGAGGTTTTTGGCCGTCAAGTAATGGGCTATCTGATGACGATGAATAATTCCCGGTGTATCATAGATATAAGAACCATCATCAAGTGGGATCTCAATCTTATCTAAGGTTGTCCCTGGGAAACGTGAAGTTGTGATGACGTTCTGGTCACCCGTAATCTCCTGGATAATAGCATTGATAAGAGTTGATTTCCCAACATTGGTAACCCCAACTACATAGACGTCACGACCCTTACGATAGTGCTCAATTTTATCAATGACTTCCTTGATAGCATGCTTGTTTTGGGCTGAAGTCAGAACGACGTCAACAGGACGTAGGCCTTCTTCGTGGGCACGTTCCATCAGCCATTGACTAATCTTACCTGGTTTAACAGACTTAGGAAGGATGTCTTTTTTATTTCCAACCAAGAGAACATCGTTGCCTGATACAAAACGAGGCAAGCCTGGGATAACAGAGCCATTAAAGTCAAAGATATCGATGACGTTCACTACTAAGGCATCACTGTCTCCCACCTCGTGCAAGAGTTTGAGAAAATCATCATCCGTCAGTTGCACATCTGTGATTTCATTGTAATGACGAAGACGGAAACAACGTTGGCAATAAACTTCACCAGTTTCCAAACCTTTTTCGAGTGCTGACTGAGGTGTAAAGCCTAGACCGGTCTTATCTGTCGTCTGAATGGTTGCTCCACAACCAATACAGAGAATTTCTTCCATAGTTAGATTCCTTTTTTATATGTGATAGGCCCGTACTTCTCAGTGATTTGTTTCATAACACGGCGCTCACGAGCTCTGTTAATCTGTGTTTTGATTGAGTCATGCTGGACCAAGGGTTTGACCAAAATCGAACGAATCCCTGCTCGGTGAGCAGCTCGAATATCCGTCATGAGTTGATCCCCAACCATGACCACTTCGTTTTTCTCATAGTGGAATTCTTTCATCGCTCGATCAATCCCGAAAGTGAAAGGCTTCAAAGCCCAGTAAACATAATCAATTCCAAATTTTTCAACTGCTCGTTGAACACGTTTCTTAGAATTGTTTGAGACTACGATAATGCGAATCCCTGCATCACGAAGGTCGTGCAACCATCGTTTCATCTCTGGAGTCCCGTCAGGGTTATTCCAAGCAATGAGAGTGTTATCTAAATCCACCAAAACAGCTTTTATTCCCTGTTTTTGCAGGCTTTCTACTGTCAAATCATAAACTGCTTCCACAGCAAAATCTGGCATGTAATTTTCAATCGCCATTCTGGCTCCTTCTCTTTTATTTCCTAGTAATTTTCTTCAGCCATTGAGATAAGGCTGCCCATAAAATCAAGCTAGCCATTAAGATATAAATCCAAGCATTTGGCTCTTCTGTAAATGGTAGAGGAACATTCATTCCGAAGAAACCTGTAATAACCGCAAGGACTGCTAGTAATACTGAGATAATGGTCAAAATTGTCAAACTGTCATTCAGGTTATTGTTTAGGATGTTGTTGTAAGAAGCTGAGAGTTGTTGCAAGACTTGAGAAATCAAATCTGTCATTGACACCAACTGATGGGCTTCGATCATCGCATCGTCAAACTGCTCTCGTTCAACTTCATTAAATCTCCGATACAGAGCATGACCTTGGATATGTTCCAATAGAAGTCGATTTTGTTTTGCCGCTGCTGTCAAGTATACCATACCAGTCTCCAAGTCAGAGAGAGCAAAGAGATTTTTCTTTGTTGTGGTTTGACGTAGCAAGGCACTAATTTCGTCCTTACTTTTATCCATTTCTTCAATGACAGGATAATAAGCGTTACTAATAATCTCTAAACCGGCAAAGAGAAATTTGTAAATAGAAAGGGACTCATGGCTATTCAGATAAGATAACATTTGATCAATGACATAAGCATTCTTATGGTTACTGATCGTAATCATTCGTTTGTTTTCAACGATAAAAGTCATAGGAATAGCTTCATAGTATTCTTTGTCTTTCTCAAGGTCCAGAACATTATAGATAAAGGTCACAGTCCCATTTTCACGGTTATAGTCCATGTGGGCTCGTTCATTTCTATCCAGAGCATATTCGATGGTTTCCTTATCCAAACCATAGATTTCAGATAAATCTTCAAGATTTTTAATTTTTTCGATATCAAGATTTATCCAGGTACAACCATTTCCTAATTGTTTATCTAAAACCATCATTTCTCCTCTGTCAAACTCCCTCCATTATACCATAAATCAAGGGAAATTTCAGTTCTACTCTTCTCTTGAAAAATTGCTAACCACAGTGATATTACGGTTGGGGACAAAGTGAAGAGCCTGGTCTTCGCCTCTTAGTTGAGTAGTTCGAATTCCAACACTAACTACTTTCCCCGATACAGTAATAGGACCATTTGTCAAAACAACTTCATCTCCTACATCCAACTGGCGTTCAAAGAGAATAAAGAAACCATTGATAACATCTGATAAGAAGCCCTGCGCCCCCATACCAATTGCAACCCCGGCAATCCCAGCACCAGCTAGTAAACTTGATACAGGAAGTCCTAGGATAGACAAAATGCAGTAGACTAAAAAGAAATAAAGAGTGTAATTAAAAATATTTTCAATCAATCTAGAAATTGTCTTTTGGCGCGCCTCATCTTTCTGGGAAAATTTTAAGGATGGTTTAACGACTCTTTTCACAACTTGATGGAGAATTATTTTAACGATATAAAAGACAATAAAAAGAAGGACTAGAGAGACTAATTTTGAAAACAACTCTTCTAGAATACTGCTGATATTTAACTTATCGATATAATTTTGAATAAATGTTGGCATAGTAAGCTCCTTTCCTAACATTATACCATAAAACAATATCTGAACCAGTTTGGTAAATATTCATTCTGCCTATACTATTATTAGATTCACTTGATTTCAAAACATATTTATACTATAATCAAACCACTACATGGAGAACAAATTATTTTCTCAATAACTCTCTTGGAATAGACCTTTCTACCATACCTACTACTATAACTTTAAAGCATTTATCTCAAGGAAGTATTCTATGTCTATCACTCAACGTACTTTAAAACTAGTCCTAGCAACCTGTTTTGCCTGTTTACTAGCCTACTTTTTTGATTTGTCATCAGCTGTATCAGCTGGTATCATTGCTATTTTGAGTCTCTCTGATACACGAAGAAGCACGATCAAACTAGCCCGCAATCGTCTTTTTTCAACTCTTCTAGCTCTCTTAGTTGGTGTTATTGCCTTTCAACTAACTGGTTATCATATTTGGAGCTTCGGACTTTATCTTGCTGTATATGTGCCTCTTGCCTATAAACTCGGTTGGGAAATTGGAATCACTCCTAGTAGTGTTCTGGTTAGCCATCTCTTAATCCAAGAATCGACAGCACCAACACTTTTACTGAATGAGCTCTTACTCTTCCTAATCGGTACTGGCTTTGCGCTTCTGGTCAATCTCTATATGCCTTCACGTGAAAAAGAAATTCAACATTATCATACTCTTGTTGAAGAAAAACTCAGGGATGTTCTTCTACGGCTTTCTTACTATCTGAAAAGAGGAGATGGCCGTAATCAGGCTCAACTAGTCAACGAACTTGACCAACTACTTGAGGATGCTCTTAAGCTAGTTTACCTCGATCACTCTGATCATCTCTTTCACCAGACAGATTATCATATTCACTACTTTGAGATGCGACAAAGACAAACGCGTATCTTAAGAAATATGGCTCAACAGATTAACACATGCCAACTAGCCGCTAGTGAGAGTTTGATTGTCGCTCAGCTCTTTTCAAAAACAGCTCATCAATTGAGTCAAACAAATCCAGCCTACAACTTATTGAATGATATCGAGAGCTACCTAGAGGTGTTTCGCAATCGATCTCTCCCTAAAACTAGAGAAGAGTTTGAGACACGGGCTACGCTTCTACAACTCTTTCGCGAATTAGAACATTTTATCCAGATAAAAGTAGATTTCTACAACCGTTATTCTGACAATAATAGTGACAAATAAAAACTTCTATCGGCAACTTAGTTGCTAATAGAAGTTTTTTCTTATTTTTAAATTCGAATTAATTTTAGTGCTTTTTTCGAATCGACATGAGACTGATATCTCTCAAACTAAAGTAAGTAAGAGCCAGCATTCCCAATGTAATAAAGATTTCTACTGGAAGTTGGAAAATCTGTAGGGCAGATAAGAGCAACAAGATTACGAGGGCAACAAGTCCAAAGACTAATATTACAACATTGACCGTCCCCTTGATACTTTGAGGTGTCGCAAAGATATAGAGTAAGAGTAATAAAATCCCTATGATTAGATAGACCATCTTTATCTCTTTCTAGCTCTTATTCAGCTGATTTTTTCTTTTTATTTGCTTTTTCGCGCTCTGCCTTGTTAAGGATTTGTTTACGCAAACGAATCGATTCAGGCGTTACTTCCATATACTCATCGTCGTTCAAGAACTCAAGTGATTCTTCAAGAGTCAAGATACGAGGAGTCTTGATAACCGCTGTTTGGTCTTTAGTAGCGGAACGAACGTTAGTCATTTGTTTTGCTTTCGTGATATTAACAGTCAAGTCATTTTCACGAGAGTTTTCACCGATGATCATTCCTTCGTAAACCTCAGTACCTGGGTTAACAAAGATAGTACCACGTTCTTCGATAGACATGATAGAGTAAGTTGTAGCCTTACCAGCATCGATCGAAACAAGGGCACCACGGTGACGTCCACCAATTTCACCCGGAATCAATGGCAAGTATTGGTCGAAGGTATGGTTCATAATCCCGTAACCACGAGTCATTGACAAGAACTCAGTTGAGTATCCAATCAAACCACGCGCAGGAACTAGGAAGACCAAACGAGTTTGACCATTACCTGTTGCAATCATATCCAACATTTCACCCTTACGTTCAGAAAGGCTTTGGATAACAGAACCTTGGTATTCTTCTGGTGTATCGATTTGCACGCGCTCAAATGGCTCACACTTCACACCATCGATTTCTTTGACGATAACTTCTGGACGAGATACTTGAAGCTCATAACCTTCACGACGCATAGTCTCGATGAGGATTGACAAGTGCAATTCCCCACGTCCTGAAACTGTCCATTTATCTGGTGAGTCTGTTGGATCTACACGAAGAGATACGTCTGTTTGCAGCTCAGCTTGCAAACGTTCTTCAACCTTACGAGAAGTCACCCATTTACCTTCACGACCAGCAAATGGTGAGTTGTTAACCAAGAATGTCATTTGAAGAGTAGGTTCGTCGATATGAAGAACTGGAAGAGCTTCAACTGCATCTGTTGGAGTGATTGTTTCCCCAACGAAGATGTCTTCCATACCTGATACGGCAATCAAGTCACCAGCCTTAGCTTCTTGGATTTCACGACGTTCCAAACCAAAGAAACCAAAGAGTTTTGTAACACGGAAGTTCTTGATTGTACCATCAAGTTTAGAAAGAGTAACTTGGTCTCCGACCTTAACAGTACCACGGAAGACACGTCCGATACCGATACGACCAACGAAGTCATTGTAGTCAAGAAGAGACACTTGGAATTGAAGTGGCTCATCTGAGTTATCGATTGGAGCTGGAATGTGGTCAATAATGGTATCAAAGATTGGCGCCATAGTCTTTTCTTGGTCGGCTGGATCATCTGACAATGAAGATGTTCCGTTGATTGCTGAAGCATAGACTACTGGGAAGTCAAGCTGATCATCATCTGCACCAAGTTCGATGAAAAGTTCCAAAACTTCATCTACTACTTCTGCTGGACGAGCTGATGGCTTATCGATTTTGTTAACTACAACGATCGGAACAAGATCTTGCTCCAAGGCTTTTTTCAAAACAAAACGAGTCTGAGGCATTGTTCCTTCGTAAGCATCTACGACCAAAACAACACCGTCAACCATTTTCATGATCCGCTCAACTTCTCCACCGAAGTCCGCGTGTCCTGGTGTATCCATGATGTTGATACGAGTTCCGTTGTAGGCAACGGCTGTATTTTTCGCAAGGATGGTAATTCCACGCTCTTTTTCAATATCGTTTGAATCCATTGCACGCTCAGCTAATTCTGTACGCGCATCAAGAGTTTCAGATTGTTTTAATAATTCGTCAACGAGGGTTGTTTTACCGTGGTCGACGTGGGCGATAATCGCGATATTACGGATATCTTCTCTTAATTTTGTCATGATTTCCTCTGTTATATTCAAAAATTTATTTTCTAACTGAGCAATTATACCACAATTTTAAGCAAATGACTTAACTCAAGTAAGTGTAAATGTTTTCAAAAGAAAATTCATGGCTTATCTTTTCTTTTCAAAAATCCTGACTTGTGATAAGATAGGCTGGTATGCGTTTAGATAATTTATTAGCCCAGGAAAAAATCAGTCGAAAAACCATGAAATTGGCTCTCCTAAAAAAAGAAATCTTAGTAGATGGAGTCCCTGCTACTTCCCTTGCACAGAATGTTGATACGGGATTACAAGAGTTGATTTTTCAGGGTAGAAAAATCCAAGGATATGAGCACACCTATCTCATGCTTCACAAACCAAATGGTGTCGTGACAGCAAGCAAGGACAAGAAGCTCCCAACAGTTATGGACTTACTACCTCAACACCTCCAATCAGACCAACTCTATGCTATCGGTCGGCTAGATCGAGATACGACAGGGCTCCTCCTCTTAACAAACAATGGCCCTCTAGGTTTTCAACTTCTCCACCCTCAATATCATGTCGATAAAACTTATCAAGTTGAGGTGAACGGCTTACTCATACCAGATCACATCCAGCAGTTCAAAAGTGGGATTGTCTTTCTTGATGGAACTATTTGTAAACCTGCTCAGCTTAAGATTCTATCTTCAAGTCCTAGTCTCAGCCGAGCCACCATCACCATCTCTGAAGGGAAATTTCATCAGGTCAAGAAAATGTTTCTCTCAGTTGGTGTCAAGGTCACTGCCCTCAAACGAGTTCAGTTCGGAGATTTTCTATTAGATCCTGACCTAGCAGAAGGTCAATACCGACACTTGAATAAAGAGGAATTGAAAAGCATTAAAAACTACTTAGAAAAAAGTGGATAAAACAAAAAAGCTTTAAAACTAAAGTTTTTTAAAATCTTCTTTAGCGTATGAATAGCATGACACCTAAAATAAAGTGAAGAACAGAAATTACAATACCTACGATATTGAGTGTTCGTTCTTTTTTATAGTCTAGTTCAGATTCTTTTTGAAGTGAGATAGCCAAAACTAGACCAACGATACCCAAAAACAGGCCTACGAATGGATTTAGTAATCCGAGGACAATAGATAGGATACCTGAAATGAGTGAGTGTTTTTTCTTTTGCTGCGCATTCATTTTATAAAAACTCCTTAATTTTGATACTCATTAATAATACCATAAAAATTGGATTTATTTATTTGGTAGCATTTTTGTACTATGTTAACCAATTTTTTGAAACAAGAAGAACTAGAAATGATTAAAATCCACTTAACGAAAAATAGATAAAACAAAAAAGCTTTAAAACTAAAGCTTTTTTGTTTTAATGAATTCTCGAAAGTTGTGAGATAAGTACGATACAGATAAGTGCAGAAATCACAATCCCTAACACAATCCCTAAAATAGAGAGAATTTTTTCTGTCTTATAGTCTAGTCCAGACTCTTTTTGATGTGAATTAGCCAAGGCCAAACCAAAAATACCAAAAATAATACTTAACACTGGAAATCCAAAGGCAAATATGATAGACAGGATACTCAAAACAAGTGATGCTTTTTTCTTTTCTTGCATGCTCTAAAATCTCCTTAAACTTATTACGCATTCATTATACCATACAAACCGGATTTATCTATTAGGTAACAAGTTTTAGAACTATGAAAACCTGTCCCTGAGCCAGAAAGAATTAAAAATCATTAAAAACCACTTAACGAAAAGTGGATATAATAAAAAAGCTTTAAACATAAAGCTTTTTTGTTTTTGATTAGCCAAAAATCATTACGAGGGCTGCAATCCAGTTAAGTACAGAAATGACAATCCCTACGATATTGAGAATTTTTTCTGTTTTATACACTAGTTCAGATTGTTTTTCGTGCGAATTAGCCAAAACAAGTCCAACGATACCCAAAATAAGACCTACGATTGGAGATAACAAACCAAGGACGATAGATAGGATACCTAAAACAAGTGAGGCTTTTTTCTTTTCTTGCATAATAAAAACTCCTTAAATTTAATACAAATTAATTATATCACAAAAAGCTAAAACTTTATATTAAACATATGTGACAACTTTATTTCACATTGTTAGCTGGTCTTAACCTTCCCTGTCCAAGAATCCAATCCGTAAGAAAGGATATAAATTTCTGAGAAACCTTGTTTTTTCAAGAAAAGTGCTGCATTGGTTACACGTTGCGCACGTTGATTTTCATATAAAAGGACAGGTTTATCCTTGCGAAGAGCTGCAAGACTTGTCTTCAATTGATTTGAAGGAATATTACGAGCTCCAAGGATATGTTTTCTGTGGAAGTCAGCTGGCTCACGCAGGTCAATTAGCTGACCTGTACGAATCAACGATTCAAACTCTGCATTGTCTACAATTTTTGCTGCACGGCGAATACGAAGATAGTTGTATCCCATCCATGCCAACATCGCCACTACAAGTCCCCATAATACCCAAGTTACCATAATATCTAATCTCCATTTTTTTCTAAATAGTCTAATTCTAGTTTGTGCTCTCTGCGAAGAATAGCCTCCGCTTCTAGATAATCTAGCTTATCCATCAAACCAGCATCATAGATTCGAGATAGTTCAATCTTCATTAATTCAATGTCATAAAGACGTTTGCCCATGTAGACAAGAATACCGAACTGTTTGAGAAATTGTTGCACATCGTAGAGTGTTTTCATAGCTTTCATTTTAGCAAATAATCAGATTTTTTTCAATAGTTCCCAGGGAAGACTTCCTTTTTACTGCTTACTAATTTTCTTAATACTCTGATAGAGAAGATACCCAACAATCATTCCAACAAAATTCTGCAACAAATTGTGAGGAATATCTGTCAGAGCTACACCCCAACCTTTCATCCAAGAAGTCGCACATGCATATCCAGCTACCATGAGAAAAGTTGCTAAAACTAATCCAAGCCACTTCCATTTTCCTTTAAAACCTGCAAAGTAACCCTGCAAACCATGGAAAAGCAAGCTGAAGAACATCCAATGAGGATAGCCTGAGATCAGGTCAATAATGAAACCTCCTAGACCTCCCACAATAGCTCCTTCTCGTTTTCCATAATAAAAAGCAGTGAAAAAGATACCAGCATCTAAAAGAGTTAAGATTCCTGTTTGGGTTGGGATTTTGACAATATAACCTAAAACTACCGATAGGGCAGTCAGTATTGATAATAGGGCGATTTTACTTGTTTTGGTTTGCTTCATACTGTCTTACTCCATATTGATCTGCTTGTGCGATGGCACGGTAAACAAAGGCTTTGGAACTCTCAACCGCAGGTAATAGCCCCTCTCCCTTGACTAATTGACTTGCAATGCTCGATGCAAAAGTACATCCTGCACCAGCATTTTGTCCTTCTATGACTGGATTCTCAAAAATGGTAAAATTCACTCCATCATAAAAGACATCCACAGCCTTATCCTGACTAAGACGATTTCCACCCTTGATAATCACTGCTGGTGCACCCAAGTCATGTAACTTCTGAGCTGCATCCTTCATATCGTCCAAGGTTTCAATCTTTTGGCCTACTAGCAATTCTGCCTCAGGTAGATTGGGTGTAATTACAGTCACATAAGGGAAAAAGCGAATCAACTCTTGACAAAGCTCGCTGACAGCAACATCATGCGTTTCCTTACAAACGAGAACTGGATCCAATACCACTAGAACTCCTGTGCGTTCCTTGATAAAGTTAAGGGCTTTTTCAGCAACACCCACAGTCGGTAAGAGACCAACCTTAATCCCTCCAAAGTCTACGCTCTTGAGGCTATCCAACTGTTGTTGGAAAATAGTCTCATCTGTCGGGAAGACCTCAAAACCATTTTCCGTCAAAGCAGTTAAACAAGTCATAGCTACAAAACCATGCAAACCATTCAAAGTATAGGTCGCAAGGTCAGCAGCTAGTCCACCACCACTAAAAATATCATTTCCTGAAAGTGCTAAAATACGATTATTCTTCATAACGAATCTCCTTCAAATACAAACCATTGGGTGCTGCAGTCGGGCCTGCCAACTGTCTGTCTTTTTTCTCCAAAATCAGGTCAATCTGCTCAATTGGCATACGATTGTTACCAATTTTTAGCAAGGTCCCGACCATATTTCGAATCTGCTTATAGAGGAAGCCATTGCCAGAGAAAGTAAAGGTCAAAAATTGACCGGTCTCGTCAACCCTAAGACTGGCTTCCGTAATCGTTCTTACCTTGTCCTCCACACTAGTTCCGGCAGCAGTAAAACCGGTGAAATCATGGGTTCCTTCTAATTTCTTCACAGCCTTTTGCATGCGTTCCACATCTAGTGGATAGGGATAGTGGGTGGCATAATGACGTCTCATAGGATTTTTAGGACGCCCTCTATCCACGATAAACTCATAGGTCTTGCTATGCTTGGCATAACGGCAATGAAAATCATCAGCCACAATTTCAATCGAAATGACATCTATATCTTCAGGACTTTGAGTATCGAGAGCAAAGCGAAGCTTTTCCTCATCCATCTGATAGGGAAGATCAAAGTGGATAACCTGCCCTAGCGCATGAACACCACTATCCGTTCGCCCTGCACCATGGATGGTAATGGCCTGCCCTTTATTTAATTTGGTTAAAGTTTTTTCAATTTCCTCTTGGACACTACGCGCGTGTGGTTGCCGCTGAAAACCAGCGAAGGCGTAGCCATCATAGGAAATGATTGCTTTATATCTAGTCATGTATCTATTTTATCAAGAAAATTTCTCTGCAACAAGTTTGAAAACCAAAAATTATACGGGGACAGTTTTAGATATCGACTAGTCCTTACCTCGATTTTCTCATTATATATTTTCGTACAGGTACTTCAACCATTTGAACGATTTCAAATCCTTCTTTTTGGTAAAGATTGTAAGCTGTTTGATTTGCCTCGTAGACATTTAGAGAAATAGTATCTATGTCTTCATTTTCAAAGGCCAAACTAACAAATTTCCTTAAAGCCTGGCTACCTAAGCCCTGTCCCTGCCTATGAGGAGCTATAAGAAATCTTCCAATATGAAGATTTTTATCTTCTAGTTTGATTTTCTGGATGACGCCTACAAACTCTTCTTCAGCAAAAATGGAAAAAATTCCTCCCAGCTTTTGTAAGGATCGGACAATCAAGGGATAAGAAATTTTGGGTCCCATCCATTGCTTCTGAAAACTTTCTCCCAAAGCATTAGACCAGTGACAAATGAGTTGGGCATTTTCTATCTGAAGTCCTTTTTCAAAGTGAATGTTCATATTTGCTCCTAAAATTTCTCCTTTATCCAACTATTATACCCTTTCTCTTATTTTTTCCGAATTAATAAGTATGATTCACCTTTACTTTTTTCTTGTTGGAGCTATTTTTGCTTCCTTTCTAGGTCTTGTCATTGACCGCTTTCCTGAGCAGTCTATTATCTTTCCTGCTAGTCACTGCGATTCTTGTCAGACTCGTTTGAGACCACTGGATTTGATTCCATTTCTCTCACAGGTATTCAATCGCTTTCGCTGTCGCTATTGCAAGTCAAGCTATCCTGTCTGGTATGCCTTCTTTGAGTTGTCTTTGGGACTGCTCTTTCTAGCTGAGTCTGTGGGATTTTTAACTTTTGGGCAAATCATCTTGATAACTGCCGGCTTGACTTTGGGCATTTATGACCTTCGTCATCAAGAATATCCCTTGCTCGTCTGGCTGATTTTTCACTTATTCCTCATGTTTTTCTGTAGTTGGAATCTGGCCATGGCTTTCTTATTGATTCTTGGAATCATTGCTCATTTCATCGATATCCGCATAGGTGCAGGGGATTTTCTCTTTCTGGCTTCCTGTGCTCTTGTTTTTAGCCTAACCGAGATGCTGATTTTAATTCAATTTGCTTCCACAACTGGCATTCTAGCCTTTCTCCTACTAAAGAAAAAGGAAAGACTACCTTTTGTGCCTTTCCTCTTGCTGGCTGCTTGTATGATTATTTTTGGTAAGCTACTGCTTCTCGGATAAAGTCAGCGATTTCTGCTACTTGTCCTTCATGTAGAGCCTTAACAATCTTGGAACCGACGATAACGCCGTCCGATACCTCATTGAAACGTTCTACATCATCCTGTGTGGATACACCAAATCCGGTCAATACCGGAATGTCAGCCACTTGATGAAGTTGATTCAAGTGCTTGTCCAAGTCATCTCGGTAATTTCCTGATTTCCCTGTGACCCCATTGATAGCAACGGCATAGACAAAACCTTCAGCTCCCTCAATGAGTTCTTTTTGACGCTCCATTCCTGTCGTCAAGCTGACAAGTGGAATCAAAGCAATGTCTGTACCTGCCAAGAAAGGCTCTACAAAATTAGCATGCTCATGAGGCAGGTCTGGAATAATCAATCCCTTAACCGCTGTATCAGAAAGGTCTTTGATAAATTTCTCAATACCATACTGAAAGAGGGGGTTAAAGTAGGTCATGATAACAAGTGGAACTTCTGTTTCAATAGTCTTCAAAGTTTCAACTAGAGCCTGTGTAGAAGTACCACTAGCTAGACTGCGCAAGCCTGCTTCTTCGATAACTGGACCATCTGCAACTGGGTCTGAGAAAGGAACTCCCACTTCAATAGCAGACACACCCAAATCTTCTAAAAAGTGGATTGTTTCAGCAAGTCCATCCAAACCTTTTTCATGGTCTCCAGCCATGATATAGGGAACAAAAATTCCATTTTTTGCTGCTTTAAGAGTTGTCAATTTTTCGGTTAAGGTCTTAGGCATGAGCTTCTCCCTTCTTTGCTGCTTCTGCTTCCAAGCGGTCTTTAACTTGAACCACATCCTTGTCTCCACGACCTGATAGACAGACAATCATAGACTTATCTGGTCCAAGTTCTTTGGCTAATTTCACAGCAAAAGCGATAGCGTGACTAGACTCCAAAGCTGGGATAATCCCTTCCACACGAGACAAGAGTTGGAAGCCTTCCAAGGCCTCTTCATCTGTCACAGGCACATAGGTCGCACGTTTGATATCATGGTAATGAGAATGTTCTGGACCGATACCAGGATAGTCCAAACCTGCTGAAATTGAGAAAGCTTCTAAGATTTGACCATGGGCATCTTGGAGCACATCCATGAGAGAACCGTGAAGAACACCTGGACGACCCTTGCTCAAGGTAGCTGCGTGATGCTCTGTATCCACACCGAGTCCTGCTGCTTCAGCTCCATACATAGCCACTGACTCATCTTCCACAAATGGATGGAAGAGCCCGATGGCATTAGAGCCACCACCAACACAGGCTACTAGGGCATCTGGTAAATTTTCACCTGTCAATTCACGGTACTGTTGTTTGGCTTCTCGACCGATAACACTCTGGAAATCACGAACAATTTCTGGGAAAGGATGGGGCCCCAAGGCAGAACCAAGAATATAGTGGGTATCATCGATATTTGCCACCCAAGAACGAAGGGCTGCATTGACTGCATCCTTGAGCACGCGCGAACCATCTGTCACTGCCTCTACCTTAGCTCCTAAAAGCTCCATGCGGAAAACATTGAGGGCTTGGCGTTTGACATCTTCCTCGCCCATGTAGATGGTACATTCCATGTTGAAGAGAGCTGCAGCTGTTGCAGTTGCCACACCGTGTTGACCAGCACCTGTCTCAGCGATAATTTTCTTCTTGCCCATGCGTTTAGCCAGAAGAACTTGTCCCAAGGCATTGTTAATCTTGTGGGCACCTGTATGGTTGAGGTCTTCACGTTTGAGGTAAATCTTGGCTCCGCCAATATGCTGGGTCAAGTTTTTTGCGTAGTAAAGAGGAGTTTCACGACCTACATACTGGCGCAAAAGTTGGTTTAACTCCTCTTGAAAACTTGGATCTGCCTGACTTTCACGATAAGCCTCTTCCAATTCCAATACTGCTGTCATCAATGTTTCTGGGACAAAACGTCCACCGAATTTCCCGTAAAATCCATCTTTATTTGGTTCTTGATATGCCATTCTTTACCCTCTCTATAAATCTTCTAATCTTTTCATGATCTTTTTGTCCGTCTGTTTCTACTCCGCTTGATACATCTACTGCAAAGGGAGAGAAATGCTGAATTGCTCTTGCTACATTGTCCTCATTTAGCCCACCTGCGATGAAGAAAGGCTGAGATAGTTCTGTCGTATCCAGTTGCCCCCAGTCAAAGGTTTGTCCACTTCCTGCAACAGGAGCGTCAAAGAGTAGATAATCTGCCTGAGAATTGGGTACATGCCCCCCTTCATCAACCTGAACAGCCTGAATGCTGCCACAAGGCAAATCCTCAAACAAATCATCCGCCACCTGACCATGAACCTGCACAAAGTCCAAACCAACTTTGTCTACCGCTCCTAACAGTTCTGCCCGACTGGGTGAAACAAATACCCCAACTTTTTTTACATTTGCAGGAATAATCTCAGTCAACTCTGCTGCTTGTTCTACGGTCACCTGTCTTTTGCTAGGTGCAAAGACAAAACCGATATAGTCTGCTCCAGCTGACACAGCCGTTTCTACCGCTTCTATATTAGATAGTCCACAAATCTTAACCTTTGTCAATCTGCAACTCCTTGATTCTCTGGGCTACGTCTTCTGCTTGCATGAGGGCTGTTCCCACCAAAATTCCGTTAAAGTATGGTGAAACACGTTTTGCATCCTCCTCTGTAAAAATAGCAGATTCGGAAATGTAGAAGCAATCATCCTTGAAGTATTGTGCCAAGTCTACGCTAGTCTGTAAGTCAACTTCAAAGGTTGTCAAATTGCGATTGTTAACACCGATAATTTGAGCTCCAAGGCGGTGAGCAACTTCCAGTTCAGCCAAATTATGAGTTTCCACTAACACTTCCAGACCAAGCTCTGTCGCGTAGTCGTAAAGCTCCTTCAGTCGTTTTTCAGATAAGGCCGCTACGATGAGCAAGATGACGGTCGCACCTGCATTGCGAGCACGGATGATTTGCTTTTCATCGATGATAAAGTCCTTGTTGAGCGTCGGAATCTCTACCTGACTGGAAATTTCCCTCAGATAATCCAAATGACCTTTAAAGAAAACCTCATCTGTCAGAACAGAAATCATAACCGCGCCGTTAGCCTCGTAAGTCTGGGCCTGTTGTACGATATCCACATCAAGATTGATATCACCTAGACTTGGGCTTGCCTTTTTGACCTCAGCAATGATTTGCAAACGGTCTTGGTGATTCTTCAAAAATTCTGCCAAACGATAGGTCTGGCGCAAGGGCTGAACTTCCTCTCGCTCCATCTTTTCAACTTCGCGCGCCTTTTGCTCTAGGATACGTGATAAAAATTCCTGACTCATCTTTGATACTCCTGTAATAGTCTGAGTTTTTCAAGGGCCTTACCACTGGCAATCACTTGACGTGCCAATTCAACTCCGTCCTTGATACTGTCTGCTTTACCATTGGCATAGAAACCGAGACCTGCATTTAAGACTGTTGTTTCCAAGAATGGACTTGGTTCGTTATTAAGAACACTGACAAGGATGGCTGCATTCTCATGAGCATTTCCACCACGAATGTCCTCAATAGCAATGCGTTCCATTCCCAAATCTTCTGGAGTAAAGGTTGATAAAGTAATTTCACCATTTTCAAGAAGGGCAATGCTGGTAGTTCCATTCAAACCAGCCTCATCCAATCCTTCTGGACCAGCTACTACAATGGCACGTTTGCGACCCATGTTTTTCAAGACCTGAGCAGTACTTTCCAGAAGTTCAGGACGACTGATTCCTAGAAGCTGTGTTTCCAAAACCATTGGATGGATGAGCGGTCCTGTCAAATTCATGATAGTTGGAATTCCCAACTCCAAACGAGCTGGCATAATGTATTTCATGGCTGGGTGCATGTTTTTGGCAAAGAGAAAGACGATTCCTGTTTGGTCAAATACCTTACCCAATTGTGATGGTTTAAGGTCAATATTGATTCCCAAAGCTTGCAAGACATCTGCTGACCCAGATTTAGAAGAAATAGAGCGATTTCCATGTTTGGCCATGTGGATTCCCCCACCTGCCAAAACAAAGGCTGCAGTTGTTGAGATGTTAAAGCTAAATGACTTATCTCCACCTGTACCACAGTTATCCATAGCATCTTGGATGCTTGTTGGAATGTGTTGAGCATGTCCTCTCATGACTTGAGCAAGGGCTGTTCTTTCTTCCGGTGTCTCCCCTTTCATCTTGAGTGCTAAAAGGAGTGATGCGATTTGTGCTTCTGTTACTCGCCCTGTCACGATACGTTCGATAACATCTGTCATTTCAACACTTGATAGATCTTCAAAGTTCGCTAATTTTTCAATAATTTCTTTCATTTTATGTTCCTCACTTTACAACTTTCTCGATAAAATTCTGAATAGAAGATAGGCCATCTGGTGTTCCTATACTTTCTGGATGATATTGTAAGCCATAAATCGGCAAGTTTTTGTGTTGAATACCCATAATAGCTTGGTCATCTGTCGAACGAGCTGTCACTTCAAACTCTTCTGGCATCTCTTCAATTAAAATACTGTGGTAACGCATGACTGGACGATTGTCCTCAATCCCTTGATAGAGAATGGAAGGAGTCTCAAACCGAATCTGGCTTTGCTTACCGTGCATAACTTTAGGAGCCAAGCCCAACTTACCACCAAAGACTTCTGCGATGGCTTGGTGTCCCAAACAAATCCCTAGAATAGGTTTCTTACCTGCAAAATCACGAATCATTTCTTCCATTTTCCCAGCATCAGCTGGCCAACCTGGACCAGGAGAAAAGACCAGTCCATCTGCCTTTTCAGCATGTTCATAAAGATGTGGATCATCATTTCTCAAAACCTGAACTTCTGCGAAATTCCCGATATATTGAGCTAGGTTATAGGTAAATGAATCATAGTTGTCAATCAATAAGATCATGGTCTTAGTTCTCCCATTCTTGTCATAGATTTAGCTTTGTTAATCGTTTCTTGGTATTCGTTCTGAGCGATGGAATCATAAACAATTCCTGCACCAGCCTGCACGTAGGCTCTTTTATTTTTAAGAATCATGGTTCGAATAGCAATGGCAAAATCCATGTCTCCAGTTGCTGATAAGTAACCGATAGCTCCTGCGTATACGCCTCGCTTCTCTGTTTCTAGTTCATAGATGCGTTTCATGGCCCGAATCTTTGGTGCCCCCGATACTGTTCCTGCCGGAAGAGTCGCCTTCAAGGCATCCATAGCAGTCAGTTCTGGTAACAAACGTCCTTTAACTACGCTGGTCAAATGCATGACATAGCGGAAAAGTTCGACTTCCATATACTTAGTTACTTGGACACTTGCTGTTTCAGCAATTCTACCGATATCATTTCGTCCCAAGTCCACCAACATTCGGTGTTCTGCCGTTTCCTTTTCATCAGAGAGGAGATCACTTGCAAGTGCCGCATCTTCCTCGTCATTGGCACCTCTAGGACGTGTACCTGCAATTGGATTGGTTGTCACTATACCATTCTTGACGGAAACCAAGCTCTCAGGACTGGCACCGATAATTTGATAATCTCCAAAATCATAAAAGTAGAGGTAATTTGACGGATTGGTCACTCGGAGATTTCTGTAGAAGTCAAAAGGATTTCCAGTTACCTCTGCGGAGAAGCGCTGGCTAAGCACACATTGGAACATATCTCCATTGCGAATCAAGTCGCGAGCTGTTTCTACCATTTCTTCAAATTTCTGAGGTGCAATATGTGGTCTAAACTGAAGTGGAGAAACGTCCAAATCTTCAAATTCATTTGGAGCAGGGATTTTCAACTCTTCTAAAACCTGATCTAAAGCCACTTCTAGTTCTTCATTACTACGTTCACTGTAGAGAGCATCCTCGATGATATGAATTTTTTCTTTCTTATGGTCAAAAACTATATAACTCTCATAGACGAAGAAATGCATATCTGGCGTCCCAATCGTATCCTCAGGGAGCTGGCCAATTTCTTCATAGAGAGAAATCATATCGTAGCCAACAAAGCCAATAGCTCCACCACCAAAAGGTAGTTCTGAATGGTGCTGACTCTTATGAGTTACTTCATAAAGGAAATCCAAGGGATCACGATCAATCACTTGTCCATTTTGATAAAGGACTCCATTTTCGAACTTAATTTCAAAAACTGGGTTATAGGCCAAGATAGAAAAACGAGCATTTTCCTTTTCTCTTGGGATACTTTCAAGTATGACCTTGTGTTGTCCGTTTAAGCGCATATAAGCCAAGATTGGTGATAAAACATCTCCATGAATGATTCTTTCCATTGTAATTTCCCTTTCAGTTCCTTATTTTTAATTTTTTATCTTTTTTCTATTTCCCTTAAATAGTGCGGACGGGAGCAACTTTCTCCGAAATTTCATCCCTAATTTTTGAGCTCCTCGCTCATTCATTTCTAGGCTCAGGCTAAAATAGTTCCCCGAACTATTTTACTCTCAAAAATTCCGTCCTATAGAAGCATCTTTGCTTCTATAGGATACCACCATGGCGGGAAATAGCGGTTCGATGCTCACTTCGTTCGAAAATATTTTATAGAAATCTACCTATTGATGAAGCATAATTTAAAACCGAATAGCCACACCTATAATACATATATAAAAATCCCCACGCAAAATAACTTGCGTGAGGACGAAATTCGCGGTGCCACCTCAATTATAGGATTTCTCCTATCTCTCATTCCTGTCTCAGATAGCTCCTGTAACAGGTTGTGCGATAAAGGGCACTCCCTTGAGAATTATGTTTTCTTCTCTCATTTCAGATGGACCCAACCTTACAGCTTTCTCTGCTTGTTTTCAGCAACCACAAGCTCTCTGTGAGAGAAATCTCTGTATATTTTCCATCTTTTATTTTTTAGCTTCAAGGTAGTCTGCAATGGCAGCTACGTCCTTGTCTCCACGACCAGAGACATTGATGATGATAATCTCATCTTTACTTAGTTTTGGTGCGCGTTTGACTGCTTCAGCTATAGCATGTGAGCTTTCAATTGCAGGGATGATTCCTTCTGTTTTGCTTAATAAAAGCAAGGCTTGGACAGCTTCTTCGTCTGTCGCTGCTACATATTCTACTCGACCAGAGTCTTTAAAGAAGGCATGTTCTGGACCAACCCCTGGATAGTCCAAACCTGCTGAGATAGAGTAAACTGGCGCGAGCTCTCCATCTTCCTTAAAGACTGCATAGGTCTTCATTCCATCAACGATACCAACACTACCCTTAGTCATAGTTGCTGCGTGCTTGTCTGTATCAAGTCCATGACCAGCAGCTTCTACCCCAACCAATTTTACTTCTTCATCAGCTACATACTGTGAAAAAGCTCCGATAGCATTGGAACCACCGCCCACACAGGCAATGACGTAGTCTGGTAGACGTCCTTCTTTTTCCAAGATTTGACGACGTGATTCTTCACTGATGACTTTTTGGAATTCATGAACAATAGTTGGATAAGGGTGAGGACCTACAGCAGAACCTAAAACGTAGAAAGCTTCAAGGTCATTCATCCATGCTCCAAAGGCTGCATCGACCGCATCCTTCAGAGTACGTGTTCCTGTTTCAACTGCATGAACAGTTGCTCCCATCATCTCCATACGGAAGACATTGAGACGTTGACGCTCCACATCTTCTGCTCCCATATAGACATCACATGCCATACCAAATTTGGCCGCAGCTGCAGCTGTCGCAACACCGTGCTGGCCAGCTCCTGTCTCAGCAATGACACGCTTTTTACCCATGCGTTTTGCTAGAAGGATTTGTCCCAAAACATTGTTCAGTTTGTGAGAACCCAAGTGGTTAAGGTCTTCACGCTTGAGATAAATCTTAGCTCCGCCTAGGTGCTCTGTCAAACTTTCTGCAAAATAGAGCGGTGTTTCGCGACCTGAATAATCCTTCAAGTAATGACGAAACTCAGCTAAAAACTCTGGATCATCCTTGTATTTTTCAAAAGTCACTTCTAATTCATCTAGTAAAACCTGAATTGGTTCTGGTACAAAACTACCACCAAATTGTCCAAAATATCCTTTAGTTGTCATAAATTTTTCCTCCTTCTGTATGAATCCGGCTTTTTGTTTGCTTTTGGTAGTGAAATGGTCTGGGGGACCATTTCAGCCTTTACTTAAAGAACAAGTAAAACTTGAATATTACTCTAAGTTCATGCCCTAATAAAAGATATACAAAATGACGGATAGAAAAAGCCCACACACGGAATATATTTCCATGTGAGGGCGTTCGTAACGCGGTACCACCTCAATTGTAAAGAGAATATCCCCTTTACATCTCTGCCTTGTCTAACAACAAGTTGCACTGTAAGGTGTGCCTACCGAATTTTCATTGTTTCAAATTCATTTTTTCAAATCAGCCCAATTTCACTACTTTCAACCACCTGTTCACAGTAACCACAGGCTCCCTGAAGATCAAAAATAACTACTTTTCTGATTTGTTGAGTTAATTATATGTTATTGTTTTTTCTTTGTCAATCGTTTTCATTCATTTTTTACTAATTTTTTTAATTATTTTTGTGAAGCACCTAGAATTTCTTCAGAAACTCTGACAAAAGTCTCAATGATATAATCTACTTCTTCGTCCGTTAATTTCGTGTGAAGTGGTAGTGTAATCTCGTTTACAAAGAAGGCATAAGCTCGCGGATAATCTGCCATATCGAAACCAAGATTCTTATAGGCTGTCAAAAGCGGAAGCGGTTTGTAATGAACATTACTTGCGATTCCTGCCTTGGCCAATTCTTGAATAATTTGGTTGCGTTGTTCGAGATTTGCTCCATCTACATGGGTGATGTAGAGGTGACGACAAGATTCAACTGCATCTGTCTCATGAGCCAATGGGTGAATCCGAGTTCCTGCAAATCCACGGTCATAGCGATCCACGATATCCTTACGACGTTGTAGTAAGCCAGGATAACGATCTAGCTGAACTAGACCAAGTGAAGCCATAATATCCGTCATGTTGCACTTGTAGGCTGGTGTTACGATATCGTATTCCCAAGAACCCAGTTGCATCTTAGCAAGCGCATCTTTGGTTTGACCATGAAGAGATAGGATTTGGAATTCCTTATACATTTCTTCATCATCAATCGCTGGATTTGCTTTCCAAGTCGCACTTCCTCCCTCAGCAGTTGTAAAATTCTTAACCGCGTGGAAAGAGAATGATGTGAAGTCTGCAATTGAACCGGCTGGTTGTCCCTTGTAGGTTGAACCCAAAGCGTGGGCACTATCAGAGACAATCACAATACGGTTAAAGGTCTTTTGCCACTTGCTAGTTGCTGTAAAGAGGTCACGTTTCTTTTCTACAACTTGGAACAAACGGTCATAGTCACAGATAATCCCTGCAAGTTCAACTGGGATGATAACCTTAGTCTTCTCAGTAATTGCTTGCTCAAGCTTGTCATAGTCCATTTCAAAGGTATCATCTTGGATATCAACCATCACTGGTGTCGCACCTACGTGAGTGATGACACTACATGAAGCCGTATAGGTCATAGCTGGAACGATGACCTCATCGCCAGGCCCTACTTCAAGCACGCGCAAAATCAATTCAAGAGCTGCTGTTGCAGAATTGAGGCAGACTGTCTTAGGCGTTTGAGTATAGACGGACAGACGACGCTCTAGTTCTTTTGTCTTTGGACCTGTTGTGATCCAACCAGAACGAAGGGTATCAGCTACTTCAGCAATTTCAGCTTCGGTAATATCGGGTGGTGAAAATGGAATATTATATTTTGTCATTGATTTACTCCTTTTACTGTATTCACTCTTGTGACTACTTTATTTTAAAACTTCAACTACAGTCTGGAACATGATCTTGATGTCTCCGAAGAAATTAAAATCACGTAGGTAGGCTAGGTTAAAGTGCATTTTCTCTGGGAGGACTCTTTCCACATAAGCCTGGTCAACCGTCATACCTTTTGCAGTCATTTGACTGATGATGGCATCCTCATCCTTATAATTAATGCTGGCAAGCGATGTAATCCCCGCAGGTAAGAGCAAGGTAGCCATCATTTCAGGGCTATACTGCTCTGTGTAGCGTGGTACTTCTGGGCGTGTTCCTACAAAGGACATCTCTCCTTTGAGGACATTGACCAATTGCGGCAATTCATCCAAACGAACACGTCGAATGAAATTTCCAACTTTAGTGATACGACTGTCATTTGCAGAAGTTACCAGACTACCTTTCTTGTCCGCATCGGTTACCATAGTCCGGAATTTCCAAATCTTGAAATGGCGGTTGTACTGGGTTACCCGCACTTGCTTGTAAATAACTGGACCCTTGCTATCTAGCTTGATCCAGATGCTTAGAATCAGAAATAAGGGGGAGGTCAAGATTAACAAGACTACGGCTAGAAACAAATCTAGACAACGCTTGAAAATCAGTGAGCCTTTTCTTCTAGACACAAGCTGGTAGTATGGTTTTACCTCGCTCAATTGCATTTCTTGAGGTAGCTCCTCCCATTTCAGCATGCACATTCTCCTCTGTTTTTTATATATAATCTTTATTAACATTCTACATTATACCACAAAATGAAAGAGGCAGTGCAAGAAATCTATGTTTTAAAGGAATTCTTCCCTAGGAAAGAGCCCCTGCCTGCAAACTATACATCTTGTGATAAGTACCTCCCAAGGCTAAAAGTTCCTCGTGGGTTCCACTTTCGATGATACGTCCCTTATCAAGAACATAGATACAATTAGCATCTTGAATGGTAGAAAGGCGATGGGCGATGGCAATGGTTGTCCGACCTTGTCTCATCTTAGCTAGGGAATTTTGGACCAGAGCTTCTGTTTCAGAGTCGATATTGGCTGTCGCTTCATCCAAAATCAGAATTTTAGGTTGACTGGCAACAGTTCTAGCAAAGGCAAGAAGCTGACGTTGACCAGTTGAAAAACTCGAACCACGCTCAGATACAGGGGCATCATAACCTAAAGGAAGATCTTGAATGAAGGAATCTGCATCGACAAATTCTGCTGCAGCCTTGACTTGGTCATCGCTGATATCTTGGTACATGGCGATATTGGACTTAATGGTTCCATGATAGAGGAAGGGGTCCTGTAGAACCAAACCGATGTTTTTTCTCAGTTCCTCTTGACTATACTCTCGAATATCCACACCATCTAGGAGAACTTGACCAGACTGAAATTCATAAAAACGCATCAGAACATTGATGATAGAAGATTTTCCCGATCCTGTATGTCCAACAAAGGCAATGGTTTCACCTTTATTGACAGTAAAGGAAATATCATCGAGAATTTGGTGTTTTCCATCATAAGAGAAGGACACATGTTCAAAACGAATATTCCCTTCTTGAATCTCAGCCTGGCCATTTTCTTGGACCGGTTCATAGTTGGTCTCATCGATGAGTGCAAAAACACGACCTGCTGACACCATGGATGTCTGAAGAGTAGAAAAGTTTTGCGTTACCTCGATGAGCGGATCAAAGAGACGGTTGATGTACTGGATAAAGGCATACATAGTTCCTGCCGTTATTCCTAGATAAAGTCCGCGATAGCCAAAGTAAGCCATCAAAACCGCATACCCCAACAGCTTCAACAAACTCATAGCTGGGCGTAAAAAGAGAGAATCCAAGGCTACTGAACGGTTAGCGTAGACTAGGTGTTCCTGGTTTATCTCATCAAACTCTTCTTGCAGGCGTTTTTCTTGGTTAAATGCTTGAATAATACGAATTCCTTCGATATTTTCTGCCAGCTTACTGTTAATGTCTGACAGTAGACTTCTGGTTTTTTCAATGACCTTGACAGATTTTTTACGGTAGAGATTGACCAAAAGGAAAATCAAAGGTAGGAAGAGCAAGACTAAAGCAGTCAGACGATAGTCCAGAACTAACATGGTATAAAGGGTCGTCACGAATATAAAGACTGCCGAGATAAAGCTAGATAAGATCCCCGAAAACATATCACTGATAGTCTCGGTGTCATTTGTCAAACGAGAGACAATAGAGCCTGCAGGCGTTTTATCAAAGTAAGACATGCCTAGCTTCTCCATATTGGCAAAGGCATCACGTCGGATATCTCTAACGATGCTGTAGGATACACGCGCAAAGAGGAGATTCCCTACATATTGAACAATGGTTTGAAGGATATAGAGACCATAGTAGACGAGCAAAACTGTAACAGCAAGCTGATTAAGGTTGTTTAGATACTGGTCGATAAAGTGCGAAGCTACCAAGGGGATAATGCTCTTAACAACAGTCGTCGCAAGGAGAAAAGCAAGTGCTAAAAAGGTGAGGAGCCCATAAGGCTTAAGATAAGACAACAAGCGTTTCAATACAGCCCATTGTTCTTGTTTATTCCGCATCTTCTTCTCCTTTCATTTCTAACTGTTGAGACTGGTAGGTTTGGGCATACCAACCATCCAAGGCTAGTAAGTCTTCATGCCTACCTCGTTCAATGATGCGACCATCCTGCATGACCAAAATCAAATCTGCATGAACAACTGCACTGAGACGATGGGCAGTGATGATAGTCGTTTTATCTTTGCGAGTTTCCTTGAGATTATCGATGATTGCGAACTCTGTCTTAGCATCCACTGCTGACAAGGAATCATCTAAAATCAAGATATCAGGGTTTAAGATCATGGCACGGGCCATGGCAAGACGTTGCTTTTGACCACCAGACAAACTAACTCCCTTTTCACCGATAACTGTATCAAATCCCTCAGGCATGGCTTGAATGTCTTGATAGACTTGAGCCAACTGAGTCGCTTCTTCTACTGCTGAGAAAGGTAGGTCGGGATTTCCAAAACAAATATTCTCTAAGATTGAACTAGCAAAGAGAAATTGGTCCTGTGGAACGTATCCCATCAAACTACGTAAGTCAGCTAGTCGATAGTCACGAATATCATGACCATTTAGATAAATAGCTCCTTGGTCAACATCATACTCACGTAGGAGCAATTTAATCAAAGCAGTTTTCCCTGAACCAGTTTGCCCAACCAAACCCAAGGTTTGCCCTTTTTCGAGACTAAAGTGGATATCTCTCAGCGTCTCTTCGTCTTCAAAGGCAAAACGATCAATAGCGTAGTCTAAGCGCCCATTTTCAATCCCGTCAAGTGGAGATTCTGGATCTTTGACAGGTGATTTTTGGGACAAAAGACTCTCAATTCGTTGATAAGAAACCTTCCCTCTTTGAGTAATATTAAAGAGGAAACCAATCGCCATCAAGGGCCAGACCAACATATCCAAGTAAGAGATAAAGGTGACAAGATTACCAACGGTTACTTGTCCTGCTTGCACCATAAAGGCACCGACTAAGAGAGTTAAGGCATAAGAAGAACCTACAAAGAGTATAACCATGGGATCAAAGAGACTATCATATTTCATGGTTTGCAGATTCTTTTGGAAGGTCAAATTATTGACTTCCTGGAAAGATGCCAATTCATCAGACTGATAGCCAAAGGACTTGGTTACCTTGATACCTGATACAGATTCTTGAACTTTATTGTTGAGTTCAGAAAAGGCTGCTTGTGATTCTCCGAAAGCCTTATGGGTCTTTCTCCCCAGACGACTAGTCGCATAGGCCATAAATGGCAAAGGTAGAATGGCAACCAAGGTCATCTGCCAAGAAATACTAAAGAGCATAGTCAGCAGAGTCACCAAGGCCGTGATAGAGGCATCCACCGCGGACATGACACCACCACCTGCTAAACGAGTCAGAGCATTGATATCATTGGTGGCGTGAGCCATCAAATCCCCAGTTCGATAATTCTGATAAAAAGCAGGCGACATTCTTGTAAAATGCTCAAATAGTCTTGAACGCATGATTTGTCCAAGTCGATATGAGGTTCCTAGGATATACATGCGCCAAACATAACGCAGGTAGTACATCCCGAAAGCTGCCAGCAGGAGATAAAAGAGATGAAGCAGGAGCTCATCCTGTGTTAATCGTCCCGAAGTGATGGCATCAATCACGCGCCCCATGACCATCGGTGGGATAAGGTTTAGTACAGAGACTAAAACCAAAGCTACAATTCCAACTAGGTAACGGCGTTTTTCTAATTTAAAAAACCACCAGAGTTTTTGGATGATGGACATAAAATTCCTTTCTAATGACAAATGGAAACCTGAGGCGACTACCTCAGGTTTTTCCTATTCATAGGTGATGACACTAACTTAAACTTTGTCATATTCAGCGATAAAGATACTCAAAGGAGTAACATTTCATTTATTTTCAATCTTTTACATAAATCATTCTTTATTATATAGGAATGACCTGGATTTTTCAAACTATACGCTGGGGAATTGCTTCTTTTTCTGGTATAATATTGTCTATAATCTGAATGAAAAGGTAAACATTATGAAATTGATCTCATGGAATATTGATTCCCTCAATGCTGCACTCACGAGTGACTCTGCGCGTGCGAAATTATCACAAGACGTCCTCCAAACCTTGGTAGCCGAAGACGCTGATATCATCGCCATCCAAGAAACCAAGCTTTCAGCTACAGGGCCTACTAAAAAACACCTCGAGGTGCTGGAAGAACTCTTCCCAGGTTACGAAAACACTTGGCGCTCCTCTCAAGAGCCTGCTCGTAAAGGCTATGCTGGAACTATGTTCCTCTATAAGAAAGAACTCACTCCAACTATCAGCTTTCCAGAAATCGGTGCCCCTTCTACTATGGACTCGGAAGGGCGCATCATTACCCTAGAATTTGATACATTTTTCGTGACTCAAGTTTACACACCAAACGCTGGTGATGGCCTCAAACGCTTGGAAGAACGTCAAGTCTGGGATGTCAAATATGCAGAGTACTTGGCTCAACTAGACAAGCAAAAACCTGTCCTTGCTACAGGTGACTATAACGTTGCCCACAAGGAAATTGACCTTGCCAACCCAGCCAGCAACCGTCGTTCACCAGGTTTCACAGACGAAGAACGTGAAGGATTTACAAACCTTTTATCCAAAGGATTTACAGATACCTTCCGCCATATCCATGGCGATGTGCCAGAACGCTATACTTGGTGGGCACAACGTAGCAAAACTTCAAAAATCAACAATACAGGCTGGAGAATCGACTACTGGCTCACAAGTAACCGTGTAGCAGACAAGGTTACCAAGTCAGACATGATTGACTCAGGCGCACGCCAAGACCATACACCGATTGTCTTGGAGATTGATTTCTAAGGAGAAAACGAATGGACTATCAAACTGTCATCCCTGAATTTGTCGTATCGGATATCGAGAAATCGCGTCACTTCTACTGCGACTTATTGGGATTCTCTGTCCAATACGAGCGACCAGAAGAAAACTTCCTCTTCTTATCGCTTGAAGATTGCCAGCTAATGTTAGAGGAGGGAACAAAGGATGAATTAGTTGAACTGACCTACCCCTTTGGTCGTGGAGTCAACATTTCCTTTGGCATAGAGGATGTCCCTCGACTCTATCAGAAAGTAATCAAGTCTAACTATCCTATTCATCGTCCATTGACCAAAAGAGAATTTCGAGTTGGTGAACAATATATCTATCCTCATGAATTTGCAGTTTTAGACCCAGATGGCTATTTTTTAAGATTTAGTGAATAGGAAAAAGGAGGCTGATAGCCTCTTTTTCAGTAGGTGAACATGAATTGACAGACCTGTAAATCCAGTGACCAAAACCTTTGCTAAAGCCTATGAAATCAGCATGTCAAAGAACTTTGATAGCCTTTTTTTGTATAATTGAGTAGAATGAAATCAGAAAGCGAGGAAATTTTATGCAAGTCGGAAAACAAATCCAGCGCTATCGTAAAGAGAAAAATTTATCTCAAGATGATTTAGCTGAAATAATTTTTGTCAGTCGCCAATCCATTTCCAACTGGGAACGCGGCGCGACCTACCCTGATATTCAAAACCTACTCTTGCTGAGCAAGGTCTTTGAAGTGTCATTAGACAAACTAGTAAAAGGAGATTTGGAAACTATGAAACAAATTATTCACGATCAAGAATTTATACGTTATAAAAAAGATGGAATAATCTTTAGCATACTGCTATTAGGTTTTCCTATCATCAGCATACCCTTAATTCTTTATTTGGATTGGTATGGTATCGCTTTTAGTTGCTTGATTTTTGCTATCGCTATGTTCTACGCCCTACGCATTGAAAAATTCAAGAAACAGCATAATCTTCGCACCTATCGACAGATTGTCGCCTATGTTCAAGGACGTAACCTTAGCGAGATTGAAGAAGCTGAAGAAAGGGGTAAGGCTCCCTACCAAAGAATCATCCTTCCCATTCTATTTGGCCTTGGAATTGGCGTTATTGCTCTGCTATTTTATTGGCTCTTACTTACTTTCTTCACTATCAAATAAAAGCGAAGTCATCAGACCTCGCTTTTTAAATGTATTAAAATTTATAGAGTTGTGGATAGTGAACACACTCTGGTTTTTTAGGGCGTAGCTATCTACTCATTTTAATTTATATCCTCACCTGTCTATCTTCAGATCGTTGTCCTGTGACAAACATGGTAAAGGTTGCCTTGCAGACATTTCGGCCATCTTGGTTGGTGATATCAACATCGACGACACAAGTGGTACGTCCTTGATGGACACATTCCCCCTTGATGGTGAGAATATCCCCTAGATTTCCAGCTTTCAGATAATTGATAGAAGACTGGAGCGTCACCCCATCTAAGCCAAGCGAAATCACCACAAGACCACTGATTTGGTCACAAAGGGTAAATAGATAGCCTCCATGAGCATTCCCATAGTAGTTGAGTGAAGAGTCCACTACTTTTGTCGTCACTACAACGTGACCATCTCTCATTTTCTCAATTTCATAGTTTTCAAAGGCAGATATAGCGTCAAAGTGAAAATCTTTCATACTTTCCTCCTGATATTTCAAACGACACTATGATACTACTTTTCAAGACTCTGTGCAAGGGAGAAGCACTTATTCAGGTAAAACTCCAACCTGCTCGACAAAGCGCATAAAGGCTGCCTGTCCTTCTTCTGTTTGCTTGTAAACCCCTGCATCTTCCAATACCCGAGCAAAGATTTTACCAACAGATTCTTGGACAATTTCGAGAGCTTGGTCTTTATCAGTCAATCCAGGATGACTTTCTTTCAACTCATCTGCCCATTCTTGGTGATAAGTTGCGACTGATACTTCTTCTCCGACTAGATAAGCTGCTACCTGCTCCACTTCTTCCTTCAAGCGTGGTGGCAAGATGGCTAAGCCCATAACCTCAATCAAGCCGATATTTTCCTTCTTGATATGTTGGACATCCTTGTGGGGATGATAGATACCATCTGGATGCTCTGGAGAGGTTTGATTATCCCGCAAGACCAAATCCAACTCAAACTGCCCATCTCGTTTACGGGCTATCGGTGTGATGGTATGATGCGGTGTTCCATTGCTTTCCGCTAAGACCTGCATACTTGGATCGGAGTATTGACGCCAAGCCAGTAAGATTTTCTCAGCAAGATTGGTTAAATCGTCTTTTGAATCTGAGGTCAATCGAATGACTGACATGGGCCACTGAACAATCCCTGCTTTGACAGATTCAAAACCTTCAAAGGTAAAGTTTTTCTGTAAAGGAGCCGCTTCCATTGGGAAGACATGACGACCACCTTGATAATGATCATGGGTCAAGATTGAACCACCAACAATTGGTAGGTCCGCATTCGAGCCTGCAAAATAGCCTGGGAACTGCTCCACAATTGCTAACAAACGCTCGAAGCTTTGGCGACTGATGGCCATGGGACGATGTTGGCTGTCTAGGAAAATACAGTGCTCATTAAAGTAAGCGTAAGGCGAATATTGGAAGCCCCACTCCTGCCCAGAAATGTCAAAACGAATAATACGATGATTGCTTCTAGCTGGATGGTTGACACGACCATGGTAGCCTTCATTTTCCATACAAAGCTGACATTGAGGATAGTTACTAGACTTAACCAACTTAGCAACCGCGATCTCCTTTGGATCCTTTTCAGGCTTAGACAGATTGATGGTAATCTCCAGTTCACCATAGTCAGACGGTACACGATAAGCAATATTTTTTGCAATAGCCTTTAGTTTGATGTAGTCATTCTTCTGACTGAGTTGGTAGAAGTCTGCAATCGCCTGCTCTGGAGACTGGGCATAGGTATTCCAAAAATCACGATTAACCTGGCTCGGACACGGCGTTACCAAGTCCATGAGGTCGGCACCGAGAATTTCACGCGTAGCCAGACTATCTTCAATCGATTCCAAGCGAACGGCTTCCTCGACAAGCTGATCTTTAAGATCAATCAAGCCATCTTGGTCAGTCTTAACTTCAAGAACCCCATCTCCCACCAGTGCTAAAACACGATTGGTCAGATAGATACGATCCAACTCTTCAAAGGTACTTTCTGCAATGACTTTGGTCACAAAATTTTCTACTAAGGTCACTAGAAAACCTCCTTCTGACTATTCAAGGATGCGAGTTCCACCTGCCACTTCAGCGATATAGAAGCTTGGAGCGTAGCCAACTACTTCTTCATAGTGCTTGCCTACAGCTTCTTTAAAGGACTCAACAGCATCCTTTTGAACCAAGGCAATGGCACAGCCACCAAAACCTGCTCCTGTCATACGAGCACCAAGAACACCTTCTTGAGCCCAAGCTGTATGAACAAGGGTATCTAATTCCAAACCAGTTACTTCGTAATCATGCTCAAGTGAAACATGAGAAGCATTCATCAAATGACCAAACTTGTACAAATCTCCCGCTTGAAGAGCCGCTTGCGCTTTAAGCGTACGTTGATTCTCAAGAACGGCATGGCGCGCACGTTTCAAGCGATTTTCGTCTTTGATGAGGTAGCTATATTCATCAAAAGCCCATTCATCCAATTCACCCAAGGTTTGAATATTTAAGGCCACTTGGAGTTCTTCTACTGCTTTTTCACATTCAGCACGACGTTCATTGTACTTAGAATCCGCAAGTTCACGGCGTTTGTTAGTGTTCATGATAACAACAACATTGTCCTTCAAATCAAGGGGAACCAAGTCATATTCTAAACTATTTGTATCCAGATAAATAGCACGTTGGTCTGCCCCCATACCAATAGCAAATTGGTCCATGATACCAGAGTTAACACCAATAAAGTTATTCTCTGTCAATTTTCCGATTTTAACCAAATCTAGACGATCCAATTTTAGGTCAAAGAGGTATTCTGCCACGACACCTGTCAAAAGCTCCAAAGAAGCTGAAGATGACAAACCAGCACCATTCGGGATATTCCCATAGACATAGAAATCAAAACCTTTATCAATCACATGCCCAGCTTCTTGCAAGAAATGAAGGACACCTTTTGGATAGTTAGTCCAGTTGTGCTCCTTCTCAAACTTAAGGTCAGCCAGAGGAACTTCGATAATGCCTTTGTCCTCAAAGTTTGCGGAGTAGAAACGCAAAACTTGGTCATCACGCTTGCGTGCTGCTCCATAAGTTCCTAGTGAAATAGCAGCTGGGAAAACATGGCCACCGTTGTAGTCAGTATGTTCCCCAATCAAGTTGATACGGCCTGGTGAGAAGAAGGTTTGATCTGCTTCTTGACCAAAAACATCAAGAAAGTCCTTGCGAAGTGCATCAGCAGTAAGATGTTGTGTCATATGAATTCTCCTTTGACAATTTGTTAGGTAAAAAAGTTTACCTTGTAATCGTTTTCTTCTATTGTACCCAAGGGTTTTGCTTTGGTCAACATTTTTACCGATATTTTACTAAACTATGAGTAAAAAGATAGAAAAATATGATATAATAACCTAAAAAGGAGGGGAATTATGGCTACACTCAAAGATATTGCTCAGTTAGCCTCTGTCTCAATCGCAACTGTATCCCGTGTCCTCAATCGCGATCAGAGTCTATCTGTCACAGAAGAAACCCGACATCGTATTTTAACTGTCGCCGAAGAACTAGGTTATACCAAACATCTCAAAACAGGCGAAAGTCACAAACTGAAACAAAAGATTGCCATTATCCAGTGGGTCAGCGAACAAGGTGAGTTGGAAGACCTCTACTACTACCAGATTCGACTAGGAATCGAAAATAGGGCACAAGAATTAGATTACGAAATCTTACGCTATTTCAATGATCAACCTTTTACGCTTAGCGAAGAAGTCATTGGAATTCTTTGTATTGGAAAATTTAGCCAAGCACAGATTGCATCATTTGAAGAATATCAAAAACCTCTAGTTTTTCTAGATAGTGACACCATAGCCTTGGGACACACCTGTGTCATTACAGATTTTAATAATGCTGTTAGACAGGTAGTCGATTACTTTACAGACCACGGGATTAAGAAGATTGGTATCTTATCCGGTCTTGAAACGACTACTGACCAAGAAGAAGTCATCGCAGACAAACGCTTAGGTTACTTTAAATCCTATACACAAGAAAAAGGAATTTATAACGAGAAATTCATTTTTCAAGGTCTATTTACTGCCCAATCTGGATACGACTTAATGAAAGAGGCTATCGAGAAATTAGGAGATAAACTTCCACAAGCCTTTTTTGCAGCCAGTGATAGCTTGGCCATTGGTGCCCTTCGCGCCCTTCAAGAAGCCAGCATCAGCATACCAGAGCGCGTCAGTATTATTTCCTTTAATGATACCATTCTAACCAAGCAAGTGTTCCCACCACTTTCTAGTATCACAGTTTACACCGAAGAAATGGGACGCACAGGAATGGATATCCTGAACAGAGAAGTCCTTCACGGCCGTAAAATCCCAAGTCTGACCATGCTAGGAACCAAACTAACTCTCAGAGAAAGTACCTTGCATTAAGTACAACAACTGAACATAAAAAAACCTAATAGAGATTCTCAAATCCTATTAGGTTTTTCTTTTTATCCTCAATGAAAATCAAAGAGCAAACTAGGAAGCTAGCCACAGGTTGCTCAAAGCACTGCTTTGAGGTTGTAGATAAGACTGACGATGTCAGTTACCTATATCTACGGCAAGGTGAAGCTGACGTGGTTTGAAGAGATTTTCGAAGAGTATTAATCCATCACAATCATAGACTTGATAGTCTTGCGCTCATCCATATCTTTATAAGCCTGATTAATATCATCCAAGCTGTAACTATTAGTAAAGACACGTCCTGGATTGATATCACCGTCAAGGACAGCTTTGAGCAAGAATTGTTTATCGTATGTTGTCGCAGAAGCTGCTCCACCTGCAACAGAGATATTTTGCATAAAGGTTGAACCAAGTGCACGATTCTTATAATGTGGAACTCCTACAAATCCCATGCGACCGCCATTATGAAGGACACCCAGTGCTTGCTCAACAGCAGCCTCAGTACCAACACACTCAAGTGCTGCATCTGCTCCACCGCCAAGAATTTCACGTACCTTGGCAATTCCTTCTTCTCCTCGCTCAGCTACGACTGCTGTCGCGCCTGACTCCAAGGCCATTTGTTGACGGTCTTCGTGGCGACTCATAAGGACAATTTGGGATGCGCCACGCATTTTGGCTGCGATAACCGCACATTGACCCACAGCACCATCCCCGATAACGACCACCTTGTCACCTTTTTGCACATTAGCCACACGCGCTGCATGGTAACCGGTCGGCATGACGTCAGCAAGTGTCAAAAGTGACTTGAGCATGCCTTCGCTATAATCTGAAGGTTGACCAGGAATTTTCACAAGTGCCCAATTAGCGTAGTGGAAACGGAGATATTCAGCTTGGAAATTTCCTCCTAGATTATTTCTAATATGATTGTCACAAGAACCATCAAATCCAGCACGACAAGCGTCGCATTCCCCACAGCCATGAGTAAATGGTACAATCACAAAATCACCGGGCTTGACTGTTGTAATGGCCTCTCCAGTTTCTTCAACGATGCCAATTGCTTCATGTCCACTATTTTTGTGACCCGCTTTAATATCTGGATTACGATAGCTCCAAAGGTCTGAACCACATACACAAGCACGAACCACACGGATAATAACATCATCTGCCTCTTGAATACTTGGACGCTTGATTTCCTCAATACCTACCTGACCTGCTTTTGTATATACTGCTGATTTCATAAAATTTCCTCTCTGTATGTAACTACCTTAAGTATACACTTTTTATCAAGCTTTCGCTCAATTATACTATAGCACATTAATGGTGATGATCATGCCCATGACTTTGACTAGCTTCCAGCTCTTCCATATTTCTCTTGTGAGTTTGGTGTGTTTCTAGGTCTGCATCAACCTCAATGGTGACGTTTTGAAAACCACAATCTTTAAGTTTGCTTCGAATGGATTCTTTACAAACCTCCATGTGGTTGACATGCTCTAGACAAACATGGACAATGGCATTTTTCTCCAAACCATCCATGGTCCAGAGGTTTAGCTGATTGATACTAGCCACATGGTCCAGTTGCTCCAAATCACTCTTTACTTGCTTGATATCCACTCCTTCTGGCACGGCATCGAGGAAAATCTTAAGCGTGGACCAAAAACGTGGAATAGCTTTTGACAGAATAAAGATAGAGATGACAAGAGATAAGAGCGGATCCAGAATATACCAGTCGGTAAATCGCAGAACAATGGCCATTAGGATAACAGCCACCCAACCCAGAGTATCCTCCAGAAAGTGCAGGCTCAAAATAGACTCATTCTTAGTTTTTCCCTTTCGAACTACTAGACTTGCCAGCACATTAATGCTGACTGCTATGATTCCTAGCCAGAGGATACCCTCATCATTGACAGGTTGTTGATGAAAGAGTTTCGTTATATTTCCCAAGATAACCAGAACAGATCCTGTCATCAGAATCACAGCCGTTACCATAGCCCCCAAAAGGCTAAATCGTTTGTAACCCAAGGTGTAATGACTATCTTCTTCACGATTGGAGATTGTTTCAAGAAAGGCTGATACCCCAATTGCGATTGCATCTCCCATGTCATGAACGGAATCAGCAAGAACTGCACTCGAACCAAATACTCCTCCAGCGATAAACTCGACAATAGCATAACTCAAATTCAAGAAAAAAGCTAACCAAACTGCATGTTTTGTCTTCATAATCCTGTTTCCTCTGATATAATAGATTCATGAACATCCTGTTCATTATCATTATCTAACATTCATTACAGAAAGGATAGGAGCAAACTGTTTACTTTATAAGATACTGAACAGTTTGTTCAAAGTGTCCATATGACTACTCAAGATCGTCGTATTAGCAAGACTCGAAAAGCTATTTATCAGGCTTTCTTGCACTTACTCAACCAAAAAGACTACGAGGCCATCACCGTTCAGGAAATCATAAACCTTGCTGATGTAGGGCGCTCAACTTTTTACAGCCATTACGAGAGTAAGGAATTATTGCTAGATGAACTCTGTCAAAATCTCTTTCACCATCTCTTTGAGCGTGCTGAACACCTCTCACCACAAGACTATCTGGCTCATATCTTTCAGCATTTCAAGAAAAATCAAGACCATGTGACCAGTCTCTTGCTCTCTAAAAACGATTATTTTATCCGGCAACTGCGAAAAGAACTAGAACACGATGTCTACCCAATGGTAGCCGACGAACTCATCAAGTCCCATCCAACTCTCCCTCACTCTTACCTCAAACACTTGGTCGTCAGCCATTTCATCGAAACCCTCAGCTGGTGGTTGAAAAAAGGCAAGTCCTACACGGAACAAGAAGTGATCCAATTTTATTTGGAGATTTTAAAAGTGGGCTCGAACTAGAAGGGAGTATTTTCAATGACCAGCGTGCAATTTTACTTTCTATTTCCATCACTCTTCATGCTTCACGAACTGGAAGAAATCGTTTGGATGCCATCCTTTGTCAAAAAAATATCAATCCAGTATCCAAACAATCGAATCCTATCTTATTACACTCCTTTTGCTTTCAATGCCATTGTCTTAGAGCAATTTCTGATCCTAATGACGTCGCTATATCTTAGTTACCAGTTTAACAACTATAGCATTTACGCAAGCATCATAATCGCTTATATCTACCATGTCTTAGGACATCTGATTCAGACAGTCGTTATTCGAAAATATGTGCCCGGATTGTTGACGGGCATTTTAACGAGTTTGTTTGCTCTTTGCAATCTCAAAAATGAATTTCCAATTAAACTTTATGGTTACTCTCTTTTTACCTTATTGGTTATTATTTTAAATCTTGTAGTATCATTTATGATTCTTCATAAAATCAGTCATAAAAAATAGTACTCAGGCAATCATATCTTAGAAAGGAAACCCTATGTTCTTCCCCATTCTTCTCGGCTTTTTTACGGCCTTCTTTGCCCTTGCTTTTGTTCTTCTTCACTTATTGGCTTCTCTGTCTGAAGTTAAAAAAGGGAATCACACTCTAGGAAATACATTTCTCCTTATCGGAAGTAGCTTTGCGACCTTATCTATCTTCCTCTACTTCTTTTTGCCGATTATCGCACTATCTCTTTGGATGATTGGCTGTGGATTAATTTGCTACGGAGCCTATTGGAATGGCAAACAAAAAGAAAACTTCCATCCAGCCCACCATCTGATTCGAATTGGAATTGCACTGGTGCTTACCATCTTGTTAGCCTTGGTACAATAAAAAAGGATCTTTTGATCCTTTTTTGTATACTCATAAACTAATACTCCTTTGATTATTGCTTAAGTATTCCTTCTTGAAGGAGAAACTCATGCGCAACCTCTTCAGCCGATTGACCTTCCACACCAACCTGATAGTTCATCTGACTCATCTGGCTCTCGGTGATTTTACCGGCTAGTTTATTGAGGACTGCTTCCAATTCAGGATGTTTTTCGAGTAATTCAGCCTTCATGAGTGGAGCCCCTTGATAAGGTGGGAAGAGGTGTTGATCATCTTCTAAAATCATCAAGTCATACCTAGCAATTTCAGCATCCGTTGAGTAAGCATCTGTAATTTGAATGTCACCTGAATGGATGGCTTGGTAGCGAAGAGCTGGTTCCATGGTTGCCACATTGAGATTCAATCCATAAACAGACTGCAAGCCCTTGTTTCCATCCTCACGGTCATTAAACTCCAGAGTGAATCCCGCCTTGAGCTGTCCTTCTACTTTTTTCAAGTCTGAAATCGTCTTAAGTCCATATTCTTGCGCAATTTTTTTAGGAACTGCTATAGCATAAGTATTTTGATAAGCCATGGGTTTAAGAAAGGCTAGTTGATCCTGTTTGGCAATGCCGTCACGAGCCACCTCGTAAACCTTTTCTGGGTCATGCCCAATTTGTGGAGATGGTTGGAGGAGACTCTCTGTCACTGTTCCAGAAAATTCTGGATAGATATCAATGTCCCCTTTTTTCAGCGCTTGGTAAAGAAAGTCTGTCTTCCCAAAATTGGGTTTAACCGTCACCGTCATATCCGTATTTTCCTCGATGAGAAGTTTATACATATTCATGAGAATCTCAGGTTCAGGTCCTAACTTCCCAGCAATGACGAGATTGTCTTTCTCATTATGTGGAATGATGCTTGGAGCGTAACTCGCTCCCAAACCAAGCACCATAACAGCAAAGGCTGCAACAATTGTACGCAGCTTTGCCTTTTCTAACCATTTGAGAACAACATTAAAGAGAATGGCCAAAATGGCTGATGAGATTGCCCCGATTAAAATGAGACTAGCATTCCGACGATCAATTCCCAAAAGGATAAAGGAGCCCAATCCTCCAGCTCCCACAAGAGCGGCTAAAGTCGCTGTCCCAATGATCATAACGGTTGCTGTACGAACCCCCGATACAATGACAGGCATGGCAAGTGGAATTTCAAACTTCTTGAGTCGCTCCCACTTGGTCATTCCAAAAGCAATCCCTGCTTCCTCAAGACTAGGATCAATGCCGTTCAAGGCTGTGATTGTATTTTCCAAAATCGGGAAAATAGCGTAAATGACAAGGGCTGTGAGGGCTGGTAAGGTTCCAATTCCCATGAAAGGAATAAAGAGTCCCAACAAAGCCATTGAGGGAATGGTCTGGAAGATACCCGCAACTTGTAGCACCCAGTTCGCCGCTTTTTTGTGGCTATTTAGATAAACCGCCAGAGGAATCGTCAGAAAAATAGCAACCAATAAGGTCAAAAGAGACAATTGCAAGTGTTGTCCTAGAGCTGCTACCCATTCACTAAAACGTTCTTGAAAAGTTGAAATAAAATTAGACATGAAGGTTACCTCCAAACAAGTTCGCTACAAAGTCTGTCGCAGGCGCTTGTAAAATTGTTTCAGGTTCTGCCACCTGGCGAATTTCTCCATCCTGCAAAACTGCAATTCGATCCCCTAACTTTAAGGCCTCGTCCGTATCATGGGTTACGAAGATGGTAGTCATACCGAACTCCTTGTGCAATTCCTTGGTGAGAGCTTGCAACTGCTTGCGAGAGATAGCATCCAAGGCTGAAAAGGGCTCATCCATGAGTAAGATTTTTGGTTCCCCAATGATAGCCCGCACAATGCCAATCCGCTGTTGCTCTCCACCTGATAACTCGCTTGGTAAACGATGAGCATAATCTGCAGCAGGCAGGCCAACCTTGTTCAAGAGTTCTTCTGTTTTAGAGGTGATTTGCTCCTTGCTCCAGCCCTTCATCTCAGGAATGAGAGCAATATTTTCCGCAACTGTCAAGTTAGGAAATAGGGCAATGGCTTGAAGGACATAGCCGGTACTGAGACGTAACTCCCGTTCATCATAGTCCTTGATACGTTTCCCATCCATATAGATATTTCCATCTGTCGGCTCCAAAAGACGGTTAATCATCTTGATCATAGTGGTCTTTCCAGATCCTGAAGGACCCACTAGCACCATGAATTCTCCATTTTCAATGCGAAGATTGACATCTTTTAAAATGTCCTTTTCTGTATAGCGCAAGGCTACATGTTTGTATTCAATCATTTTTTTCCTCAATAAGTTTTCTATCTCTAAGAATATCCAAAAGGCTGCTTGCTGGATGCCCTAGGACTTTTTCGATATCTGTTGAAACCCCAGCCTGTTCGCCAGCTTTAATCGCTGTATAGGTACTGACCCAGGCATCGTACTCCCAAGTTTGTGCTGGCCATTTTTTTCGTGACTCATAGGCTTCTTCTACTGATTCATCTAGATACGTGATGTTCTTACCGGTCTCCTTTGAGAGAAGCGATACGATTTCTTCCATGGAAAGATCCTCTGGCCCTGTCAGATTCAAGGCTTGATTTTCCCACTCCTTAGGATTTAAAAGAATCTCTGCTGCAACCCTAGATGTGTCCTTACGGGCAACAGCTGATACAAGGCCACTGCCAGCCGGACCACGAATCTCTCCATTTTCAAGCGCAATATCAATCAAGAAATCCAAGTAAAAATTATCTCTCAAAAAAGTATAGGTGAACCCTAACTCCTTGATATAGGCTTCCGTCTGGGCATGATCTCGAGACAAAGTGAACGTTGCCTTCTCATCTGCCCCATAAAAAGAGGTATAAACGATATGTTGCACCCCCGCCAGCTTTGCAGCATCTAAAAACTCCTTGTGCTCCTTGACACGCTCTGGATTTTCCCGAGCAGAAACCATCAACAAGATATCGATACCCTTTAAAGCCTCAACCACCTCTGGAGTATTGGCATACACTATTTTACGGATCTCCGCAGACGCGTAGACTTTTGCACGCTCTGGGCTTCGTGCTAGATGGACTGAAGCGATTCCTTTCTTATCGACAAGATTAGCAACATAGGAGCCTAAGTTCCCTGTTACACCTGTAATTCCGATCATAACTGTTACTTCCTTTCCCTACAAATCATTTTCTTTAGCTTTTAGATTTGAGATTATACGCTCTTGATACTCCTCAAATTCTCGGATTTCTTGATCTGAAAAACCTTGATAAAAAATGTCTCCCAGTTCCTTGCTGACACGGTCCCCAATTTCTTTTTGCGCCCAACCAAGGTCTGTCAAAGAGATATATTTTTTCCTTTTATCCTGCGTGCAAGGTTGAATCGTGACCAAGCCTTGTTCTTCCAATTTCTTAACCATACTGGTCAATGTATTATTGGCTAGACCTGTCGCAAGAGCGATATCGGTCGCAGTAGCGCACCCCAAGTCTTGCTTCCACAAAATCGTTAAAATTTTCCCTTGTTCACTTCTATATTGAGCATCTGGTTCCTTACCCAAGAGTTTTTGAAAGATACGCCCATTTAACAATCGAATCTGTAGAGCTTGGTAACCTCCTAACATCTTGTCCATTTTGTCTCCTTTTTTGTTCTATATCGAAATATTAAAGTCATTGTACCACTGCCTGTTACATCTGTCAACTATTTCGATATAGAAATAATAAAAAACTTCCTACCAAAAAGTAGAAAGTCAACATTTTAATAAAATTAAACATGAATCACATCAGAAGCATTCCTCTTAAAGAAAGTGCTATGAGCCAGATAAGGACCGTACTTAGAATTTTGACTATAAACCAACCATAAAGGAATGATAAAAATTTTTATAAAATAGAGTAAGCAAAAAAGTAAAAAAGAACTAAAACTAAGAGTTTTTAAATCAAGAAAGTAAAGGTAACAGACAATTGATGTATTCAATAGAATATTGAAACCCGTAGCAAAACTAGCCGATAAGATATTCGTCTTTATCTGAGGATTAAAGAGTTTGACAAGAAATAAGGCTAATAAAGAAGTATTATAAATACAAATTGGTTTATAATTATTACGATAGAAAACCAAACATTTATGATTATAAAAAATAAGCCCACTACTAAAATTACTCGCCTTGTTAATCCAAACATGGGAAACTCCACTGATATCACTCCAAGGAACAAATAAATCCAATCTTCTAAGGTAAATACCATCCTGTGTAATATAAAATTTCCAAGGGAAAAGAAAATGTATGCCGATACCAAGTAAAAGCAATAAAAGAAGGAAATGCACTAACTGTGTTTTATCAAAACTAAAAGCGTAATCATAAAATGTTATCGTTTGAAATCCTCGACCAACAATTTGATTAAAGTCTAGAAAAAACAAAACAATTATGAATAAAACATATCTATAAAAAATACTACGAAACTTTACACATTTAGTCATAGATCATATTCTCCTAAATTATACTATCATCAAATAATACTTTATAATTTTATGTAACCCTAGTATACCATTAAATACTCAAAGAGTATGAAAATGATAGAAAGAGATATTAAAAAATAGAGTCTAGTCAAAACTAAACTCTTTATCTTTTACTCTTCTTCTACCAAACGTTTAAACTCTGCTTGGATCTCTGTATTTTCTGTCGGTTTTAAGTACATGATTCCACCATTTGTCGTTGGTGAATGAAAAACAATCGTTTCTCCTGTGTTAGTTATCGCAAAGAAGTAACTATGCACATCCGGGTATTTATCCCAATTACTATAACGCTCTACAATTCGGTACTGGGCATTTCCTAGACCTGTATCCGTATACTCAGCATTCATTTTCTCACTTGGTCCATCATCCCTAAGTGTATAGAGATGGTCAGCCCCCACATCTCCTCCTGCGATTCCCTTTTGGTAATTGGGTTGTCCTAGTCTTTCTCCCCAGCCCTTTATAAAAGCTTCTAGTTTGGCAGATTTGTTGGGATTCCATGGTGCTTTCTGCTTTTCTCCCGAAATTGTCGTGCTAGTAGAGCTTTCAAATTTCTGCCAATCTAGTTGCTTGAAGTTCATTAATTCGGCTTCTGTCTTACCAAAGTCAGAGTGCAAACTTTTGTTACCTGGAACACGAATGTTCTGTTCCTGAATTTTATTTGCTGCTTGCTGGTTCGGATTCATATGATAAAGTACCCCTCTGCCTTCACCTGATCCAGAGGACCAGCTTAATTCTAGTATATCTCCATCCTTATAGATATTCATAGAATTTCTAGCACCACCATGGCCCGCTACAAAACCTTCTGCTAAAAGTATCGGTTTCTCATTTACAAGATAATAAAGACCCGAAATAAAATAATCACCATTAGATTGCTCGACGCCTATTAATAATTCCTCTACACCATCTTGATTAAGGTCTGTATAGACATAGCGCATCTTATCCGCTTGATAAACTGCATTTTCAAGTGCCCAACTATCAATAGGCCGATCAGTTGTATTCAGATTTTTATAAAGATCTAGAATTTTAGCTGTATCCTTAGGTGTAGAAAGAATTTTTTGGTAATCATCAAAAATCGACTTGTATAATTCTTTATAATCTTTCTTAGATGATTCATTCGTTGTAGACTGACTAGTAGAAGACGATAAGCTGCTATCCTTACTAGAAATTTCAACATTTTGACTCCTACAACCAAATGTAAATAAACTTAGAACAAGAACAAAGAAAGATCCTAATACTTTTTTATTCTCCATAGCATTCTCCTTAATAGTTACAGAAAAATAATGCTTAAATCTCTCTTACATTATATCAAATATAAAAAACTTTAACATAAAAGAATAAAACTTAAAAAGCAATAACTGATTTAAAATATGAAAAAAGGGAAAATAAAAAAAGAGCTAAAAAGCTCTTTCATTACGGAGAATAAGGGATTCGAACCCTTGCGCCGGTTACCCGACCTAACGATTTAGCAAACCGTCCTCTTCAGCCTCTTGAGTAATTCTCCTATTAATGGGCACGAGTGGACTCGAACCACCGACCTCACGCTTATCAGGCGTGCGCTCTAACCACCTGAGCTACGCGCCCAAGTTAAAAACTTGGTAATGAACAAAGTTCAAAGCGGGTGACGAGAATCGAACTCGCGACAACAGCTTGGAAGGCTGTAGTTTTACCACTAAACTACACCCGCATAAATATATAAAAATATGGCGCGAGACGGAATCGAACCGCCGACACATGGAGCTTCAATCCATTGCTCTACCAACTGAGCTACCGAGCCAATATTGCGGGAGCAGGATTTGAACCTACGACCTTCGGGTTATGAGCCCGACGAGCTACCGAGCTGCTCCATCCCGCGTTAATAATAAATAAAGGAGGATGTGGGATTCGAACCCACGCACGCTTTTACACGCCTGACGGTTTTCAAGACCGTTCCCTTCAGCCGGACTTGGGTAATCCTCCATCATTCCAATGGACCTTGTAGGACTTGAACCTACGACCACTCGGTTATGAGCCGAGAGCTCTAACCAGCTGAGCTAAAGGTCCAACAAGATCATTATAGCGGCGAAGGGGATCGAACCCCCGACCTCCCGGGTATGAACCGGACGCTCTAGCCAGCTGAGCTACACCGCCATCAATCGGGAAGACAGGATTCGAACCTGCGACACCTTGGTCCCAAACCAAGTACTCTACCAAGCTGAGCTACTTCCCGAAGTAAATGTTTAATGCACCCTAGAGGAGTCGAACCTCTAACCGCCTGATTCGTAGTCAGGTACTCTATCCAGTTGAGCTAAGGGTGCTCTTCAATATATGCCGAGGACCGGAATCGAACCGGTACGATCGTTACCAATCGCAGGATTTTAAGTCCTGTGCGTCTGCCAGTTCCGCCACCCCGGCCTCTATAAGCGAACGACGGGATTCGAACCCGCGACCCCCACCTTGGCAAGGTGGTGTTCTACCACTGAACTACGTTCGCATCGACTCTGGTTTATATTAAAAAAAATGCCGGCTACATGACTTGAACACGCGACCCTCTGATTACAAATCAGATGCTCTACCAACTGAGCTAAGCCGGCTGATTTCTATTATGCGGGTTAAGGGACTTGAACCCCCACGCCGTTAAGCGCCAGATCCTAAATCTGGTGCGTCTGCCAATTCCGCCAAACCCGCAAATATGACCCGTACTGGGCTCGAACCAGTGACCCATTGATTAAAAGTCAATTGCTCTACCAACTGAGCTAACGAGTCAAATAACTTTCGTTATTACGGTCCCGACGGGAATCGAACCCGCGATCTTCGCCGTGACAGGGCGACGTGATAACCGCTACACTACGGGACCTATGGGAGTTAACGGGATCGAACCGCTGACCCTCTGCTTGTAAGGCAGATGCTCTCCCAGCTGAGCTAAACTCCCTCGAGCTAAGCGACTTCCATATCTCACAGGGGGCAACCCCCAACTACTTCCGGCGTTCTAGGGCTTAACTTCTGTGTTCG